>NC_020126.1:8572500-8895000 GCF_000331735.1 Myxococcus stipitatus DSM 14675 | reverse complement strand
GCGAGGAGAAGGATGGGAGGTTCCTCCAGGTGTCGAGCCGCCTCGCGGAGCGCCGGGGCCGCGAGTCGCAACATCCGCGCCTCTCGGAATCCGAGCCTGCTGTCCACTTGGTGGAGCTCCGGGAGGCAGGCGGTGTCGACGAAGGCACCTGGATGAGGTTGGAACCGAAGGTCCACGAAGGGCGTCTCCCGCACGCGCGAGATGCCTGCACGAATCGCTGCGGCTGTGGTCGGTGCCGTCAACCCCACAGGCGTCACCATCCCCACGGAGAGAATCTCCAGGCCACGGGTCATCTCGCTCCTCACGCCAGGGAGCGCAGCTGGAAGTGCGCCTGCTCGACCTTCAGGGTTTGTTTGTCGCAGGGGACCGCACCGCGCCAGAGCAGCGAGAACCGGCCCTCGCCAGGCTCCAAGAGGAGGGTCTCCAGTTGGAGCGAGGGCTTCACCTGTTGGCCTGCGACCTTCACCGCCACGTCGAGCGCACAGGTCGGCAGCCGGAAGCGCTGCGCCCCTTCTCGCGAGGCACCGATGATCTCCACGGGCTCGCCCCCCTTCAGGAACTGCCGGGTGCACAGCTCCGGCGCGCCTGTCAGGAAGAACTCCGAGCGAAAGTTGAGTGGAAGGTACGGCGCACGCTGCTTCTGCCATGCCTCGTCATACGTCCCGGCAAAAGACTGGCGAGGCTGCCAGGAGGGCGCCACGAATCCAAACCCAGTCGGAGTGGGAGCGTCGGAGATACCCTGGATGCGCCGGAGAGGGTCCTCCAGGTTGGGTAGCGGCTGCCCCGCCATCTCGGATGCGCTGCGCTTGCCTCGAAACCCATGCCCCACGGGGTTGCGCTCCTCGGCGAGTACCTTGCCCCGCGCGGCGTCCACCACATGCACTCCGCCATACGCCCGCTCGTAGACGAGAGGCATCCGGAGGAAGGGCTCTGGGCGTGAAGGACTGGGTGAAACGAGCCCGCCAGTCCAGTGCCGGTTCCCGAAGACTTGGATGACCTTGCGCAGGGCGCCCACCTTGACGGAGACAAGGCTCGAAGGAACCGGCTGCCCCTTCGGTGCATGCGCATCGCCCACCAGCACCACGTCCGTGCCGGGCTTCAGCAGATGCGCCTCACTGGCGTACTTCAGGCTCGACTTCGCGGGCTCGCCCCAATACTCGTCAGCGAGGACGAGGCTTTGTTGCTTCTCCGCGACTTGGAGTCCGGCGCGGCCAATCTCGAACGTGGCTTTCACCACGACGTAGAGCGTGTCCACACCTTGGGCGTCAGGGAACAGGAAGATCCCAGGAACGAATGGGGTCTCGTTGCGGACTTGCAGCACGCCAGTATCCTCCTCGGCTTCCGAACAGCTTCTCGACGGAGGGCATTGCGCCGTCGGAGTGTCCAGCGTAGCCCCATGAAGAGCGCGAGTCCCCTGCTCGAAAGGCTTGAGACTCGTCTGCCCTCAGTTGCATGTCTTGGAGCTGCCAGACACCAGGGGAAGTCTCCTCACGGAAGAGAGAAGAGCGCTGGGTGATGTCATGGTTCGGGCCCCCTGAATGACCGGTCGACTTCGATTGGCTCGGCTGTCGGCACAGTCTATCCCTGGATGCCATCGTGCATCGCACAGGGCGCTGCTTGTTCCCCTGAGGGTCTTTCGCTCCCCTGCACCAGGTCGTTGGGAATCTGGCGAGGCGCCTGCGCTGTCCGGGCTCGAGGCTCAATCCAGCGCGGTATGCCACATTGCCACTCTCACCCCCCGTGCGTTAAACTGAAGTTCTGAGATGGGGTTCTTGAAAGGGGAATGCGAGAGGTCGGCATGGGGAAGTGCGCCGGCCGCGGACTGGAACTAGAAAAGGGCAGATGAACGACAATCACAGCGGGTTTTTGCTCACTCTTTGTGTCGACTCGTCTTGACGTCGGTTTCTGTGTGTCTCGAGTCATCGGGCCGTTCAGAGTCTGTATCCGACTTGGGCGAGAACAGCGGGGAGCGCCGAAGCCAGGCGGAGTGTCCAGTAATACCCAAGACCAGGCAGCTCCCGAGAGGCGTCGTGCCAGCGTGCCTCTGTAGGACAAACGGGAGCACGACCCGAGGCCGGTGCTGGCCAACCAGGCCTCGGGTCACGTTTCATCCCAGAATCGGCGTGACGAACTCGAAGCTGAACTCGTGCACCTGCGTGCTGTCCGTGTCGATTCCTCCCGGCAGCCACCTCGGCACCACCGTCACCCGCACCGGAATCAGCGCGTTGTAGTACTTCGAAATCGAGGAGCGCGCGGCGCTCGACATCCGCCACTCCCAGCCCTGCGTCCCCTTCGCCACTGTGCCGCCCAGGTTCAACACCAGCGGCACGTCGGCATGGGACGCATACGGCAGCTCGACATACACCCGGATGCCGCCATGCGGCGTCGTGGCCCCCGTGTTCCGCCCAGGCGGCACCAGGTCGTCACGGAAGACGATCGCCGCGAGCGACGTGCTGGGGACCTTCGTGTTCGGCCCGAGCGCCGCGTAGGCGTTCGAGGTATTGCGCCACTGCAGCCCCGTGAAGGGGTTGAGGTGCCCGCTCTCCTGCTGAAGGACGTTGATGCGCCGAGCCAGCTCGTCGATGGCCTCCTGCGCATTCCGGTTCGGCCCCTGCAACACCGTCGCGAGCCACGCGACATTGGGCTGCCAGACCACTTCACTCGCGAGCGCCAGCTGCGCGAGGAAGAGCCCCGTTTGCACCGTCGTCGCGTTCCCAGCCCTGTCGACGAGCCGAGCCTCGATGCGCTGAGTCGTCAGGTCCAGCAGCGTCCCCAGAATCCACTGCACCTGCGCGACACCCTCCGAGTCCGTCGAGGTGCGGACCGTGTGATAGCGCACCCCGTTCGTCCACTTCTCTCCCGACACGAAGCGCGCGCTCGCATGCACGCTCCCGCCCTGGTCCTCGTTGAGCCCCTGTCCGTTGAAGATGCGGTTGAGCACCGTGAACTCGACCACCGCGTTCTCGATGGGCCGGATGCCGTCATCGATGCGCACCCGCAGCGCCACCTCCAGCGTCTCGCCCGGTCGTCCCTGCTGCCCGTTGCCCCCGACGATGTGGAGGTTGAGCTGGTTCGCCGTCTGCGCGACGAACGAGATGGGCGCACCGATGGGCGCGTTGTTGGGCCCCAGCCTGACTGCTTCGACCGTCTGCGCGAGCGCCGGCTCCCACACCGCGGAAGCCAGGCCCTTGCTGGGCCCCGCGCCCAGCCGCATGTACACACGCGCAATCCCACTCGCATCCGTCGTGACGTCAATCTGTCCCGCGGGCGCGGGAGCCGCGGGCGCCGCCGCGCTGATCTGCCCGCCACCACTCGTCACCCGGAAGCGAACCCGCGCCCCCGCGATGGGCGCGCTCCCATGCGTGACGACCACCGCCAGCGGCGCGGGGAGCCACTCCTCACCTCGGCCGTGCTGCCCATCCCCTCCTGCCGACGTGAGGGTCCACAGTGTTGTCAGCGGAGGGAACAGCTTGCGGCAGTCGGAGCGCACCGCCCAACCGCCCGCCCCGGTGCGGTCCAGCAGCGCGAGGGGAACACGATGGCGCACCACCCCCTGCGCCGGACGCGTCTCGAAGTCCGTCGGCGAGCCATTCGCCAGGGGCCAGTCGAGCTGCTTCCCCGTCCCCGGAAGCGCCGCCGTGCGCGCCGGGATGAGCCAGAAGTCTCCGGTGCGGTAGCGCTTCGTCGTGTCGAACCGGACCTGCAGCCCATCCGTCCCCAGGGGCAGGAACGTGTTGTTCACGATGCCGACAGCCCCCACCGAGTCCCACCGTCGCACCACCACGCGCTTGCCCGCGAGCGTGGCCTGCAACTGCGCCAGCGTCGAGCCCAGGAGCGTGAGCCGGAGCGTGTCCGCCTGCACGTCATCGATGCGCGCGAGGATGCCCGGAACCCCGGTGAGCACCTCCGCCTCGCCCTTGACCTCGATGGTCCCCCCAATCTCGAACCCCGCCGCGCCACCCGGCCCGAGCCGGTCCACCTGCAACACCAGCGGCGACGACGTCACCAACCCCACCGCCGAGGCGATGATGGCGCCGTTGTCCCGGCTCCACTTGATGCTGGGTGCAAGCCCCGTGGGCGCACCGTCCGGCCCGATGTTCCCCGCGTGCACCTCCACCCGGTAGAGCTGGTTCTCCAGCCCCCGGAAGTCCGAGGCCTCGGAGACGATGCACGGACCGCTCGCGGCGGATGGCGCCAGGCGCGGCTGGAGCGTGCCGTCATACGTGAGCCCCAGGTTCTGCAACGCGGTGGCGGCTGTAGAGCAATCACCCGTACCGCCGTTCCCCACTCGCAGCCAGCGCACCTGCCAGACGCGTTGCTCGCGGAGGGTTGTGTCGGGGCCGCCCAGGGCGACCTCTCGGATGGAGGGCTCCTCCACGGCGGTCAGCGGGCGCTCCCAGACCTCCAGGTACGCAAGCCACGCCCCCTCCGTCGAGGGCAGCGAGCTCACCGGGAGGAACGGCTGCGGCTGCGCCAGGTTGACCTGCGCGGAGTTCGCGACGCGGATGCCGTCGACGAGATACCGCCCCACGCCGAGCACGGGCTGTCCCCCCGAGAGGGTGACACCGAAGCCCGCCGCGTCGGTGGGGGCTCCGGAGCCGCCCACGAGGTCCATGCGGCCGGAGCGCGTGTCGTGGAGCTGGATGTCGACTTGCTCGTTGTGGTCGACGTCCAGCATCACTCGGCCTTGCTGGGCGCGGACGGACGTGAACTCGTCGCTGGGGTCGAAGGTGGAGCGGGTCAGGTCACCGTTCATGGTGCTCTCTCACACGAGGAAGAAGATCCCGGGCTCCATACCGAAGCGCAGGAACTGGGGAATGGCGTTGCGGAGGTTCGCGAGGCGGATGCCGTGCTGCAGGTGGTGCCAGCAGCCGGGCTCGCCACCGTCTTCGGCGGCGGTACGGATTTCAGGCGGGCACTCCGGGTCCAGCAGCAGGAAGCCGGGAGCGTGCGGGTCGGTGCTGACGAAGCGCGGCTTCATGCGCAGGCCCACGAGCGTGGTGAGCTGGGCGTTGCCCTCGGCCGCCTCGAAGGCGAGGTCCGGCTGGCAGCGGAAGCTCGGGGGCACGCGGCTGTTGGCGCGCGGGTAGTACGAGAAGCGCAGGCACCCTTCCTGGTGCTGCTCGACCAGGACCGCGCCCACGAAGATGCAGTTCGACGCCGACAGGCGGCCCGACTGGCAGGCGCCGAGCACCGTCGAGCCTCGGGCCTCGAGTGGGCTCTTGGGCGCGTGAAGGGCGCCCGTCACCGCGCTGTCGGTGAGGACGATGTTCCCAATGGACTGATAGGCCGTGATGCCATTGGCGATGGTGCGCTCGAGCGTCAACTCCAGCGCCGCGTTGCTCCCGTTGGTGGTGTTCACGCGAACAGCCTGTGCGCCGAGCACACTGAGGGATGCGAGCCGGAGCCTGTCCAGCGAGCCCAGCTCCACCCGGACACTGCCCGTCAGGGCGAAGCCTCCGAGCAGCACCTCGCCTCGGTTCGTCGCGGACGTCGCGTTGCCTTGAATGAGGAGGTCCCCCGTCACGAGGGGGCGCACGCCCTCCGCGACCATCTCGCCCTTGATGCGGGTGCCGGGGGCCTCGGGCACCTCGGGCCAGGTGGCGCCGAGGATTCCCAGCACGGCGCCCGTGGGGACACGGATGACCTGCGCGGGTGGGGCGTGGGTCGCGCTGTCGCCGATGAGGATGATGCCCAGCGCGCGGCCTCGTGCCGCGTCACCGGGCAGGCCGTTCAAGTAGTCGTGCCAGCGCGTGACGGCCTGGTCGAGCGTGGGCACCACATCCGGACCCGTGCCTCGGCGAGCCACCAATACTTGGAAGCCGATGGTGCGAGCCTCCGGTGGCGCGGTGAAGCGCTCCAGCCACGCTTGCGCATCGTCATCGCGGTCCCACGGTCCCGCGCCGAGCTGTCCCGCCGTGGCGATGATGTGGTGGGTGAAGACCTCGATGCCGCTCAAGCCCGTCGTGAAGTCGCTGCCCAGCACGAAGCGGCCCAGCTCCGGGTCGACCACCACCTGGTCGGCCGCGACGGTGGCGGGATTCGTCTCGATGGCGGAGAGGTCGCAGATGGCCACCTGCGTGGCGCTCACGGGGCGCACGACGGGGTTGTTCCCTCCCTCCAGGCCATGCACCGCGATGGAGAACGGGAACTTCATCTGACTGCCCAACTGGCGCGCCCGCTCCCACAGTCGTCGACGCGAGAGCGCGAGCGGAACCGAGGCCTCGGTGGCGATGGCGGCCGGGTCGGTCTCCGTCTCCAGCGCGGCGTACAGCGGCCGGTCCACGCCGAACGGGTTGAACCGGAACGCCGACTGTCCGACGAGCGCCATGCTGGGCGCTGTCGCGGCGGTGAGCGCACGAAGCTGCGTGCGCCAGAGGAAGAGGCCGATGTTGGGGAGGTTGTGCTGGCCGCGTCCGGAGTGGATGGAGCGCACGTCGACGGTGCGCGTGGCTTCCTCGAAGGGGCCGGAGAGTCGCTCGAGCGCCACCGTGCTCCGGAGGTCGAGCGTGGCGTGCCGGCCCGTGGGGTGGTTGATGGACTCGTTCCAGGCCAGGCGCGTGAAGAACTCCACGACGCGCGCGGGGTAGTTGGTGAGGTCTCGAGACAGCTGCTCCAACATCGCCGCCGTGCCCTTGCGGCGGCGGTAGCCGAGCGTGTTCGCCACCAGCGCCCGGCGACTGAAGGCGATGGCCTGCACATCCCGCGCGACGGGGACGCCGAGGGCGCCGCCGAGGTAGGGGATGAGCCACTCCTCGGCGGTCTCCACGAAGGCGTTGTCCCACGTCGTCTCGATGTCGGCGCGGACGGTCTCCAGCTGCCGGTCAATCACCGACAGGAGCGCGCGGAGAGGGCCTCCCAGCTCCGCGTCGCGCCGCCGGTAGATGGCGGGCAGTCGCGCGTACAGCGACTCTCGGCCGCTCATTCGGACCTCCTCGACAGCGCGATGTCGGCTGCGTTTCTCGACACGAGCAGCAGGTCGGCCTTCGTGCGGAGCCCTCCGCTCGTCACGGGGCCGCTCGCCTCGATGAGCAGCTGCGGCGGCGCGGCCTGCGCGGCGAGCGTGAGGTCCGTGCGGTACAGCTTGTCCAGGTCGACCGCGAGCACTCCTTCAACGGCTTGCAGCACGGTGACGACCTCGGCGGGAGTGACGCCCTGGCCGAAGCGTCGGTGGGAGAAGTCGAAGGCGCCGAAGAGCGCCGCCCGCGCCGCCGCGTCGATGTCCTCCCAGCGATAGGCCGGGTCGATGAGCAACGACGCGACGAGCCCGAACGCGCGCTCCTCGTAGCTGTCCACCACCGCGCGGTGCACGGGGTCTTGGTATTGGACGAGCGACTCGGCGAGGGTGACGAGCACGGGGTCGGTGGGGCCCAGGGGCTTGCCGCTCGCGCTGGCCACCGTCAGGTGGACCAGCCGCCGCTGCCCAGCCCAGATGCCCACGGCGAGCGCCTTGCCGATGCCCGCGAACGAGCGCGCGAAGTCCTCGTAGTCCTGGATGGACACGAGCCGTCCCAGCGTGAGCACGGAGTTGGGCGCATTCGAGCGGATCTCCGCGATGGACTCCGGGTCGGCCGCGCCCGAGAACGCAGTGGGGTTGAGCGCGCTGTCGATGCCCACGGGCCTGCGCGTGAGCAGCGAGGCCCGGCCCCGAGCGACCTCTCCCACCAGCCCCAGCCCCGTCCGATACGAGGCGACGACGTTCTCCGCGCCCGGTGGAAGACGCGCCCCCATCTCGCCGTCGCCCAACTCCACCACGGTGCTCCCGTCCGACGCATAGCGAAGCGAATAGACGAGCGCGTCCTTGGGCTGGCCATGGAGTGACGGCACACGCGTCCAGGCCGCGCCGCCGACGCGGAGGGTGAGCGCCGCCTGGCCGCCGGGCTCCTCGGCGGAGGGGACGTGGGTGAGGGGCTTCCCCTTGAGGACGAAGCGCTGGAAGGCCTGCGCCGCGTTGCCGCTGCCGAGCACCTCGTCCGGCGCTGTCTGTCCATGCGTCGCACGCGTGACGTTGGCGTTGAGCACGACCTCCGCGCGCACGTACTTGGACGAGAGGGGCGGGTCGACCAGGAGCGTGGTCTTCCCGTCCGCGTTCACCGTGGCGGACACGATGCGCACCACCTCGCCCGCGGGAGCCTCCGTGAGGGCATCCAGGCCGTGGACTCCGAGCAGCCTGCCGGTGAGCTCCGGATAGGGGCCGTCGAGGGAGAGCGTGGCGCCGGTGACCGGGCTGAGGTCGGGTTCGCCCACGTGCTGGAACGAGTCGGGCTCGCACCAGACCGTGGTCGCTCGGCGGCCGAAGACGCTGAGGTTCTCGCCTTGGAGCTTGATGCGCGTGACCTTGCCGGTGAGCGTGAAGTCCTGCCGGGCGCGGGTGCTGGCCTGCAGGACCTTGTAGGCCTCCACGTTGTAGCCGTCCGTGAGGGTCACCCAGCTGTTCTTCAGGATGCCGTTGTAGTCGCGGTCCAGGTCCACCGAGGACGTGCCCACGGCGGGGTCATCCGCCAGCTCGAACTTCGGCCACTGCACCACGGGCTTCGTGGCGCTGAGCAGTCGCGTGCGTCCGTCCACGCCCGCATCGGGAACACCATTCATGCTGCCGCCCGCGCTCCACCACGCGGTGAGCTGCGTCTGGTCCGACTGCAGCTTCCAGTCGGGCGCGTTGTGGCCGAACAGCGAGGCGCGGTTGCGGAAGAGGAGCACCTCCAGCGCGCGCTCCGGCGGGGCCGTGTAGCTGTCGCCCAGCCCTCGCTCGAACGTGAGCTTCGTCTCGTCGTGCGCCGTGTCCGTCTCGAACGCGGCGATGCGCCGGAACTCCCAGCGCTCGCTGCCCGGCGTGCCGAGCCGGTCCGTGCCGTAGATGAGCACGCCATCGCCGCGCTGCGCGCGCGTCGTGAGCCCGTGGACCCAGAGGTGGTGGTCGCCCTTCTTGAGGTCCGCGCGCGGAAGGCGCCGGCTGACGGGCAGCTTGTTGTACTCGAGCCGGGCCTCGAACCCTTCGTCCGTCTCGAACACGGGCGGAGGCGTGTTGCCCTCGGGCATCGCCATCACGGCGGTGCCGACGGGCACGAGCAGCGGCTCGGTGGCCTGGGGCGACACGTTGAACGCGAGGTAGCCGGAGGCCGCCAGACCCGGGCCCGGCTCGTAGCCCAGGGCGCGGGCAATCTGCACCAGCGATATCCGCTCGCGCGCGGTGGCGAGGAACACCTCGTTGAGTTGTCGCTCCTGGTAGAAGGTCAGGACGTCGAGCACACACGCCGTCGCGTCGAGCAGCGCGATGGTCGGGTCGGACGGGTCCCTGGCGGTGAGCGCGGCCAGCGGTCGCTTCGCGGGGCCGTTCTCGGGTTGCACGCTCTCCAGCGGGAGTTGCGTCACCATCGCCGCGCGGAAGGTGGCCCACGTGCCCGTGCGGTAGCGCAGCGCGGAGAGCCCGGGTGGGTTCTCGCGGGCGTCGGGGGTCGGCTCGCAGCAGCCCTCGTGTTTCATGCGCCGCCCTCCACGTTGAACTGGATGCGCCCTCGCTCGGGGGCGTTCGGGTCGGAGTCACAGCGGGGAATCTCCAGCGGCCCCATCTTCAGGATGCCGGAGGCCAGCTCATCCGACGCGGTGCTGGAGAAGCGGCGGAAGCGGTGGCCCGGCACCTCGGCGCGGGCGTCGACCCAGCGCACGCCCTTCACGGACATCGCCCGCGCGACAATCTGGCTCAGGTACACGCTGTTGCCGAACGTGAAGTTGTCCGGGTGGAAGAAGGCCCGGGTGCCGTCGGCGAGGAGGCCTCGGCCGAACACCTCGCGCAGGGACGCGGAGACCGCCTCGGGCCAGGCATCGTGCGCGACGCAAATCGACAGCACGATGTCGAGCGACACGTGCGTGGGGCCGGTGATCTCCAGGTCGTAACCGGCCAGCCGGAAGCGCTCCAGGAAGCGCGTCATCTCGGCGATGAAGGGTGCGTCCACCGGGCGTCCCTCCACGCGGTCGACGTGGACTCGCACGGTGTGCCAGGAGCCGGTCCAGATGAGCCGGGCCACGGCGCGCTGCACCTCGCGGTGGCGGCTGGCGACCTCGGCCCAGTCGGTCAGCGTCACCGCGCGCTCCTGCGTGCGGAACGCCTGGGGCGCGGAGCGGCGCACGTTCTCCATCGGCTCGGGGTCGACCCCGCCCACCGCGGGCAGCGGGTTGCGCACGCCGGCGAGCGCGCTGGGGGCGAACCGCGTCGTCAGCAGGTGCGCGATGGCGCCCGCGCCGACGTTGCCCAGGGTGCCGTTGCCCAAGCGGTAGCTGGCGGTGAAGGTCTCGTCGTCGGAGGGCTTCTGTCCGGTGGTGCCATCCCCGAAGCGAATCCAGGCCTGGCCGCTGGACTCCGTCTCCACCCAGAACTCCGAAGCGGAGCGGTCCGACGCGAGCAGGTCGCGCTGGGGTGCCCACTCGGTCCCATCCGCGGCGAGCAGGGACACCGACGGCAGGGCGGACTCGGGGGCTTGTTGGACGACACCCGTGGCGGACCACGTCGTGCTCAGCCAGTCGTGCGCGGTGGGGTCATCCCAGGTGGGCGCGGCGGTGGCGTGCGTCAGGCCCATGCCTCGCAGGCGCGCGTGCAGGCGGCCTCGGCTCCCGAAGGGCACCGCTTGAAGGGTCTCCACGGGCGCGGGCTCGCCGTGGTCGACGAGCAGCATGTTGCCTCGCGCCTTGGCGAGCACTCGCCCCGCCACGCGGACGGGCAGGTCGAAGGGGAGGGCGTCCTCGGGATGCCACTCCAGCTCCAGCACGTCGCGCGCGAGCAGCGCGTCGTGGGCCTGCCGGGGCGGCGACGACAGGCGGACGATGTGGCGCAGCGTGGGGTCCGTGTCCTCCGCGACGGTGCTCGACTCGCTGGCGACGGCCTCGAGCAGCACCAGGTCCCCCTGGAAGAACTCGAGCGCGTGGTCCGGGTCGAGCAGCGTGCAGCGCGTGGTGCCGCGCGGGAGGCACAGCTCCTCCTCGCCCCACGTGTAGACCTCGATGTCGTTGTGCACCGAGCGCAGCCTCGCGAGCGACAGGAGCGCGGCGAAGACCTGCGTCTCCGGGGGCAGGGGCTCGCCCAGCACGGTGGGCGCGAGCATGGCGGACGCGGCCGAGCCGATGCGCGTGAGGAACAGGTCCCCCACCTGCACGGGGTTGTTGACGCTGGCGCCCTCGCTGGCGCGCAGGTGCACGAAGGCGCGGGAGTTGACGCCCTCGTGCATGCGGTAGTCGAGCAGCCGCGCGTGGCGACGCACGGACGAGCGCAGTCGGGCGGTGTGCAGATACGCCTCGGTCGCCACCGAGTCCTGCGCATAGGCGAGCTGGTCCGCGCGCGCGGCGACGAGCTCCACCAGGGTGGAGGCCAGCCCGGCGGGGCTCTCGTCCGCGCTGCCCGCCCCGAGCGCGGCGATGCGGTCGAAGAGCAGGCGGCGGAACCCCGCGAAGTCGCGCGTCAGGTAGTCGAGGACGGGCGGCGGGACGGGCGCCTCGCTGCACCCCGGCGGAGGCGCGCAGTCGAGCTGGGTGGGACAGTCGACCTTGAGGTTCAGTGTCACCGCCGACAGCAGCGGGTCGAAGGTCGGGGCGCTCGAGACGCGCAGGGTGTAGAGCGAGAAGTCGCCGCGCTCCTGGGTACACAGGACGACCCACTGGTTCAGGTCGGTCGGGTGGATGGCGGCGAAGTTGGAGAGCGCCGTCCGCTCCGGGCCCGTGAGCTCCACGTCCACGACGCTCGCGATGCGCGAGAGCGGCTGGGCCCAGCGCAGGGCCACGTTCGGCACCCGCTCTCCACCGGTGATGGAGAAGTGCGTGGCGCCCAGTTCGTTGACGCCGAACGCATTGGCGAAGCGCACGAACACCACGCGCTGGCGCAGCCGCTCGGAGATGAGCGGGTTCAGGTCGGCCACGATGACGTGGTCGATGCCGTTGAGCCACCGGGTCCGCACCCCCGAGGTGAGGTCTCCCGTCTGGTCGAACTCCAGCGAGGACAGGCGCGGCTCGAAGCCCGGCGGAGGCGCGCTGCTCACCTGGTTGGCGCGCAGCTTGAGGGCGACCTTCGCGGGCAGCGCCACCTCGGTGTGCACGAGGAGGAACTCGCCCAGGCCCGCCGACTGCTGGTCGAGCGCCGCGGCCAGCGCGTTGAACCAGGTGAGCTCATCCGGCTGGAGCGCGGGGTCGGTGGCAGGCAGCGTGGCCAGCGCCGTGAGCGGGACGAGCCAGCGCACCGTCGCGCCGGCAATCAGCACCTGGGCCTGCGTGAGCGCCGCGACACCCTGGGTGGTGACGAAGCGCAGCAGGAGGATGCGCCCGGCGATGCGCGCGGGCAGGCCGGTGTTGACCGGCAGGAACGCGGCGTTGAGCGCGGGGTCGGTGCCGGGGAGCACCGCCAGCTCCAGCCCGTTCCCTGTCAGCGGAAAGCGGGCCGCGAGGGCACGTCTGCGTCCTTCGACGGAGCTCGTCACGGCTACACCTGCCCTCTGACGACCACGCTGCGTGTCTCGGCGGTGATGCGCGTCCGGTAGCGAAGCGTCACGGTGAGCACCGACTCCTCCGCCTGCACGTCGATGCCCTCCACGAGGATTCTGTCGCCCAGCCACGCTTGCAGCGCGCCCTGGACGAGGTGCTGCGCGGTCGCCGCCATCTGCTCACTGGCCGGTGCGAAGACCAGCTGCGCCGCGCCGCTGCCGAACGTCGGGCGCATGACCCGCTCGCCAGGCGCGACGAACAGCAACTGCTCGATGAGCTCCCGCAGCTCGTCATCGGGCCCCGCCATCGCCGTGCGGCCGGTCTGGTCGATGCGGTAGGGGAAGGAGAGCGTCTTCATAGCGCGCTGACCCTGGGCGAGACGCCCGCGACCAGTGCGGGGCCCTGTGGCGCCTGCGTGCCCGCGAGGCACAGCGAGGAGCTCGTCTGGAGCAGCACCGGCACCCCGGAGGCGCGCACGCGCAGCGAGGCGGTCACCCAGCGGACCTGGACGCACGGCGACGGCGTGGGCCCGGGGAGCTGGAAGGGACAACCCGCGATGGTGAAGACGTCGCTCTGCGTGAGCAGCGGCTGGTTGTTCGTCATCACCCGCACCTGCGACGGAATGGGCTGCGCGGGGACGCCGTGCGGACACTGCACCATCGCTCCCTGATGCAGGACGGGAGAACCCATCACACCACCTCCAGGGCACCGTTGTTGAGGCTCACGCGCACGGGGTCGAGCTTCACGCTCGCGCCGCCGCAGGAGATTTCGATGCCCTGCGCGCTCAGGGCAATCTTCACGGGAATCGCCACCACCGGAGGGCCTACCTCCAACGTGACGCCGCCCGCGCCCGGCAGGTCATCCAGCTTGAGCGTGGCGCCGCCCGTTTTCAGCACCTTGGTGGTGGGCAGCGCGGGCAGCGCGGGCGTGCGGCCCACGTTCCAGAAGCCCCCCACCCAGATGGGCTTGTCGCGGTCTCCCGCCTCGAACTCCACCCAGAGGTTCGCGCCGATAGGCGGGATGAGGAACAGGCCCTCTCCGTCGCCGGCATACGGGACACACGGCATGGCCCAGGCGAGCACGCTCTCCCCCAGCACGGCGGGACAGCTGATCTGCACCCGGCCAATCTGGAGCGGGTCGAAGTTGTTGATGACCGTGCCGCGATACTTTCCGTAGTACGCCGTCATGGGATGACCGCCGGAACCGTGGAGCCGAGCCCCTCACGCGACAACTGGAAGCTCTGTTTGTATTCACCGCGCTTGATGGTGTGCGAGACGCTCTTCACGTAGTACAGCCCGTCGAAGCTGTAGCCCGCGCCCCGAACACCCACGAGCTGGCGCGCGTACAGCACCATCCCGTAGCGCGCCGTATCCAGCTCGCCCGAGGCCGTCACCGCCTTCACCGTGGAGCTGGTCGTCTCCGACGACGCCTGGAGCAGCGCTCGCACGTAGTTGGAGCGCGTGGTGGGCTCCAGGTACTTCAGCTTCACGATGGGCTGGTTGACGTAGAGCGACGGCAGGGTGGCCAGCGGCGGGGTGAGCACCGGGACGCCGTAGACGGGCAGCGGCGGCAGCGTGACGGCGGGGCTGTCGTCCTGGACCAGGCCCACCACCTGCGTGGACGTGGTGCCGTCATGCTGGAAGGAGATGCTCGTGACGGTGTTGGCCGCGCCCATGCCCGTGGTGAGCGCGCGCTGCGGGATGAACGCGGGGATGCGCGGCCCGAAGTAGGCCGTGCTCTGCCCGGGGAGCGGCCCCGGGAAGATGAAGAACGAGCAGCTGTGCTGCCGCGCCTTCTCGGAGAGGATGGCCCACGCGGTGCCCTGGGGATGGGGAATCTCGCGCGTGGGGTCGGGCGGGATGTCCGTGGGCGGCGGCAGGACGAGGGGCACCAGCCCCACCGCCGCATAGGGCGCGAGCAGGAGGTAGGCGAGCGCCGTGTCGTTGCCCGGAAAGGGCATGCGCAGCTCAATCTGGTCCAGCAGCACGCCCAGGTCCTCGCCCGTGACGGTGATGGAGCCGCTGCCGGGCTTGTCGCCGGGGTTGAGTTGCTGATGCGTGATGATGCCGTCCATCAGCACCTGGGGAATGGCGTTGACCGTCACCATCAACACCAGTCGCGTGCCCACCTTGAGCCGCTGGCTGAGCAGCAGCGGATGGTCCAGGAGCCCCGTCGTCGCATCGCGCAGGGCGCGGAACACCACCTGGAACGTCGAGCGCCCCTCGTCGCTGTGGCTGACGCTGGCGCTGTCGAGCACCGCCGCCAGGTCGGGCGCTGGCAGCGGGACGGCGGGCCCGGCCAGCATCGTGAGGATGACCGAGGGGAGCATGGGGCGCTCTAGCGGGGGACAGGCACGCGCAGGCGCACGCCGGGCTCGGAGGTGAGCGTCTCGGGGTCGAGCGTCTCGTTGGCGTCCGCCACGCGCCACCACGCCTCCGCGGAGCCGAGCACTCGCACCGCGACCAGGTCGAGCCGGTCTCCTCCCAGCACCACCGCCTCCGCGAGCACCTCGTACGAGTCCGCGGGGGCGAGGAAGCGGCGCGGGACGTAGCGAATCTCCCGGCCGCTCGGGTCTGTCCATACCAGGGGCGTCTGGCTCAGCGCTGCGTATCGGCTGGTCGAGTCAATCATGGACGGACCTCAGCGGCTCAACGGGATGGGCAAGGTGGAGACCGAGGCGAGCTGCGCCATGACCTCCTTCGCGACCTGGTGCGCGAGGAACAGGTCGTGGCCCCGGTTCAAGGGACCCAGGTCATCGGTGCTCAGCACGCGCAGGCCCAGGGAGACACGCGCGCGGATGGGATTGAGGTTCGGGTCGTGGGCTTCTTCCGTCACCGAGAACTGCTTGATGCTGACGGGCAGGACGCGCTTCACACCCCAGACGAACAGGATGAGCGGCCCCGAGGGCGGGATGACCTCGATGCTGCCGAGCGCGGCGAGCGCGACGTTGGCGATGACTCGCGACGAGGGCGGATAGACCAGGCGCTCCAGCGCGGCGAGCTGCGGATGGATGCCGAGCGCGAGCGCGGTCGGGTCCTGGACCTCGAGCGCATCCGTCGCGTCCAGCTCCACCTCCACGTTGATGGTCTCGACAGGCGCGCCCGTGTAGCTGGTGGCGGCGGGACCTCCGTCCGCGCCACGCGCCTCGAGCTGTCGTGTGAGGGTATGGGGGTTGTATTGGAAGAGGACTGTCGTTGGGGTCGACGCGAGGGGCTCTATCGCGACGAGCGCGCCTTGCTGCGTGCGTGGCGAACGTGGGAACGCGGACACGATGGTGAGCCCCCTGTCCCCAAAATACAGCACGGCGAGTGAAACACGTAAAGACGCAAGGCCCCGAGGCACCCAGGGGAGGGGGATTACTTCCTCACGCCCTCAGTATTGGTCCCCGTCAAGTCCGCGCCGGTGAAATCGGCCTTGCGCAAATCAGAAAAGCGCAGGTCCGCGTGTGAGAGGTCCGCGCCTGTGAAGAGGCAACGGCGCAGGTTGGCGTGGTCCATCTGGGTATTCGCGAGCAGGGCCTTGACGAAATCACAGCCATCCGCTCGGACCCCAGACAGCACGGCGCCTCGCAGGTCCGCGCCTCGCAGGGTGGCGCGTGAGAGGACGGCACCCTGGAGGTTGGCACCCGACAGGTCGCACCCGCTCAAGTCCAACCCGGGCAGCTTCGCGCCGGAGAGGTCCCGCTCCTTCAGCTTCGTCGCGGGACCGATGGCGCCCGTCGCCGAGACCTCGAAGCGGCGGGGCCAGCGGGTTCTCGCGTCATAGCTGGCGCGCTCCAGCAGGGTGTCGGTGAGGTGGGCCGACTGGAGGTCCGCGCCCTGGAGAATCGCGCCGCTCAGGTTCGCGCCTCGCAGGTCCGAGTCCAGGATGTGGGCGCCCCGCAGGTTCGCGCCGGTGAGGTCGGCCTCGCGGAGGTCGCACTGGACCAGGAAGGCCCCCTGTAACCGGATACCCTCCAGCTTCGCGCCGCGCAGGTCGTACTGGATGAGGATGGCGCGCTTGTGCCAGGCCCCGGTCGCGACCGCGCCGGGCCCGAGCGCACCCGAGCGTGTCCCGTCGAAGCCCTCCGGCCACTGCGTGTCCTGGGTGTAGCGGGCCTGTCGCAGGACGCAGTCGGTGAGCTGGGCGCCCCGCAGGTCCGCGCCGTCGAGCAGGCAGCGGCGGAGTTGGGCCCGCTGGAGGTGGGCGTCGCGGAGGTCCGCCTTCGTCATGGGGACCAGGTACCAGTTGCTCTCGACCAGCGAGGCTCCGCGCAGGTTCGTCTCGTCGGCCTTGGCCCGGTTGAAGTCGCCCCCGTCCAGCACCGCCGCGCTCACATCGGCGCCCGAGAGGTCGGCGGCACGGGCTCGGACGCCTCGGAGGTTGGCGCCTGTCAGGACGGCCTTCTGGAGGTTCGCGCCCGTCAGGCGGGCCTCCTGGAGGTTCACCCCTGGAAGCCTCACGCCGTCCAGACGGGTCCCATGCAGGCGCTCGCCCGCGAAGTCGGTCTTGCCCGACTCGAACTCCTCCTGGATGCGCTCGCGGCGGGATGGCTTGCTCATGTCTTCGGGAAGAAGGTGTTCATGCCCCAGCCGCCATCAATGGCCGCGCTGGTGAGGAGGCGGACGTACACGTGGCCCAGGGCATGGGTCGACGGGAAGGTCAGCGGTGGCAACGTGGACTTGTAGGCGGCCGGCGCCGTCCGCCACTCCGCTGACGTGAGGTCGCTGTCGGAGGCAACCAACCGCCTGTTCCCCATGGCGCCGGGGACCCTGAAGCGGCTCGCGATCCACACCCGGAGGTAATAGGGGAGGTCGGGCGCGGCGAAGGCGGCGGGGCCGTTGCTGCTCGTGTAGGCGACGAGTCCGGTCCTGCTGGTGAGCGGGTGGTTCTCCTCGATGCGTCCCGAGCGGATGAGCTGCCGGCGCGTCTGGGGCCAGGCCGCGGCGGAGAAGTAGCGGCCGAGCTGGGCCTGGGCCTCCGCGTCGGCCGCGCGGAGGGTTCGCCATGCACTCGCCTGACCCGAGGGCCCTGGCGACGACGTCCTCCCCCCCGGCAGCCGATGGGCGGCGGCCCGCATCGCGAGGTCGCGCGTCGTCTCGATGCCCGAGCTCACCAGGACGTGCCGCAGCAGCGCGTGCGGGTGGATGACGGCGTGCCGCTGCTCGTCGCGGAGCGAGCGGAAGGGACGGGGATGGTCTCCGCCCCGGTGGGCCATGATGGCGGCGAGGACGCGGCCCTTCGCGGCGGACCCTTGCGTGAAGAACCTGCGGGCGTGGCGGATGCGCTCCTGCTTCATCGTGGCGAGCAGGCCCGTGGGCACGAAGCCGTACTGCCCCGACCTGCGCGTGGACCAGCGCCGGCGCTCGGGGAGGTAGTCGTTCTGGGTCTTCGAGAAGTCCCACCACATCGCATCGGTGATGACCGCCTCGGTGTTGGGCCGCAGGATGAATCTCCGGGTGGGCGGGTGCAGCCGATACGGCGTCGGGGAGAGGTCCGCGATGCCCGCGCGCCGCAAGTAGGGATGGAGCCTGGGCGGGTTCGTCCCCGGGACGTACCGGAGCGTCGGTGCGTTCTCCGGGCCCGTCAGGGCGGGGATGGGCACTCGGAACCACCGCGCGGCGGCGTTCGGTGAGAGGGTCCAGCGGTACAGCAAGTCCGTGTCTCCCGAGGGTCGGTCCTCGTCGTGGTACTCGTTCTCCCGCACGTCCAGGGTGACGCCCTGGAGCAGGGCGGGAGACGGCGTGTGCTCGTCGCGCGAGATGACAGGCGCGAGCCGTCGGTGGATGACCCGGACCTCATCCGTTTCGTCGCGCAGCGCACGCGCCCTCCGCGCGATGTGCCGCTCCATGTTGCTCACCGCCCTCCGGTGGCGCACCGTCTGGTCGGGCGCCGCCGAGTACCAAGGCTGCCTGCGCTCGTTGCGTCCGAACCACGCGCGTCCCCGCGTGACGGAGGCCCGCCGGTTGCGCCTCCGGCCCGTCATCCGCAGCGTCCACATGTGCGTGCCGAGGTGGCGGGACGCGACGCGGATGGAGATGCCGGGCGCGGCGGATCGGGCCGCGTTTCGAGCGACGCGGAGGACCTGCATGCGAGGCACGACACGCATGCGCGCGAGCGCCTGCACCGCGCGCCATCCCGCGGTCGCCGCAAGGCGCACGCGTGCCGCGATGCCGCCGCGCTGACGGTCTCTTCCTCGGCGCCTGTCTCGGCCCCGTCCGCGTCCTCGGCCTCTTCCGCGTCCTCGGCCTCTTCCCCTGCCGCGTCCCCGCGCGGGTCTGCGGGGTGTGCTCGGGCGTCGTCGGGGACCGGGGCGGCGTCCGCGCGCGGGTCTGGCGGGGCGGCGAGGTCTACCGGGGCGCGCGGGTCTGGCGGGCCGGGCGGGGCGGCGCGGTCCCGTGGGGCGCGCGGGTCTGGGCGCATGCGGGCGTGGCGCATGTGGGCGCGGCGCGTGCGGCCGAACGGGAGGCGTGTGTCCACCGCGCCCGAGGACGCGGCGCAGCGTGCGCTGCATCCACTGCACCACGTTGTCGAGCCAGCCCATCACGCGCGAGAGCAGGCCCTGTCCCGCGCGGCGGATGCGGCCAATCATCTCGATGAGCGGCTGCACCGCGCGCCGCAGGCGTGACACGACCGAGGCCAGTCGCGCCACACCCCGGCTGCCTTGGAGGACGGCCTTGGCCGCGGTCACGGCGGCGCTGCCTCCTCCCGTGAAGATGGCGAGCACGACCTCCACGACGACCATGCCGGCGATGGTGCCCATGGCCTCGCCAATCTGGAACGCGGCGCCTCGGGCGTTGAGGGCCTGCATGAGCGACTGGGCGGCGCTCCTCGCGAGCGAGCGCACGAGACCGCGCGAGGCGGCGCGGATGCTGTCGAGCAAGCCCCGGACGTCATCGCGCGTGAAGCCCTCCGTCGCGAGCTGACGGAAGAAGTCCGCGACCGAGGGGAGGTCCGGTGCCGCGGGCGCCTCCTCGCCGCGTGCCTCCGCTCCGTCCTCGGACTCGGTGCTGGCTTCCTCGGTTCCCGTCGCGGGCTCGGCCGTGGCCTCCTCGGGCGGTGCGGTGACGGAGGGCTGGGGGACGGAGGTGCGCACGGAGGCGGGTGGTGTCGGACGCGCGCCGGTCGACCTCGACGCGTCGAGCACCGGGGGCGTGGTGGCAGACGGCGGGGCGCGAGGCGTGGGAACCCGAATCTCGGGACGCGGCTCCGCGGCGGGGGCCTCCTCGGGCTCGTCGCTGCCCACTTCGCCTTCCTCCTCCTCGCCTGCCTCGGTCTCGTCGACGTCCTCCTCCTCTTCTTCGCCGCTGTCCTGCTCGGCTTCGTCCTCCTCCTGCGTGCTGGGGCCCACCGCGCCTTGGTCTTCCTCGGCGCGCTCCTCCGGGCGCTCGGGCTCCGCGCGTGCGCGTGCCGCATCCTCGCCCGTCGCCGAGGGGCCCGCCTGCTGCGGCACGGGCCCCGTGGGGCGCTCCGGGTCTGTTCCCGTCGTGCGCGAGGCCTCCGCGCGAGCGCTCTCCACGGGCAGCGTGTCGGCTTGTCGGGGGGACTCACCCTCGGGCCTCGACTCACTCGCGCGCTGACCGGGCGGGTCTCTCGCGTGGCGCAGCGCGACGCCACTGTCGTCCGGCGTCTCCTCCGGGCTCTGCGTGGCGCCTTCCGAGGACGTCTCCGCACGGGCTGCTCCGCCGGGCGTCACCCCCTCTTCCTCGGTGGTGCCATTGGCGAGTCCCGCGGCCCACTGCACCAGCCGGACGGGCAGCATGATGAGCCAGCCGACGGCCTGGAGCAGGAAGATGATGGTCCCGCCGGTGCTCTCCCAGACGCCCTTGAGCAAGCCCACCGCGAAGCCCGCGGCCAGCTCCACGTTGCCCGCGAAGATGCTGGCGAACAGGTCGATGGCCTTCACCTTCTGCTCATCGGGCGAGGCGCGGATGGTCTCCAGGAAGCTGAGTGCGCCGTTGTAGACGGCGGCGAGCAGGAAGTCGGCGGGCTCCGGGAGGAAGCGCAGCAGGCGGATGCAGATATCGAGGAAGAAGTTGAGGATGGGCGCCTTGAAGCACTGCGGAATGATGTAGAGCCACACCGCGCCCGCGAAGAAGGTGACCAGCGAGAGCGGTGGGGCCATCAGCGCGGTGACGATGCCCACCGCGATGTCCGCGAGGGTGCGCAGCCAGCTCAGCAGGTCGCCGATGCCACGGGCGATGGTGCGCCAGAAGAAGATGGCGCAGTCGGCGAGCAGGCGCAGTCCGGCCACGATGGGCGCGAGCACCGCCTGCACGACGCCCACGAGCGCATCGAGCAGGGCGATGCCCGACTCCCACGACAACAAGCCCTCCAATGCCCCGAGGACGCCCTGGGCGAAGGCGTCGGCCACGCTGACGACCCGGAGCAAGACGCCGCTGACCCCCTGCAGGACTCGCTCGAGCCCGGCAATCACGGTGCCCCGGAAGAAGTCCGCGGCGGCCGTGAGTGCCTCCGCGATGCCATCGCCGATGCGGCTGGCGAAGTCGGTGAGCGAGCGCCAGGCCTCCGGAATCCGGCCGAAGAAGTCGATGATGGCCCCGATGGGGCTGTTGTCTCGCAGCCAGCGCCACGCGCCGCGGATGCCGTCGATGAGGGGCTGGACGGCCTCGACCACGGTGTCCCACAGACTCTGGATGCCGTTGCGAATCGCGGTGAGCGGGTCGATGTTGGGGTCGATGCCGAGGAACTCCGCCACGTGCCGCCACACCGTGCGGCCCACGTCGCCGAGCACCTCCATGATGCTGCTGGCCGCGCTCTCGATGGCCTGCCACACGCGGTAGATGGGCTGGGCGAAGCGCTGGAGGAAGCCGAAGAAGCTCTCGACGGAGCTGACCTGCTCCTCGGCAGCCGCGTCGCGGTTGGCCTGGAGCCGGTCCTGGATGGAGCGGGCCGCGGGGCTGGCGAGCAGTCCGTCGAACCAGCCGAGGGCATGTTGGAGCAGGGACTCGAACGCGGCGCAGGTGCGCTCCTCGGCGGCCTCGGCGCCCTCCTCGCTGCACACGTTCTGCGTGTGCATGTCCTCGAGCCACTGGGTGAGCCGGCCCAGGCCCGTGCTCTCCATGGCGGACTCGAGCCACGAGTTCACCTGGTCCGCGGCGCGCTGCGCGAGCCCGTCGAGCCCCTCGTCCACGAGGTCCGCGAGGCTTGGGAACACGCGCCGGAGGATGGCCATGAGCGGGTTGCTCTGGAGGCAGTCGTCGAGGAAGTCGACGGCGCCGAGCAGGCCCTCCTCCATCGCGTCCAGCGTCCGGTCGACTCGCTCCTTCAGTCCGTCGATGTGCGTGTCGATGGAGCGGTGCAGGTCCGCGGCGGTCTCGTCGACCTGGGCTTGGACTTCGTCGAGGTAGCGGTGGGCGTCGTCTCGCCAGTCGCGGGCAATCTCGCCCAGCTCGCCGGGCAGGTTGTCGGCGATGACGTCGAGGGCCCGCTTCGTGCCTTGGATGGTGGCGGTGATGGCGCGGTGGCCGGCCTCGACGAGTGCGTGGGCCGCCGCGCGTGCGGCCTCGAGGAAGGCGTGGATGGCTCGGCGGCAGGCGTCGATGAAGTCGCGAATCCACTTCCGGAGCTTGTTGAGCTGGCTTCGGAACCAGTCGATGCCGCGCTGCCACCAGCTGCGCTTGTGGCCCTCACGGGTCTTGTTGCTCGCGCGGCCACGGGCCTCGGTGAAGCGGCGGTTGGCTTCGGTGCGTGCGCCACGCATGCGTCGGCCGGCGCGGTCATCGGTGTCCCGGCGCACGCGCTGGATGTGTTCCCCGCGGGTGCGCACCAGGGTCTGTCCCTCCGTGTGGCGGCGTTGGACGTGCCGGTCCGTCTCCGCGCGCCAGCGGGTGCGGCGACTCGCGACGCCCGAGGTGGCATCCGCGTCCTGTCGGTCTCGCTGTGAGCAGGCTCGCGCGCACAGGCGGTCCACCGCGCCTTCGCTCTCGCTGACTTCGCGGTCCACCTCCTGGCGGGTGGTGGATTGCAGCTCGGTGGTGGCCTGGAACTGCTGCATGTCCTCGTCGCGAGCGACCAGGACCTGGTCGAGGGGCCGCTGGCCCGCGTTCGCATCGGTGGCGACGGCGTCCAGGCGCTCGCGGGGGATGGCCTCCTCGAGGTTCACCTCGGGGATGCGGAGTTGGTCCAGCTGGCTGTCGTGCCCCAGCGTCGGGTCCTGCTCGGGTGCGAGCCGTCCTTCTCCGAAGTCCTCTTCGGATTGGGTGTGGGCGGCCTGTTCGCTCGCGCGGACTTCGCCGTCGAGCTCGCGCTGCCTGTCCGCGAGCTGACCTGGGTTCGCATCGCCCGTGAGCTCGACTTGAGGTGTCGGGGGCGGAGTGGGAGCGGCTTCGTCTTCGAGGCTGCGCTCCAGTTCGCGCACTTCGGCGGCCTGTTCGGCTTCGGTGGAGCGGGAGCTGGAGGCTTCGGACGGGCCGCGTGCGACCTGGGAGGACAGGGCGCGGTCCGCGTCACTGATGTAGGAGGCTTCGTCGACCCGGTCGGGCTCCGTGGCGGCGGCGGGCGCTTCGGTGGTGACGGCGGGGACTTCGAGGGGCGGGCCGGGGGTGAAGGGCTCCTGACCGGGGCGGACGCCGCTGCGGGGGCACACGGAGACTTCGTGCTCGTCCGCGGTGCCGCTCGCGGCGTCCCAGGACTCCTGGCCCTGTTGGAGGGTCTCGCGAATCTCGGCCTGTCGGTCCGGGCCCGGCTCGAGTGTGGCCTCGCGCTGTGCCTCGGGGGCCTCGGGACCTCCTGGCTCCTGGGCGGGAGTGGGGGCTGCGTCAGGTGCGGTCTGCTGGGCCTCGGGGGCTTCCTGGCGAGTGCGTGTGCGCCGCTGGGCCGTGCCTCCTCCTCCACCACCGCCGCGAGTGGCGGAGTCCTGTCCGGGTGGGGTCCGGGTGCGTGGGGTTTCTTCGGCGACGGGTGGGTCGTCGACGTCGAGGTCTTCGGCCTCTTCAGCGCCTTCCGCGACGGACTCAGGGGAAGGTGGTGCGCGTGCGGCGCGGCGCAAGGCGATGAAGCCGTGCCGCATCGAGGAGGCGGAGAGCAGGTTCGACGGAACAGGGGCGCCGCGAGTCACGAGGGCAGCGGCTGCATCCGCGCGGGCTTCGGCCTCGTCGCTGATGCCGAGGACACCGGGCCACTCCTGACGGGTGGCGGCTCCTGCTTGAAGCGCGTGAGCGACTTCATGGGCGACGGTTTCGAGAGAGGCGTCGGGACCGGCGAGGAGAATCTGCCCGCCGCGCGTCGCCGCTTCCGCACCGAGTGAGTCGAGGAGCGCCTTGGACTCGGGGCCGCCGAAGACCTGGAGATGGTCGAGTGGTCGGCCGAAGCGTGTCGCCAGCTCCGCGCGATAAGGCAGCTCCATCCGAGCTGTGGCCGTGACCTGGGACCAGCGCTCGGCAAGAGGGTTCCTTAGAGCAGGAGGCCCTTGTGCGAATGGCAGGTGCCCCGGCCCATGGTGCGCAGGTGTACCTGTCCGAGGCTGATGCTCGGCAATGCGCTGCTGTAGGGCCGGTGGCCCTTGTGCGAATGGGAGAGCCCCTCGCGGATGTCCGCGCATGAGGCCACGTTCCGCACCGATGCGAATGCGGTGAGGTGACGAAGATGCCTCGCTGTCTTTGTCGTCCGCGAGGCCAGGCAGGGCATCGTGTTCGACCTGTTCATCTGGTGGCCCGGTCTCATCGACCGTGGACGTCGCTGGAGGCTTCTCGAAGTGAGTATCGGCCTCGGCCCGTGAGGACGCTTCGGTCCTCCTGCCTGTGCGTGTGCTTCGGGTCCGATGGCGCAGCAGGGCCACGTTCCCGTTCCGCATGGCCGGTGAGTCGAGCCGACCCGACTCGACCTCTCCACCCGTGAGCACCGCTTCGACCGCCGCATCGGCGCTCGTTTCCGCCTCGTGGTTCTCGGCGAGCACCCCGGGCAACGCGGCTCCCACCTCACCGCCACTCTGAAGCGCGTGCGCGACCTCATGCGCCACGGTCTCGAGCGAAGCCTCCGGCCCCGAGAGCAGCACCTCGCCACCGCGCGTGGCCGCCTCCGCTCCCAGGACATCCAACAGGCTGCTCACCTGGGGCCCCGCGAAAGCCTGGATGAAGCCCAGGTCCTCTCCGAAGCGCGCCTCGAGCTCCGCCCGGTGGGGCAGCGCCATCGTGGCCTCATGCGAGGTCGCCTCCGCCCAGGACTCCTCCAGCGTCGCCTCCGGCCCCGCATCCAGATGGTCGAGCAGGCTGTCATGCGAGCTGAGCGCCCGCTCCGGGCCTCGCTGGGCCTGCCGCCGCGCCGCGCGCCGCTCCACCGGCTTCGAGGTGCGCGCCTGCGCCCTGGAGGCCCGCGCCTTCATCTCCACCCCTCATAGAGCGCCCGAGCCACCGCACGACCCAGGTCCGCCGGAGCCGCCGCAGCAGGTGGCGCCACCTCCAACGGCGCGAGCGCCCCTCGCCCCGCGAGGAGCCCCGAGGGAACCCCCCCATCCAACACCAACCGCGCCAGCTCACTCTCCATGCCTCGCGCGAACTCGAAGCGCCCAGCGGGCTCGAGACCCTCGAGCTCGAGCGCTTCGATGTCGAGCCGCAGCAAGGTCATGGCAGCCAGCCTCTTATCTCCGTGGGAGTCAGCGGCTGTCCAAGCTTGGCATACTCGAGTCGAGCGGCGTCAAGCAGGTGCTGCATGCCCACCGGCCGCGCCTCCGCGGCTGCGAGATATGCGGCATTCCGAGCGATGTTCTTGATGTTGCCACCCGAAACCGCCAGCCGCGCGAGACGTGCGGGGTCCACCCCCTCCAGCGGTGTCCGCTCCGGAAAGGCCGCCCGCCAGATGCGCTCGCGCAAGTCCGCGTCAGGGAAGGGGAAGTCCACGACGAACTGGATGCGCCGCATGAACGCGAGGTCGATGTTCTTGCGCAGGTTCGTCGTGAGCAGCGCGAGCCCCTGGTAGCTCTCCATCCGCTGCAGCAGGTAGCTCACCTCCACGTTGGAGTGCCGGTCGTGGCTGTCCTTGACCTCGGTCCGCTTGCCGAACAGCGCGTCGGCCTCGTCGAACAGGAGGATGGCCCCGCCTTCCTCCGCCGCATCGAACACGCGGCGCAGGTTCTTCTCCGTCTCGCCGATGTACTTGCTCACCACCGCGGACAGGTCGATGCGGTAGAGGTCGAGCTCCAACGCCCCCGCGAGCACCTCGGCCGCCATCGTCTTCCCGGTGCCGCTGGGCCCCGCGAAGATGGCCGCCGTGCCGGTGCCGCGCTCACCCTGCGCGGAGAACCCCCACTCATGGAACACGAGCGCCCGGTGGCGCACCTGCGCCTCGATGGCGCGCAGCGTGCGCAGCTCCCCCTCGGGAACAATCAGCCGCTCCCAGTTGGCCTCGGGCTCGATGCGCTGGGCCAGGTCATCCAACCGGACGCGTGAGCGCAGCCGGCACGCACGCCAGAGTGTCTGTTGCGCGGGCTCGCTGGGGCCTGCATGGACCAGGCTCTGCGCCGCCGAAGCGATGCCGTCCGGGCTGAGCTGGAAGCGAGCGGCGAGCGAACCCAGGTCGACCTCCGCGCCGGGGAGCGCGGTGCTGGAGAGGGCCTCCCTCCACAGGGACTTCGCCTCCTCGTGGAGCAGGCGCGGAATCGCCAGGCTGACGACCGTGCGGCCCACGGGGCGGACGACCTCGGGGCCACACAGCAACAGCGGGTCGGGTGTCCGCGAGACGAGCTCGGCCACCTGCCGGACGCGTGTCGCGTCGCCCACGCTCGACACGTCGAAGAACAGCAGCGCGCCACACAGACGCGCATCGCGCACACACGTCCAGAGCAGCTCGTCTCGCTCATCCGGAGACTCCGGGAGCGCCCACGCGGAGAACTCCCACAGCTCCCGTCCCAGCGACGTCGCCACCGCCGCGAGCAGGGGCCGCACCTCCTCGGCGCTCGAGGCCACGAGCTGGAAGTGCGGCGCGGAGGCGGAGCGCAGCGCATCGGAGACGAGCCCCACGAGCGCCACACGCGAAGGAGGAAGCACCGCGCCGGACTGCACCACGCGCACGCGCGGCTCGATGCGCGCGTCCCGGCACGGCGTCCCGAGCAGGAAGTGGAGCACGCTCTCGGAGAGCGTCACGGACCGTCCCGTCAGGACGTCGCCTTCGCCCAGGTGCACCAGCCGGAAGCGGCGCAGCGCCCCCTGGGGTGAGAATGCCTCGAAGCTCGCGCCGGGCATGCGCGCCACGCACATCGCCACGCTGGGCAGCAGCGCCGTCGGGTCGCCCATGGCCTTGCCGCAGCTGCGCCCAAAGCCTGGGAGCAGCTCGACGGCCGCCGCGCACGCGAGGATGGACAGCTCGAAGTCGGACAGCCCGAAGCGCTCCTTCAGCAGGGCGAGCGGCGAGTCGGGGGCCGGCTCGGGGAGCGCGACGGAGGGCCCGCCCGCCGTGTCGCGCTCGACATTGGCGCGCACCGCGGCGAGCACGGGAGAGAGCGCGCTCGCGGCCAGGCTGCGAGGGGGACGGGGGCTGGCTTCGGGATTCGCGACCCGAGAGCCCCCGCGGAGCTTGAGGGTGCCATCGCCGCGCGACTTCATGGCACCGTCACCGTCGGACCGGTGTACTCGCCCCCGGTCATGGTCAGTGCACTGGTCGCTCCGTCCACCGAGACCCGCACCAGATACGTGCCCGTGGCGAGGCCCGGCACGTCGAACAGCACCTGTCCACCCTGGAGGGTGAACGTCCTGCTCGTGTGGCGCGCGTTGGTGGTGGTCGACTCGAGCGACAGCTGGACGGACTGGTCCACCTTCGGAAGGGGCGTCATCGGGATGCGGACCTTACGAGAAGGCAGGGTGCCTTCGCTGCTGAGCGCGCCGAGCGTCGGCCGCAGCATCACCGCGAGCGCGTTGGAGAGCGCGGCGGGGCGCATGCCGTCTCCCGCCGCCCCTGGCACGGCCACGCGATGCTCCACCACGACGGGGAGGACGCCCGGAACGAGCCCGGTGACAGACGACAGGTCGATCTCGAGCGCGCGGCCCTTCACGTGCGAGGGCGTCAGGGTGACGCTGCCGCCGCCGATGAACAGCCGTGAGTGCTGCCCGAGCAGCTGCTCCCCCTCGACGACGAGCGTGTCCGAGTCCGCCACCACCGCCTGGCGGCTGGAGCGCTCATACAAGCGCGAGAGCCGAGGCGCCGTGGCCTGCACGACGGCGAGGCCCGTGCTGGCGACCGGCAAGGACTCCGTCGGCTCCACGGTGCCATCGAGCAGCACGACGGTGGCCTCCCACGCCATGGACAGCGCGAAGAAGCTCTGGTTCGCCATGCCCCACACGCGAGAGAGCTCCTCCGCGTCGGCGTTGATGGGCGAGAGCTTGATGGGCTCGGACTGGCGCGCGAGGTCGGACTGGCGCAGGTAGTGCGACGGGTCGAGGGAGCCGAGGTACGTCGAGATTTCGTCCGAGCCCAGCAGCGGGCGCGCGTGCAGGTCGGCGAGCACGAGCCCCGCGAGTCGCTCTGCCTCGAACTTCTCCGGGTCTCCGATGAACGACAGGAGGTAGCGGAGGTTGAGCGCGAGCACGGGCCGCCGAGCGGTCTCTCCGCTGGAGCGCCGGGTGGGGAGGTCGGCGTTGCGCAGCGCCGCGTTGGGGGAGAGGTGGTAGAGCGTCACGTAGACGCCGGAGTCGTTGTTGGTGGCCGTCGGGTGCCCGGCGCGGATGCCCATCTCCGTGAGGTTGGCGCCGTTGAGCAGCCCCTTGATGCGGGTGATGAGCGTGCCCGTCACCGTGGCGATGGCCAGTGAGTTGCTCATGTCGAACCTCCGCGGCGGCGCGCGGCTGTGTAGGCCTCGAGTGACAGGCCCGGTGTGGCCGGGCGCACGGGCTCACTGGAAGCAGCGCGCGGCGGCGTCTGGACGCGAACGATGAGCTTCCCGATGGAGACCTGCACCTGCGGCTGCGGCGCGGGCGGCAGAGGGGCGCCAGGAGCCACGGGGGCCGTCTGCTCCGGACGCTCCGGCTGGGCGGCGCGGCGGGCGGGCTCGAAGGGCACGGGAGGCGCGGGCCTGGGCGGTGCCGCGACCCGGGCGGGAGTCGCGACGGAGCGAGCCTCGGGCAGGGCCGTGTCCGCCTCGCGCAGCCGTTCGATGATGCGCTCGAGCGTGTGATGTCGCTCGATGCGCTCGTGGACGGAGGGCGCCTCGGGCGCGTCACCCGTCATGACGGCGGGAGGCCTGGGCATGACCGGCGCCGAACGCTCATGGACCTCGACGGAGGGCGAGGAGACCCGTCGCTCCACCACGCGCTCGAGAGGGTGGGGCGGAGGTCGAGGACCTGGCTCGGCGCGCGGAGCCTCGTTCACCGGGCGCGGTGACTCCACCGTCTGCACGGATGGAGACACGTGCGGCGCGGGCGGAGCAGGAGGCGCGATGGGCGGAGGGCGCACCGGCACGACGTCGCGCGCGGCCCTCCGCGCTTCAGCCCGAGATGGTGGTGCGGACGCGGGCATGGAGGCGTCGGGCTCGGGCGCGAGCAGTGGGCCATCGGGAAAGCTGCTCACGAAGGGCACACGCGGCGGTTCCGCGACGGGCAGCGAGGAGAGCGAGCGCGCGGCGAGGGTGAACAGGAAGTTCATGGCGCACCTCCCTTCATGCCATGCCCGTCAGACGCAGGTAAGCACGCCGCCGTGTGGGCGTGAGTGCCAGGATGTCGTGCTCCGACCACCCATAACTCCGTGCGAGCAGGTCCACCTCCAACAGCAGCCGCTGTGCCGCGGTCTCCACTTCCTGCCAGAGGTAGGCGACCACATCGAACACGGTGGAAAAGTCTATGGAGCACGCCGCGCACGACAGCTCGAGCCGGAGCTCCGCCTGGGGGTCCAGCCGCGCCATCTCCGCCGCCACGGCCTCGGCCGCGTGCGCCGGAACGAGGGCCCCCGGCTCCGCGCCCTCCGTCACCCGGGCACAGCGCGCCAGCAGCGCCGCCGCCAGTGCCGTCGCGTCGCCCGCCCGGCGCACCTCGAGGAGGTCCTGGCTCGTCGGGGCTCGCACGCCCAGGCCCAACCCCTCGAAGCGGATGACCGACTCGGTCTCGACGGGCGGCGGCAGCGAGAAGTCGGCGAGCGACAGCTCGAGCTCGAGCGTCTCGTCACACCGGGGGCACCCCACCACGCAAGGCGCGGTCGGCCCGAACATCCCCATGCGCAGCGCGAGCAGCAACCCATCACGTTCGCCGATGGTCAGCGCGGCCAGCACCTCGCGAGGTGTCTCCGGCAGCGCCTGACCGAGCAGCGTGAGCGCGCGTTCGACCGGACCCTCGCGCTGGCCTTGCTCCCAAGCGACGAGCAGCGTGGCGGCGTGCAGCGGCCGGACCGGTCCCACCAGGCGGCGTGCGCCCGGCGGTGAGGGTCCGTCGTTGCGCGCGGGACTCATGCGTCGGAGTTGGAGGGCTCGGTCGGCTCGACGACGGACACATCGCGCTCCCAGCCCTCGTGCTCCAGCTTGAGCGACTGGATGGCGACGCCGTTGGCGCTGGCGTCGAGCTCGGACAACTCCTGCAGCTCGGACACCCAGCAGCGGTAGATTTTGTACGCGAGCACGTTCTGCCCGGCCTCGTTGTAGACCTCCAGGATGATGTCCTTGCGGAAGTCGGCGAGGGAGACCTCCGCGCCCAGTCCCGCGCCCAGTCGCCAGACCTTGTTGGCCCAGCGCTCGAACTCGACGTCGTGCGTGACGCCGCGCTCGAGCGTGATGGCCTCCCACTTCGTCTGGCCCGGGGACTTGCGCGCGCTGGACGGGTCTCCGCCGTTGCGGTGCTCGACGACTTCCGTGGTGCGCTTGAGGGCGCTCACCTTGCTGACCCCCGCGACGTAGCGGCCGTCCCACTTCACGCGGAACTTGAAGTTCTTGTAGGGGTCGAAGCGCTGGGTATTGACCGAGAAGGCGGGCATGGAGACCTCTAGGAGTCAATGAAGAGAGTGAACGCCATCAGCGCGGGCTGGCCGCGATTCATACGCCCTGGCCCGCGAGCTGCTGAATCTTGAGGACCACGAACTCCGCGGGCTTCACGGGGGCGAAGCCGATGAGCACGTTGACGATGCCTGCGTCGATGTCCGCCTGCGTGGTCGTGTTCTTGTCGCAGCGAACGAAGTACGAGTCCGTCGGAGTGCGGCCCGCGAAGGCGCCCTGCCGGAAGAGCTGGTGCAGGAACGCGCCGACGTTGAGCCGCAGCTGGCTCCAGAGCGGCTCGTCGTTGCCCTCGAACACCGCCCAGCGCGAGCCGCGCAGCAGGCTCTGCTCCAGGTAGCTGGCCAGCCGCCGCACCGGCACGTACTTCCACTCGGACGCGGACTTGTCCTGGCCCAGCAGCGTGCGAGCGCCCCAGGCCACGCGGCCCATGCCGGGGAAGCCGCGCAGGCAGTTGACGCCCTCGCGGTTGAGCACCCCCTGCTCGCCGTCGGTGAGCGGGACACTCAGGTCGAGCACGCCCGCGAGCGTCGCGTCCAGGCCCGCGGGCGCCTTCCAGACGCCGCGAGTCGAATCCGTGCGCGCGATGACGCCCGCCACCACGCCGCAAGGAGGAAACGCGCGCAGCCGGTTCTGCTGTAGCGGGTCGGGTGCGAGCACCGTGGGGAAGTACTGCGCGCCATGCGGAGAGCGCAGCTGGCTCATCCACCCGGCGCCGTTCGACAGGCTGGTGTTGACCGCGTCGAAGTTCGACCACGACGGGGGCGGGTCGATGATGGCGAAGGCGCCGCGCGTGCGGCACCAGGGCAGCGCCGTGCCGCTCCAGAAGCCGGTGCGGTCGGCCTCACTGACCACGGTGACGCTGCTGGGGAACGGCACGCACAGGAGGTTGACGACGTCGAGCTCCTCCAGCGCATGCAGGCCCGTGCGGTTCGCCTCGCTGCCCGTGTACTGGGCGATGGTGGGAGGGTTGCCGTCCGTGCCGCCCGCGAGGGTGGCTGTCGCGGTGGTGAGCGGCAGCGCGCCTGGATTGCCGTCGAGCCGGATGAGCGACGAGCGGCTCGCCAGCACATCCCCCACGTAGGTGGGCGCGCCGGGCGTCAGCACGAGGTTGTAGTAGACCTCGTTCTCCAGCTCGCGGCCGGTGGCGTCGAAGCGCTGCGCCTGGAGGCCGAACGTGGTGCTGCCCGCGTCGCGCAGGAGGGTGACGACGATGCCGTTGGCCCAGCTCCCCTCGTTTGCCGCGACGAGGTTGAGCGTGGCGGCCACGGGAAGCCGCACCTCGACGCCATTGCTCAGCGTGGCGCCGGCCGTGGGGCGCGCGCTCGGCCCGGGACCGACGAGGGATGCGAGCGGAATCGCGGGGCTCGTGGCCGCGGGAGCCGCGATGGCCGCCGTGGGGTCGCTGCCCACCGTCAGCGAGACGGTGCGCGAGAAGGGCAGCTTGTCCGGATTCGTGTCGTCCTTGAGGACGACGTTGGCCACGTCCTCGGCCTGGAGGGTGAGGTCGTACGCGCCCGGTGCGCCGCCGTGGGCCACCGTCACGCGCAGGTGGTGGAAGCCCGCGCGCGCGGCAATCTGGGGGCTGACCGCGAGCACCATTCCCCCCGGCACGGAGGCCCCGGCCGTCGCCGAGCCATTGTCCACGCGGACGATGACGGCTTCGCGTCCTCCGTTCTGGAAGAACTGGCTGACGGTGTGGCCCAGCTCCCCCTGGTTCCACAGCCCCCCGAAGCCGCGCTCGAAGTCGGCCCACGAGGAGATGGGCGTGGCGTGATTGACCGGGCCGCGCCGCGCGCGTCCGATGAAGGCCGTGACGGAGGTGGAGACACCGGTGATGGTGCGCACTCCGCTCGGAAGCTCCTCGATGTAGACGCCTGGCGCTGCGAGATTGGCGGGCATGATTCGGCCTCGGCTCAGGTGGTCGCGCGGGTGATCTGCTGGAACTGGAGGATGACGAACTCGGCGGGCTTCAGCGGCGCGAAGCCCACGACGACGTTGACGGTGCCGCGGTCCTGGTCCGCGAACGTCGTCGTCTCCGAGTCGCACTTGACGAAGTAGGCCTCCTGCGGACGCTGGCCCTTGAATGCGCCGCGCCGGAAGAGCTGGTGCATGAAGGCGCCGACGGACAGACGGAGCTGGCTCCACAGCGGCGCGTCGTTGGGCTCGAACACCGCCCAGCGCGTGCCATCCTTGAGGTTCTGCTCGATGTAGAGCGCGAGCCGCCGCACGGGCACGTACTTCCACTCGGATGCGAGCACGTCCGCGCCGCGAGCCGTGCGCGCGCCCCACACCACGGGCCCCGCTCCGCCCAGCGAGCGCAGGGCGTTGATGCCCGCGGGGTTGAGGGTGCCGCATTGCGAGTCGCTGAGGACCAGCCGCGCGGACGCGTCCGTCAGCGTGGTGCTGAAGCCCTCGACGCCGCGCAGGCCCACGTCCTGTCCCGCCGGAGCCTTCCAGAGCCCGCGCTCCGCGTCGGTGCGCGCGATGGCGCCCGCGACCGAGCCACACGGCGCGAAGCTCGCCAGCCGCCCCTCCGCCAGCGGGTCCGGCAGCACGACGAGCGGGAAGTAGAACGCGGCGTTCTGGCTCACCAGGCTCGTCAGCCCCGTGCGCGCGGCGGCGGCCGTCACGGTGTTCCAGGAGGAGGGCGGGTCGACCAGGAGCAGCGTGAAGCGCTTCTCGCAGTACGCCGCGGCCGCGGTCCAGACGCTCGCCGGGAGCGAGACGGTCCGCTCCAGCGGCGGCAGGCAGAGCATGTTCAGCGTGTCCACGCGGTCGAGCGCGAAGAGGCCCTTGTGCCCCGACTCGAAGGTCGGGTCGGCGGCGTTCACGAAGTCGGTGGCCGTGAGCGCGCTGCCATCGCTGCCGTTGATGAGCGGCGAATGGGCGGCGTTGGCCGGGCGGTGCGTGCTGCCCGTCTTCAGCCGCAGCAGTTGCGACTCCTGCTCGAGCACGCGCTTGAGCGCGCGGGGGCTCGTGTCGGAGACGGACACGTTGAGGAAGCTCTCGCGCAGCCGGTCGCGGCTCGGGTCGTTCGGCGCCGCGGGGTCGACCTCTCGCACCGAGAGGTTGAAGACCTGGTTGACCTCGCCCGGGTCGAACGCGCCCGCGGCGGGGTCGCTGATGGTGACGCGGAGGTTCTCGCCCCAGTCGCCCGGGTTCGCGGCCTCGAGCACCACGCTGGCGGGGACACCTCCCGCGATGGTGGCCAGGCTGACCGACGCGGTCAGCGCACCGGGGGCCAGCCGCACGATGACGGCCTCGGTGCCACCATTCTGGTAGTACTGGTAGACGGCGTAGCTCAGTGTGCTGTCAGCCCACAGCCCACCGAACTTGCGCGCGAAGTCGTCGAAGGAGAAGCAGCGGGTCGCGGTCTCGACGTGTCCGCGCGCCGCGCGTCCCACGAAGCCCGTGACCGAGGTCGAGCCACCGACGATGCTGCGCACGGTGGCGGGGATCTCCTGGATTTGGACACCAGGATAAGGCAGCGGGACGGGCACGTCGCGACCTCCTTCGCCCCCTAGCGATTAGGTATTGGGGTGCGCGCACTGTTAGTATGTATCAGACATACGGCAAGCCAAAGGGCCACATGCCGATTGTGATGGGGGGACTGACGCGAGAGGGGGCCATCCAGGACGAGCAAGGTGTCCCATCGCGGGTGTCTTCACCTGCAGGTTGGCTATTGCTATGGGAGTGGAAGCCGACCTGCCATGTCGTGGCCCGTCGTGTCCGGAACTGACAGAACATCGTCATTGCGGACATGGGGTCCGATGAAGACGATGAGGGCATGTTCACGCGCCGCCGCGTCGTCATCGCGGTCTTCCCCGATGTCGACTTGTTGGATGTCACCGGTCCCGCCGAGGTGTTCGCCATGGCCAACCGGGAGACCGGGGGCAAGGCGGGCTACCTGATTCAGCTCGCGGGGCCGACCTCGGGAGTCGTCACCACGTCGGCGGGCGTGCGGTTGCTGACGGACCTCTCTTTCGCGGAGGTCGACGGGGTGGTGGACACGCTGCTGGTGCCGGGGGCGGTGGAGGTGCTGCCGAGCGGCCTGGCGCCTCGGATAGACCAGGACGTGGTGGCGTGGCTGAAGACGGCCGCGCCGCTGGCCCGGCGGGTGGCCTCGGTCTGCGTGGGGGCGCACTTGCTGGCGGCGGCCGGGCTGCTCGATGGGAAGACGGCCACGACGCACTGGTCGACGGCGGAGCGCCTGGCGGCGGACCACCCGGAGGTGAAGGTGGACCCCGACCCCATCTTCGTGCGGAGCGGGAGGATTTGGACGGGGGCGGGCATCAGCGCTTGCATGGACCTGTCCCTGGCACTGGTGTCCGAGGACCTGGGCGAGGAGGTGGCGCTCGCGGTGGCTCGCCAGTTGGTCATGTACCTCAAGCGTCAGGGGGGGCAGAGCCAGTTCTCCGTCCCGCTGAGCCGTCCACCGGCGTCGCGCAGGGACATCGATGACCTGCGGATGTACATCGCGGAGCACCTGGATGAGGACCTGTCCGCGGCGACGCTCGCGGCGCGGATGAGCCTGAGCGAGCGGCAGTTCGCGCGGGTGTTCCGTCAGGAGACGGGCACGACGCCCGCGGCGTATGTCGAGGCCGCGCGGGTGGAGGTTGCCCGCCGGCTCTTGGAGAGCACCGACCAGCCGCTCGAGGAGGTGGCCGTGGCGAGCGGGCTGGGCTCGGTGGAGACGCTTCACCGGGCCTTGCGCAGACAGATTGGGATTGCGCCCGCGGCGTACCGGCGCCGCTTTCGTGTCGTGAGTTGATTCAACGCTGTTTGTCTTTGTGTCGTGTCGCACCGGGTGTGGCCCGGTTGTCGGGTCGCGCCTTTGTTCATCCCCAGCACTGAAGAGGAAAGCCAGTCATGACCCCGTCCAAGAGCTTGCGTGCCGTCAGCGGCCTCGACAACCACCTGCCCCGGCTCGCCGAGTCGACGCTCATCTTCATCGACTTCCAGAACACCTACACCCAGGGCGTGATGGCGCTGGAGGGCGCGGACAAGGCGCTCGCGGCGGCGGCGCGCCTGCTGGCGGCGGCGCGTGCGGCGGGCACGCGGGTCATCCACGTCATGCACGATGGAGGCGCGGGCTCGCCGTATGACATCCGCGCGGAGATTGGCGCCATCTGCGCGGAGGTCGCGCCGGCGAAGGGTGAGCCCGTGGTGGTGAAGCAGGTCCCCAACTCCTTCCACGGCACGGACCTGGAGAAGACGCTGCGCGAGCTGAACGCGGGCAAGGAGCTGGTGCTGGCGGGCTTCATGACGCACATGTGCGTGGCCTTCACCGCGCAGGGAGCCTTCAACCTCGGCTACCGCCCCACCATTGTCGCGGAGGCCACCGCCACCCGCTCACTCGCCGCGCCGGATGGCTCCGTCGTGTCCGCCGCGACGCTGAAGACCTCGGCGCTGACCACCATCAGCGACCTGTTCGGCGTGGTGACCCCGAGCGTCAACGACCTGACCTCGAAGTGAGGAAGGGCGGGGTGCGCGAGGGGACCCTCGCGCACCCTGGCTCCCGCTACCAGAGCTTGGGAACGTCCTGGGTGCGGGCGATGAACTCCGCGATGGGGATGCTCCGGAACTGCTTCCCATCCTCGGTGTCGGCGAGTGCGGTGTCCGTGGCGAGCACGAGTCGCTGACGGGCATCGAGGGACATGGTCTTCATCCGAGGTTCCGCCTCGTCGAGCTGATTGCCGTGCAGGTTGAAGAGGCCATAGGTGCCACCTGCGACCCAGACCTGCTTCTGGTGCTTCACGATGCTCATCAACATCCCGGGCGACTCGGCGACCTCCGACCAGCCGTAGAGGCTCCCCTCCATTACGCCCGCGTCGCTACAGGCGTACATCTCGTCCTCGCTGACGACGTGGACAGCGGTCATCACGGCTTCCGTGAAGGAGGGGGCCTGGTGCCATTGCGTGCCGTCCCAGCGTGAGATGAGCCCCTCTCCACCGACTGCGTAGACCAGGTCCTGCGCGAGGCCATGTACGGCGACGACGTCGCCAGGGCTGGGGAGCTCCAGCCACTGCTGGCCATCCCAACGGAAGAACGCTTCTTCTCTCTTCCTCGAATGGGGCCCCCAGGCGAGCACGAACCGGTCATCGAGTCCCCAGATGCCCGCGACGACGCAGGGCAGGGCATGGAACTCCCAGGCCGGGCGCAGCGGGTCTTCCGCGCGATTGATATGGACACCGCCTCGGCGGGCGCTGCCTTCGGACACGTAGACCGCGCCGGAGGGGGAGCGCCAGAGGGAGGTGAGCCAACCCACCTGTCCGAGCAAGGTGAAGACGCGGCCGTCCACCACCTGCCCGACCCAGGATTCCGCGTGGTCCTCCATCCAGGGCTTGCCGTCCCAGCGGTCCGCCAGGAAGTGACAGTCCCAAGCCGAATCACCGCTGGCCTTGCGGAACACATGCGCGAACTTCATGGGGCGCCTCGGGGAGGGGGGTCAGTAATCCGCGGGGTCGAGTTCGATGAGGCTCTTGAACCGGAAGACCTCGGGGTGGGCTTGCTTCAGCGCATCCATGCTCTGCTGGACCAGCTTCTGGAGCTCCGGGCTGTTCTCCTGGAACTTCGTTCCATACATGAAGCTGTACACGATGGTTCCAGGCGCCTGGCGGTCCGGCATGGCTCGGTAGAAGGAGAAGCGCAGGGAGCCCAGTACATCCACATCGACCTCGTCATCGGGCGTGAAGTTGCCATGCTTGATGAGGTAGTCGTTGATGAACGACGTGGCGGTTTCGGCGGCGATGTCGATGTCTTTTGGACTCATGCGAGGTATCTCCAGGTATCAATGGGACGGATTTCCAGGCGAGCTCATCCGGTGCGCCCGTTGACTCGCGGGCTGGCGGCGCCACCGGTTCCCCTGAGGCGGGCGCCCTGTTCGGCGCGGCAGCGGGCCCTCCGGAACCGGCTGGACCTTGTCTTGGCCCGAGTGACGGCTCTCGCGGCTTCTGCCGCGTCAGGAGTTCCCTGGGCGGCGGTGTGTGCCGCGACGGCATTGCTCGTGTTCTGGTCCAGGTGGGCCTGATACTGGTCTTGAAGGGGCGGAGGGGGAGGTGCGCCAGCGAACGAAGCGGGAACGTCGCTCTCCCGTTCGTGCTTGCTCATGTTGTCCACCATCCGCTGCTTCATCTGTGCTTCGGCCTTCCGTCGCCAGTTGTTGACGCACTCGACGGCGGATTTTCCGTTGATGGTTTCCGAGGGAGCGCAAGAAGGCGCCTTCGCGGTGCCCAGGCCCGAGCCCGCCGCACCGCCTGGGCCACCCGCACTGCTCGCCGAGCCGCCCGCGCCGCTTCCACTCGTGCCCGCGGCACCCGTCGGTTGGTTCCTGGCGGCGCGCTCGGAGGTTCGCCATCGCTGTCTGTGCTCGCTCACGAACTTCTTCACGCGGGCATCTTCATCGGCCTGGCGGTCCCTCTGGCGATACTCGTCCTCGGGCCGGCCCATCTCGGCGTTCTCGTTCCGCCGTCGCTGGGCGTCCGCGTTCTCCCGGGTGGTATGGCGTCCGTGCCCCAGGTTCTCGTGTGCCATGCCTTGCTGGGGAACCGCGGGGGCGTACTCCGTCTCATACCCGTCGATGACGTTCTGACAGGGGTCCCCGCGCGCATCGTTCCCCATGTCATCCGAGCCTTCATCCCGGAAGTTCGAGTCGCGCACGAGATGGCCGGACTGGCAGGAGCTGAGGTAGCGGTCTCCCGCGGTGGGGCGCTCGAGGGGCGTGCCGTCCTTCATCCCGCTGGCGAACTCCGCGTCGGTTGCGTTGTCCCAGCGGTCGCACTTGGCTCGGGCCTCCTGGTTGAGCGCGGCGACGTGCTTGTAGGAGCCGAACCAGTCCGGGTTCAGCTTGGACTTGATGAGCAGCTCCTGGCATCGCTGGGAGAAGAAGCTGCTTCCGCCCGCCTCGAGATAGAGGAGGGTGGTGTGCGGAGGAGGAGTGGGAGCGCTGCCTGCCATGCGGCACCTCTTCGCGGCCCCCTATTCCTACCACATGATGCGGACCTCGTTGATGCGGGGGCTCTGCCGTCCTCTTGCTGCATGCGGCGCGATATCGGCCTAGATTCCATGGCAGGTTGCCAGGAGCTGCCAGGATGACGAAGCCGCGTGGACCCGGGGTTGATGTGCTCGAGGACAACCCCGCAGCAACGGTGACGCGCTGTGCCCTGGGGCTGACCCTCTATCTCGACGAGCCCCTCGTCTGGGCGGGCGAGGGAGCGGTGGCTCTCCTCAATCGCTACCTCAAGCTGGCACCGGTGGAGCGGCTCGCCTGGTACACCACCTCGACGCTTTCGGAGTGGCGCCGCTTCACGCCTCGGGTGGCCGAGGATGTCTTGCGCTCTCTTGCCGTCCCTTGGTCCGAGGTCCGCGTCCGACACCTGTTCACTTTCAGACTCGTGGATGACCTCGGGGCCCCCGGGCTCGGGTTCATCTACAAGGAGATGGAATCGTCCCGCGGCCGAAAGGGCTTCCTCCAAATCCTCCTTCCCGAAGAGCACGACCCCGCCCAACTGCTCCAGGTGGCGAAAGAGATTGGCGAGCGCTGGCCCGTGTTGTGCGGGGTTGGTGGGTACGTGGGCACCTGGAACGAGTGGGTCAAGTCCACGGCGTTCTGGAGCCTGTACCGCTCCAGTCATCGCTACCTCGGGCTCGACATCCAGGACCCGGACTCCATGGCCTGGTCTGTCTCCGAGGGCCTCCCTGGATGCAATTGGCTCACCCTTGTCGGCGCGAGGCTTGCTCAGACACTCGAGCTGGATGTGCCCGCGCTCCAATCACATCCCTGGCGGAAGGGCGTCCAGGTCCACGCGCTGCGCGGAGCCACGCTCATCCAGGCGGGAGAGGCGCCCACGCTCGGGGACGTCAACGCGCTCGAGTACCCCAGCGCCTACGCGGAAGCCGCGCGCGTCCTGGAGCCGTACTTCGTGAAGGCGCCGACCGAGTACTGGGGCGGCTTCCAGGAAGAGCAGAAGACCCGCCCCTGGCTGCATCGCCTCGCCCACGTCGAAGAGCTGGGCTGAGGACTCCTCACGTCTCCTTGGAGAGGAGCACGACTCCGCGTGCCCCGCCGACACTGGAGCCGGTCAGCAGGCAGTTGCTGGCGGCGGGGTCTCCTCGCAGCATCCCTTCCACGGCGATGGCCAGCCCCGTGGGCATCGCGGCGGCACCCAGGTCTCCCAGGCACTCCGACAGGAAGTCGAGCGTGGATTCGGGGGGCATCACGTCATGGGCCACGCGAGGCCAGGCGAGCTGGAACTCATGCACCCGCAGCTCCTCCGCGGTCATGTCGGAGAGCCACCAGTCCAGGGAGCGCCGCTCCTCGCGCAGCCGCTCGGACACCACGCGGCCCGCACGCGACAATCCCTCGGCCCGGCAGGGAATGTCGTTGTCCTCGGTGGCGGCCTCGCGGTCCGTGGCCACGGAGTCCAGCCGCGCGAGCACGGGCCACCGCATGCGCTTCGCCACGTCCGGTCGGGTCAGCGCACAGAACGCCGCACCTTCGCCTCCCACGAACGAGTTCAGGTTCTCCCCGTCGAAGATGCGCTCCCGGTCGAGCAGCTCCTGGACGACCTCGGGGTCGTAATGCGTATCCACGCCTCCGACGAACGCCACGTCGACCTTGCGCTCGCGCAGCGCCACGCCCGCCTCGATGAGCGCGAAGGCGAGGGACGCATGGCCTCGGGGCTCCACGTGGAGCAGGGGCTTGGAGACACCTCGTTCCTCCAAGACTCGCATCAAGGCCTGCTCCACCCGCCGCCGCTGTGCCCCACTTCCCTGCGCGCTGTTCTCGACCATCCGCTCGGGCAGGCAGAGCACCAGCGCCACCACGGCCTTGGGGGGCAGCTCCCCCAGGTCCTTCAGCAGCTGGCTCAGGGTTCTCGTCGCGATGGGGACGAGCCGCTCCGCTCCGGAGTCGCGGGTCGGCAACGTCCGGATGGGCGCCATCGTCACCTTCCGTCCATTGCGCGCGCGGAAGGGCGTCTCGGCGAACGCGGACAGCTCGGCGCGGCGGAAGGCCCACGTCTGGTAGGGCGAGAAGGCCAGGCCATTCCACGCGGCCGTTCCCACGATGAGCGGGGATGTGCTCCAGCGTCCGCCGAAGTGGACCGAGTCGAGGGTCTTCGGAGGACTCACCGCAGCTCCTTCTCGACGACCTGGACGGAGTGCAGGCGCCGCGACGGGCGGGGCACCGGCACGGCGGTGCGCCACGTCAGCTCCAGGCTCTGGTCGTCCGAGGGCCGCAGCAGCACGGTGTCCAGCACCGGCCGATAGTCCGTCACGCCCTGGTCCGTCCGAGCCCTCACGCCGAAGAACAACCGGGGCAGCGCGAAGTGGTACGCGCCACCCGCGGAGAGGTTGAGCAGCTTCACCATCTCGCCGCCTTTCAGGTACTCGGGGCAGATGAGCTCTGGCGGCGCGCATTGGTTGTGGCGCTCGTCGAAGTCCAGGGGCAGCAGCGGCATGCGCTCCTTGCGCCAGGCCTCATCCACGGTGCCGGTGTAGCGTCGTCGCGGCTCCCAGTGCCGCCCGATGGCCCCCACTCCCGCGGGCGCGGGGCGCGTCCGCGGGGAAGAGATGAGGTCGCGCGGGTCCTCGATTTGGGGCGCGAGCTGGTGCACCAGGGTGGCCGTGTCCCGCGCGACGCCGCGCCCCAGCGGGTTGCGAGGCTCCTCCACGGGCGGCTTGCGAGAGTCGCTCGCATCGAAGCCGCCATAGGCGAGCTCCCACCGCAGCGGCACGCTCGTGAAGGGCTGCGCGGGGCCGAGCGCCACCCCGAGCGCCCCCGAGTACCAGACGCGTGTCCCGAAGACGCGCAGGCCCTTGGAGACAGGGCCCACCTCGATGTGGACATCCAACTGCTTCACCGGCTGGCTCGCCTTGCTCATGGCGTGGCCCACGACGAGCACATCCGTGGAGGGCTTGCGGATGCACACATCCGAGGGGAGCTGGATGCTGCTGGCCTCGGGGGCCTTCTTGTCCCAGGGCTCGTCCGTGTAGCGCACCTCCGCGCCCGGCGTTCTCGTCACGCGCCCGCTGCCCGGGGTGATGGTGAAGCGCTGCTTGATGAGGACCACCACCAGGTTGCCCCCATCCATGCCAATCTGGGGGACGAGGGCGACCGTGGAGTTCGTGCCGTTCTGCAGCTCGGGCGTGTTCACGTCACATCACCTCGCATACCGCGTGGCCCACCCTTCGGCCTTGTTCCGCCGGAGCCCTGACTCCACGTGGGCTTTCCACGCCTCGAGCTGCCGGAGTTGCCTCACGACGAAGTCCTCTCGCTCCAGGGGGATGTCACCGCCGGTCCGGACCGCGAGCTCCACGTGGACCCACCGCCTGGGGGCTGGCACCGAGGTCGGGGACTCGAGCTCCCACAGGGAGGTCTTCGGACTCCATGGATGTCCGAAGCGATAGCGCGTCCCGCTCTTGGCGTTGCGTCCATGCTTCGCCCACCACGCGGACCAGAGCGAGGCCTTCTCAGAGAGCTCCGCCACGGGCTGGGGCTCGACGAAGGGACAGAGGAAGGGCTGCTCTTCTCGGGAGTACTCGGGAGGGGGCGCCTGGTCGGTGAGCGAAGCCCCCGTCAGCCGCTGCAGGGCCCCCAGCGCCGCGACCTGGGTCGCCGCCTCCTTCCCCGCGAGGTGCTCCAGCAACATCTCCACGAACGAGACATCCCCCAGCCACCCGAGCGCGCTGAGCACCGCTGGGGCAGGGTGGGCCGCCATCGCCGCGCGGAAGTCCTCCGCGCCGCTCGCATCCGTGGCGACGGCGAGGAACATCGCCGCGTCCGCGAAGCCGCCCCGGCCATTGCGAGTCAAGGACCGCGCACGCTCCAGGCCCAGCGTGCTGCGCCGGAGCAACGCGCCTTCCAGCGCGGCGCGGACGACCTCCTCGTCCTCATGCCGCAAGGCCGTGTCGAGCACCTCGGGCGGCACGCTCCCTTGCGCCGCGCCCAAGCCCTGACTCGCGGCCCGGACCACGTCCAGCTCCGAGTCGCCCAGGCCGCGCTCCACGTCGGCCGCCAGAAGGGCTCTCCGACGCGACAGGATGCGCAGTCCCACGGCGCGCTGAGCGGCCTGCTCCGCCGACAGCCAAGGGCGCACGGCCCGCTCGATGCCCGGGTGCGGCGCGAGCGCGAGTGCATCCGCCACCGCCTCGGCCATCCGCGGCTCGCGAAGGTCCACGGTGCGGATGATGCGCAGCGCCTGGTCCAGCGAGTCATTCCCCGCCTGGGAACAGAACAGGAACACATGGGCCCAGGTGAGCTCCACATCGGGCTCCGGCCGCTCCTCCAGCACCTTCACGAGCCGGGGGAGGACCTGGACGCCACACGCGATGATGGCATCCACGCGCCGCAGCAGGCGTTGCTCGGTGCGCTCGCTGTTGCGCCAGGTCGTGAGGGGCCGGGCTCGGCGCAGGAGGCCGAACATGCCCAGGTCCTCCAGGCACGTGCGGGCATGGCCCAGGAGCAGCTCCTCCTCGTGCTTCAGGTCGCCGAAGTGGAAGGACAGCGCCTCCTCGTCCGTGATGGGCGGAGTCCCGGCTTCTGGCGCCGGAGCGAGGGGCTTGTCCTCCGCGGACTCGAACGCCGCCAGTCGCGCCTGGGCCTTGGCCAGCAGGGCATCCAGCTGCGCGAGTGTCGTGACGGGCGGAGGGGCTGGAGGTGGCGGCGGTGGTGGGGCCGCGGGCTCCGGCAGCTCCGGCAGGGGAATGGCGGGGAGGAGGATCTCCCGGACGCTGTCGAGCAGCCGAGGCTCTCGGAGGCTGGCGCGAGGAGGCTCGCTGGACGCCACGTGGACATCCTGAGTCCCGCCCTCGATGGCGAAGGACTCTCCCACGGAGCGAATCACCGCCTTCATGGCCTGCTCGAGCAACGCCAGCTCGGCGAGCCCTCCCGGGTCCTGCGTGGGCACCTGGGCCAGGAGCCGAGCCGCCGAGTGGAGGTTCGCGGCCATGTCTCGCAGGTGCTCGCGCCGACGCCCCGCCTCCCCCCGCGCCGCGTGGGCCTCGTAGACCTTGCGCAGCGCCTGGGCGAGCTGCGCCTCGGCCTGCCGCAGCGGAAGCGTGGCATCCGCCACGGCGCGCAATCCGAGAAGGGCTTCGTCGAGCAGTGCTTGGACTGTCTGGAGGCCGACCCGTTCCGTCGAGCCCCTATCGGGAGTCACCGAAGCCCACATTGCCCGTGATGCAGACGGGCCTTCCCTCGAAGTGCACGGTGACGGCTGGAACGGGGAGCCCCCATGCAACGCCTCTGTTGACGCCCGCCACCGTGATGTCCTTGGTGAGCGCCACGCCGGCCTCGTTGCCCTTCATGTTCCCCGTCTTGCAGAACGAGCTGTGGACGTTCTTGCTCTCAATCTCGATGTCGCTGCACTTGACGCTCAGCGAGCCCGAATCCCCCATGATGGGGTAGGGCATGGGGAGGGGGCTGGGGGCGGCGGGCGTGTAACACATGTTCGGGACGGTCCCGATGACGTTGTGTTTGCTCTTCTCTCCGACGACCGCCATGCCTAACGCGGTGACGCTCATGGTCGCGGCTCCTAGTTCAGCTTGATGAGGGTGGCGAGGACCTTGGCCACTTCCCGCGCCCGGGTGAGGACACGGTTGGCGTACAGCTCCACCTCGGTGGAGGTCACTTGAACGAAGGAGCCGGGGACGCGCAGCAAGACCTTCTCGTCGGCGACGACCGAGAAGCCGCGCACTCGCGCGTCGACCCTTCCCTGGCGGTCCACCTGGAGCGCGCGCTGGGTGGTGAGCAGGCCCACGATGACGGGAGCCTCCACCGCATCCACGATGACGCGCGCGCCCGAGGCGAGCGCCTCCTCGAGCAGGGCGGGGTCCACCGAGGGGTCCACGGAGAGGACATGCTCGGTCGCGCCGATGCGGACCCGCCATCCCGTTGCCTCCCGTGCCACCAGCCGCCCCATGCACATGGGGGGCAGTGCTGCTTCAGGGGCACGTGCCAGCCGCATCTGTCGCGCGGGCTCGTCCGGAGTCTCGGCCTCGCCGCGCTCCACGCTCTTGAGTGCTTGAAAGCTCATGGTGTCATCCTCTTCAACCTGGAACGATGGCGGGGGGATTCATCGAGATTTGTGACGTGCCTTCGATGGTGACGCTCAGCGCGCCCTTGATGGTGACTCCGCCGGAGTCGACAATCACCTCGGCCAGGCCACACTTGAGCGTGACCTTCCCCGAGGCTTCGAGCGCGACCTTGCTGGCCGTCACCGTGCTCGCGGCGCCCGCGGTGATGGAGTGGCCCCCCGTGATGTCCTGCTTCTGGCTGGCCACGGTGATGGCCACGGCACCCGTGGCATCGATGGCGAGCGCCTTGGACACATTCACGACATAGGCCCCGACGGTCTCGAACTTCGCGACGCCCACCTGCTCGTTCTTGCCTCCGCGAATCAGCTCGACGCGCGCGGCGCCGACGGTCTCCGTCGAGTTGCCGCCCACCGCGAAGGACACACCTGTCGCCGAGTTGATGGCCGCCAGTGCCCCGATGTCCTCGGTGACCGCGCCCTCCACCGTCGTCCCCCAGGTGCCAGAGCCACCGCCACCCCCACCGCCGCCGCCTCCTCCTCCACCGCCTCCTCCGCCTCCGCCTCCGCCTCCGCCCCCACCACCGCCGGAGTCACTGGGGGCAGGCATGCCCGCGCGAGCCAGGGCCCCGCTCGCCACGGCTTGCGCCATGCCCGCGGCCATCGACGCGGCGTCACCCTGGTCCGCGCCTCGGGCGAACTGTCCGACACTCGACCCGAAGACGGCGACGGCGGTGTTGTCTCCACCGAACAGGGCCGCGGCGGGGCCCGCGAGCTCCGCGGCGGGGCCCAGCGCGCCTCGGGCCGCGTTCAGCGCGGGGGCGATGGGGCCGAGCAGCGTGGCCTCGGCGCGGCTCGCGGCTCCAGCCGCGGCACCGGAGGCGGCGGCAATCGCCTCGGAGGCGATGACTTCGAGCACGGCGGCGATGGGATTGCCGACCTGCATGTTCTCCAGCCCACCGACGGTCAGCTTGACGTCTCCGGTGATCTCCTCGGAGACGGCCCCGGTGACCTTGACCGTGCGAGTGGCCCCCACGCTCACCTTCTGGTCCTTGCCCACCGCCGCGTTGTGGATGCCCTTGACGGCCACCTTCTCGCCGGCGCCGACGGACATCGTCCGGTCCGTGCCGACGGTGTGGTTCTCGTTGACGGTGACCTTGGCGAGCTTGTCGTTGGCGACCTTGATGCTGATGTCGTGGGCCCCGTTGATGTAGACGCGCTGTCCATTCGCCGAGTCATCGAAGCTGACCTCGTTCGAGCCTCCGGCTCCTGGCGAGGAGTTGGAGCGATGTCCGGACACCGTCTTCTGCGCGGGCAGGCTGTAGTCCGGCGGGTTCAGCGGGTTGTAGACGCGCCCCAGACAGACGGGGCGGTCCGGGTCCCCGTCGATGAACTCGACGAGCACCTCCCAGCCGATGCGGGGAATCATGACGGAGCCCGTCGTGTGCGCCTGGCTGACGCGGACCCAGCAGGAGGACTTCTCGTCCATCTGTCCGTCGCGGTCCCAATGGAACTGCACCTTCACCCGCCCGTGCTCGTCGCAGTGCAGCTCCTGCCCCGAGGGGCCCGTGACGCGCGCCGTCTGCAGTCCCACGATGCGCGGCCGAGGTGTGTCGCGCCTGGGGCGGAACGGCTGGTCCACGGGTACCACGTCGAACGCCACCTCACACCGGGCGCTTCCCTTGTCCACGAGCGGGCCCGGCTGCTCTTCGGAGTGAAAGCGCACGTGGAGGCGGGAGCTCGTCACGAAGTATTCGCCGTCCGCGAAGGGGTGACCCTCCAGGGACACGCGGCGGCCTGGAGTCAGGCCCACCGAGTTGGAGCGGGCCTGGGCCGACTTGCGCCGTCCGCGCAGCTCCTCCAGCCGCCGCTGCGCCAGCCGCTTGCCCTCCGCGGGCAGCGTGTAGCGGCCGGGATACTCGTACCACTCCGACTGGATGGCATCCTGGGCGACGTGCTCCGCGGCCAGCTTCTTGGACGGATGCAGCATGTCGTAGTCGTCCAGGCTCACCTTGGAGACGGCGGCGCGCACCGCGCCTCGCCAGTCCCACACGGAGACGGTGTCACCGCCCCGCGCCGAGTCGAAGCGGAAGGGCAGGCTGGCGGGCTCCATCGTCTCCGCCGACGCGCTGGCGTCCGAGAGCACCATCACATGGCCCTCGGCGTCGTGCTCGAACGCGAACCAGATGCCCTCCTCCTCGAGCAGTCGGCACACGAAGTCCCACTCGGACTCGTGGTACTGCACGCAGTACTCGCGCTTCGGATACGAGCCCTCCAGCGTCCAGCGCAGCAGCTTCGCCTCGACCCCCGCGTCCTTGAAGAGGGCCTTCACGATGTCCGGCACGGACATCTCCTGGAAGATGCGGAAGCCGTACCGGTAGGAGATGAGCCAGGGCAGTGGCACGAGGGTGAGCCGGTAGCGGACGCGCTGCTCCGGGTCATCCGTGGCGACGACGTGGATGCGGTCCACGACGCCCGACAGGTTGCGCACCTGGCCGAACGCATCCGTGAGCATCACCTGGACGGAGCCGCCGCGCGCCTCCTCCAGGTCGAGCTCTTGCGTGGAGAAGTCCAGCTCGACGACGAAGCGCCGGGAGACCTCCTCGTGTGTTCGCAGGGCGTGGACCACCAGCTCCCCCTGTTGTCCGGGGATGATGGCGGTGACGCTCACGGCCTGGGATGCGTCGCTCATCGGTCGGCCTCAGTTGCCTTTGTGCATCAGTTGGTTGAGCACCGAGACGTTCTTCACCTTGACGGTGGGGGCCTTGATGGTGACCTGGCCACTGGCCAGGAGCTCCACCATGCAGGCCCCGCCGCGGATGACCAGCTTGTTCTCGGCGGTGAAGGTGATGTTCTGGGCCTTCACCTTCAGGCCCCCGCCCGCGCTGATGGCCACCAGCCCCTTGGCCGTGTCCGTCCTGCTCCCGCCACACTTGATTTGCTCGACGCCCGCGGTCATCGCGTAGCCCGCCCCGCAGGTGACGGACATCTGCTTGGCCTTGATGAACTTCAGCGCGCCGATGGTCTCCTTGAAGTTCGTGGACACGGAGACCAGCCGGCTCTTCCCCGCCAGCTCCAGCCAGGCGGCGCCCACCTTCGTGGTGGAGTCCCCCACCACCTTGCGCGTGTAGCCGGCGATTCCCGTCACCACCTGGAGCGCCGCCACCTGACGCTTCAAGGTTCCCTTGATGCTCTCGGCCAGGTCTCCCCCCACCTTCACCATGCGGGCGCCACCGACGTCCGTGCTGAGGCTTCCACCCACGCCATCCGAGTAGTCCCCTCCCACGTTGATGTTCTGGTTCGCACCGACGCTGAGGGTCCGGTTGCCCGTGACGTTGGCGTAGTGGTTGCCCCCCACGCTCAGCACATGCTCCACCCCGACGGAGACGCTCTCCTTCTTGGCGACCGTCATGTCCGAGTTGTTGTCCACCAGGAGCGTGAAGTCCTTGGAGGCGTTGAAGAAGATCTCCTCGGCCCCCGCCGCGTCCTCGAAGCGCAGCTCGTTGGCGCCCGAGCCTCCGCCCGTGGTCGCGCTCTGGATGGAGCTGCGCGTGGCGCCTCCTGGCAGCGCATACGGTGGGGCCTGCTCGGCGTTGTAGAGGTGTCCGGCGACGAAGGGCCGGTCGAGCTTCCCCTGCTCGAAGTCCACGAGCAGCTCGAACTCCACGCGGGGGATGATCAACGAGCCGCTGAGCGGGAGCTGGCCCACCCGCAGCCAGGTGGAGCTCCGGTCATCCGTGAGGCCGGAGCGGTCCCACGGGAAGCGCACCTTCACGCGTCCGAACCCGTCGGTGTGGATCTCCTCGCCGGAGGCCCCCGTGACGAAGGCGAGCTGCGTGCCCCCGATGAGGGGCTCGTGGGGCGCTTCCACCGGACGGAAAGGCACCTCGAGCGGAACGGCGGTGACGTCGTTCGAGTAGAAGCCTTGCGCCTCGGCCGTGTCCTCGACGGAGGCCCGGTGCACCACCCGGGTGATGAGGAGGTCGAGGTTGGCTTCGGCTCGGCCATGTCCCGTCACGCAGAACGTCCGGCCCGGCTCCAAGCGGGGGCAGGAGCTCCTTCCCCGGTGCACCCGGGTCCCCAGGCGCAGCCGCTCCATCAGGCGCCTGGCTCGCGTCCGCCCCGCCGCGACTTCGAGGAAGTCTCCGGGATGGTCGTAGACCTCTCGCCCCGAGGCGCCCTCGCCGCTGTGCTTCGCGGAGAGGTCCACGGCGGGGCGCTTGAAGTCGTAGTCGCGCAGGAACACCTGGTCCGAGGCCATGCTCCGGCCATCGCGGAGGTCGCGGATGACGTCGTCGTCGAGCTGGGTGCTGTCCCGGTCCACCAGGAGATGCGAGCCCGCGATGGGGGGCGCCTGGGTGCTGTCGTCGAAGAAGCGCACCCGCGCGGAGTCCGCGCCCTGCTGGACGGCGAAGGCGATGCCCTCGGCGTGAAGGAGGCGGGAGATGAACGCGTGGTCGCTCTCGTTGTACTGGACCACGTTGAGGAGCGGGGTGGGGCGCTCGGACAGCTCCCAGTCGTAGGTGTCGGAGAGCCCCGCCTCGTCGAGCACGCTCGAGACGATGTCCTGGACGGACTTCTCCTGGAAGATGCGGGACGCGCGCCCGAGCTTGAGCGGCTCCAGGGGTGACGCGATGACGACGTGGAGCTGGAAGGCCTCTTGTTGGATGGCCTCCAGGCTGGCCTCGGTCACCACGCCATGAAAGGGCCGGCTCTCGGCGTCCTCCTTCAGGCCGATTCGAAGCGTGGCGGGGGTTCCCAGCAGCGAGTCCAGGTCCACCAGCTCCGGGGTCTCCGCCGTGAGCTGGACGGTGCACCCCTCGGAGAGGGCCTCGGTCGCCTCCATCCGCAGGACGCGGAAGGCGCTGGGCTCGAACCCCTCCAATGTCAGCTCCAAGCGCAGTGTCCGCATCCGCATGCGACCCCCCTTCGATTCCTAGGGCTTGTAGTTGATCTTCCCCTTGAACTTCACCAAGGCCTTGCCCTGGATGCCTTTCGCATCGACCGTGACGGTCGACCCCGACAGCTCGAAAGGCTTGCCGCCCCCCTTCAGCTTGGCTCCACCCGGCGCGGTGATGAGCACCGTCTTGGCTGTCAGGGTGAAGTCCTTGCCCACCTTCTCGGAGATGGGGCCCGCGGCGGTGATGGCCACCGCGCCCTTGGCCTCCAGGATGATGTCCTCGCCCGTCTTGAACTGCGCCACGCCCGTGGTGAGCACCTTGGCGGCTCCGATATCCTCGGCCTTGGCTCCCGTGAGCAGCTCGAGCTTGGCGCCGGCCACCGACTCGTCCTTCGCGCCGCCCACCGCCTCGACGATGGCGGTCGCGCTGTTGATGGAGAGGGCCGCGCCGACCGTCCGGTCGCACGTGGCGTTGAAGCTCTCCAGCACGTGGTTGGCCAGGACGTTCATGGGCCCGGTGATGGTGTCGGTGCGGGTCCCATCGACGGTCTGGGAGGCGTTGCCGGTGACGCCCCAGTCATCCACGGCGCTGACCTGGACCGTCTTGGTCCCGGTGGTCTCCAGCACCGCATTGCCTGTCACGCTGAGGCCCTGGTCGGCGCCGACATCCACCTTCTCATTGCCACCCACCAGGGTCGTGGACTGCTGGCCCACCTCTTCCTTGGCGTTGTTGACGACCTCCTCGGAGAGGTCATTCCCGGTGACGAGCTTCAGGTCCTTGGAGGAGTGGATGAAGAGCTCCATGCCTCCGTTGCCGTCCTGGAGCCGGACCTCGTTCGTGCTGCCGCCTCCCGGGGAGGTGGCGGACTGGAGCGAGGATTGGGTCTTCTCCGCCGGAAGGCCATACGGCGGCATCGTCTCCTGGTTGTAGAGCTTCTGCAGGACGATGGGGCGGTCCGGGTCTCCGTTCAGGAAGCCCACGTCCACTTCCCAGCCCACGCGAGGCAGCAGCATGCTGCCGCTGGTGTTCTGCTGTTGCACGCGCATCCAGCAGGAGGCCTTCTCATCCACCGCGCCCTCGCGGTCCCAGTAGAAGTGGACCTTGATGCGCCCGAACTCGTCGACGTGGATCTCCTCGCCAGGAGGCCCGGTGACGACCGCGCTCTCCTTGCCCCAGGCGCGAGGGCGGGGCGTGCGGCGAGGCGGCCGGAAGTCGACTCCGTCCGACGGAATCGCTCGCAGGGTGGTGCCGTGGTTGGCGCCCTGCCCCTCCTGCTCCGTCCGGGTCAGGGCGTAGTCATGCTCCACCTGGAGGATGAAGTACTCCTGGCTGAGGAAGGAGGGCAGGGCGTCGAGCACCGTGAAGAGGCGCCCGGGCTGCAACCGGAGGCTGTTGCTCCGGGCCTCGAGCACCATGCGCTCCTGCACCTGCTCGCTGAGTCGATGGCGCGCGCGCCGGACGCCGTCCGAGGGGCTGAGGAAGTATCCCGGATACTCGTAGCGCTGATAGCCGCCCTCGCTGGCGCGCTCCTGGGCCTCCAGGGGCTCCGACGGTGTCTGCCAGTTCCAGTCGCGCGAGGCGTATTGGCTCGTGATGTTCTGGGCGGTGAAGACGAGCTCCGTCACCTGCTCGGTCTGGGCCGAGGTGAGGGCGGAGCGGGTGTATCCCAGCGCGGGGACGCCGGAGATGGGCTGATAGGCGCTGGAGGCGTCGGCCAGCTTCAACACGTGGCCGTCCGTCGAGTGCTCGAACCAGAAGAAGATGCCCTCGTCCTCCAGCAGCCGGAGCACGAAGTCCAGGTCGCTCTCCTTCCACTGGGTGCAGTACTCCCGCTTCCCGCAGTCCTGTGAGAGCTGCCACTCGATGGACTCGGCGGGGAGGCCCGCCTTCTTGAAGACGTCCTGGATGATCTCCACGGCGCTCTGCTGCTGGAAGATCTGACTCCGGCTCCGGTAGCGCAAGCCATTCAGCGCGGGGCGCAGGCGCAGCCGGTAGACGAAGCCATGCTCGGCGAGCTTGCAGAGATACTCCGCCTCTTCCACGACGCCGTGGAAGCAACGCGGCTCAGCGCCTTCCTCCGGAGCGGATGTCTCGAGGACCAGTGCCCCCGAGGTCCCGACGAGCGCGGCCAGGTCCAGGTCCGGGGTGTCGCACGCGAACTGGGCGTCGACATCGAAGAGCTCCGACAACGCCTCGCGCGTCGTGGCGCGCAAGACGGTGGTCTCCGCAGGGAGCTCCATGTGAACGAGACGCGCGTGTATCCGCAAGGGCTCACCGCCGCCAGACAGGTCAGGAGCGCAGTCTCAATGGCAACCCTGTCATCGCGCAACTCTCCCCCGAAAGGGCTGCGTACAATTCCAGGCATGCGGTATCTGCGGGCCGCCCGTCGTCACGACGGGCAGGCCCTGTCCTGCTTGGAGACAACTCAGAGCGTCACGATACGCCCGAGGAACAGCACGCTCCGGGTGCTCACCTCTTCGATGACGAAGAAGAACGGGCGGTCCACGGCGAACGTGGGGGGCATGGACACCGGGCCCATCTCGATGGCGGTCGCGGCGGCGGCCTCGGTGCCCTTCTCGTCCACGGCGAGGAAGGCCTGGTGCTGCGCGCCGGTGACCGCCAGCTTCTCCTCCGTCGAGATGCCAGACAGGTCCGCGCCCGCGGTGAACACGTCCGTCATGCCCAGCTTCCGCAGGGGCTCGACGATGGAGAACGCCTGACGCACCTCGAAGCGCGGCAGCGTCACGTGCAGCCGTTGCTCCTGCAACCGGCCGCGCACCGAGTCCAGGAAGGCCGCGGACAGCTGCCCCTCCACCGCCGCGAACTGGCCCGCGTTCGGGATGATGAGCAGCATGCGGAAGGTGTCGCCCACGTACGGCAGCGCCAGCGCGCGATAGCCCGCCCCTTCCGCGAAGGGATAGGACCAGACGGTGGACATCGTCGGCACGCGCCGGGCCGTACCCGCCAGGTCATGGAAGTCCGCCGGCTGGGTCGAGTCGGTCCTGAAGGGATGACGCCAGCTCCCCTTGAAGTACATCGCGTTGGCCAGCACCAGCCGCGTGTCCCGACGGACCTCGCCCTCGGGAATCAGGTCCGGGATGCGGTCCGCCGTCTCATGGGACACCCAGCCGTTGATGGCGCGGCGCGCCCCATCCGGGTCCGCGCCGATGTCCAGCGAGTACATGCCCGTGCCGTGGTGCTCGGCGAGCACGTCCAGGAAGGCCGGCTGGAACGGGTAGCCCTTCTGGGCGAAGAGCGCGTTCGTGGTCCGGAAGGTGGGGCCCTTGCCCTTGTCACCAAAGTCCCGGTGGTCCTGCGCCTGGAGCGACAGGCTCAGCCAGTTGAGCGCGGGGTGGAGCCGCTCCGCGGGCAGCGAGAACTTGAGCGCCTGCTCCATCTGCGTGGCGGTGTTGCCGCGCGCCCCGGCGTACAACATGCCGAACGCCTGGGTGATGCTCAGCGGAGAGAAGAGGGCGTTCTCCCCGGGCTGCGTCACCTGCCGGTAGACGGCCACGCCGAAGTCGGTGTTGCCCGCGACGAGCGCCGCGCTGTCGCTCGCGGAGACCTGGGGCGATTGCACCCGCGTCTTCTGGGAGGTGATGAGCTCTCCGGGGGGCGCGGTCCTCCCCGGCTGCGGCGTCTGGGAATCCGAGTCACAGCCCGCGGCTCCCAGCAGGGCGACGAATGCACAGGCGCGCAGCGGCTTCGGCACAATCATGGGACAGACCTTTCAAGAGTGTGTGGCGGAGCGCACCGCTAGCAAACGCCATGCACATCCCCGTTTGCTGCGAATTCAACGCCTTGGCCGCGAGTGCTCAGCGGGTTCCTCGGATTTTCGAGGCCGCCGCACCTCTTTCCCGAGGCCGGCCACCGGCGCGTATATTCCTTGACGGGAATATGCCTCGATGTGCATATAAGACCCATGTTCGAGACGTTCGCGGCCCTGGCCGAGCCCAACCGCTTCCGAATCGTCGAGTTGTTGCGTGCGGGCCCCCGGCCGGTGAGTGACATCGGCGAGCGGCTGCACCTCAACCAGCCGCAGGTGTCCAAGCACCTGAAGGTCCTGAAGGAGGCGGGGCTGGTGGACGTGCAGCCCAAGGCGCAGCAGCGGCTCTACGAGCTGAAGGCGCAGCCGCTGCGCGAGCTTCATGAGTGGTTGGAGCGCTACCGCCAGCTCTGGGACGCGCGTTTCGACGCAATGGACGAGCTCCTGGAGGAGCTCCAGCACAAGGAGAAGGGTCATGGTCGCAAACCCAGGCAGTGAGTTCCCGTTGGAGGACACGTCCATGACGACGCCGTCGGAGCGCGAAATCGTGCTCACGCGCACCTTCCGCGCGCCGCCGCGCATCGTGTTCGAGGCCTGGACCCAGCCGGAGTTCGTCAAGCGCTGGTGGGCGCCCAAGTCCCGAGGCGTCGAGCTGGTGGAGTGTCGCGCGGACGTCCAGGTGGGAGGCGCCTATCGGTACGTGATGCGCGCGGAGGGCAACGAGTTCGGCTTCCACGGCCAGTACGTCGAAATCAGTCGACACACACGGCTCGTCTACACGCAGGTCTTCGAGCCCTTCCCGGACTCGCCGCTGCTCATCACTGTCACCTTCGAGGAGCACGAGGGCCAGACGCGCCTGCGCTCCCACGAGCTGTACCCGACGAAGGAGGCTCGCGACGCCACCCTGGCCTCCGGGATGGAGGGCGGCATGCGCGAGACGATGGACCAGCTCGATGAGCTCGTCGCGTCGCTGCGCTGATTGCTAGAGTCCGCCGCCTGAATGTTCATTCGTGACCCGGCGGACTTCCTCCAGCGGATGCCTGAGCTGCGAGCGTTGTGTGAGGACGTTCGTGTGCGCCGCGCGGTGGAGCGCGGAGACTCTTTCAATCTGTACTGGACGCTGAAGTGGGCGCGGTGGTCGGGGCGCTTGCGCTCCCAGCGGCAGGTGCTCGACACCTTGTTGAAGCAGCGGCGCTTGTTCGCCCGCCCGCTCAAGGAGGGGCGGCTGCGCGTGGGCATGCGCAGCGGCTTCTTCGGCACGTTGCTGCTGGGGAAGGCAGAGCCGGACCCGGTGGACGGGACGGTCATCACCACGCACTGGGTGGTTTCGTTCTTCATGATTCCGCTCTTCCCGCTGGGGGCGTACGTCGGTCAGACCGGCGACGGCGACTTCCTGCATCGCCCCTGGAGAATCTTCGCGCGCGTGCCGCTGGGGACCTGGCCGGCGCTGTGGAGCCGGCTGGTGTCGCTTTCCGCCATCGCCCTGGTGCTGGGGGGCGGGGGACAGGCCATTCATGCGTCGCGCCACCGCGACGTCCATGTGGGCAATGCCTTCAAGGAGCCGCTGCGCGTCGTCCTGGACGAAGAGGAGGACGAGGCGGTGGTGTTGTCCCCGGGGGAGGTGCGGGCTCTTCCCATGCCACTGGGGACGCGGCGGCTGCGGGCCGCCTCCCAGTCGGGTGTGGAGGTGGACACGCTCGAGCTGGAGGTGAAGCGCGGCGAGGGCCTCCTGATGTGGAACATCGCGGGAGGCATGCCGGTCTTCCTGGCGCAGCAGCTCTATTCCGATGGCGAGCCTTCCGATGGGCCACCCCCCACGGTGTATTGCGGTCAGCGTGTCATCGAGCTGGGGCCGGTGAACCATCTGTTCAAGACACCTCCCGGGAGCCCCTCGTCGTCCCGGGCGCGGACTCACCTCTGGGGAACGTATGTGAACGTGGAGCGGCATTCCGCGGACCTGCTCTCGGCCTGCTTCTCGTACCTGGGCAGCCAGAACCGATGGGCGGAAGCACTCACCTTCACGCAGGCGGCGGTCCGGCTCTCGGGGGGAGATGAAGCCACGGTCTCCCGGGCGCTGCGGGCCTCCATCGCGAAGGGGGGAGGAGAGGCCACCCGCTTCATGCGGGCGCTGCGCGACGCGAACCCCGAGCGGCTGGAGTGGCACCGGGGCTATCAATGGACCGCCGAGCTGGAGGGCCAGGCCGACGGGCTCCTCGCCGAGTACGCGGAGCGGGCGAAGGCGGCACCCGACTCGGCGGACGCGCAGTACCTCCACGTCCGCATGCTGCCCACCGCGGAGCGCCGGGGCGCCGGCGAGTCCCTGCTGGCGCGCTTCCCCACGCACATGCCCACTCTCCGCCTGGTGACGCACCAGCGCTTCCTGGATGGAGACTGGACGGGCACCGTGGAGGGATGGGCGCAGCTGCGAGGCGGCGACGAGAAGTCCGCGACGGAGCTGCTCGAGCCGGCGATGACCGCGTTCGTGGCGCTCGGGCGCTTCGAGGAGGCGCGGAGGGTGCTGGTGTCACTCTTCGACACGGCCGAACCCTCGGTCCGGTCCAAGGTCGCGGGGCTCCATGCACTCGTCGTCGGGAGGTCGAAGGGCGCGGAACCGGATGCCCTCGTCCAGAAGCTCCGGAAAGAAGACGGTGGCGACCTCTGGGTGCGTGCCCGGCTGGGGCGGCCCATCGAGAAGCTCGAGTCCACCCCGACGGCCGTCCGTCTGATGTTCGCGGTGCGCAAGGACCCGAAGGAGGCGCTGGGCCTGGCGCGGTCGGTCCAGGACCTCGAGATGTCCACCCTCGCGGAGCCCATGTGGGCGCTGCTCTACGCGGAGGCGGTGCGGCTGGGGGATGCGGAGGCGCAGCGCTCCCTGGAGCGGTTCCTCGCCGTGTCGGGTCCCCCGCGTGAGAACGTGCGCCGCTTCATCCGGGGCGAAGTGGCGGTGCTCGACGTGGACGAGCTGCCGTGGGACGTGAGGGCCGCGGTCTACTTCGTCCGCTCGCGCGACAGCGCATTGCCCAAGTCCGAGCGGCGCCGCCTGCTCGAGCAGGCGCGCCAGGCGGATTGGTTCCACGGAGTGGTCAGCGAGGCCATCACATCATGGAGTCCGTGAGTTCTTCGGGAGTCGGTCGTCGCGCGGTGCTCATGGTCGTCCTGTGGGTGGGGTTCTGGCTGATGGGGCTGGCGGTCGTCGCGGCCCTGCTCTGGCTGCCCTTCACCGAGATGTTCGTGACGGGAGGGCTAGGGCTGTCGGGCATCATCGCGGGAGCCGGGGCCGTGACGGTGCTCTGGGCGCTGCGCCCGCGCGGCTGGTTCACCCGGCGAGAGCAGAGCGACGTGGCGCCCCTGACGCGAGAGGAGTTCCCCGCGCTCTTCGCCCTGTTGGACGAGGTCGCCCAGCGGGCGAAGGCGAAGGTGCCCCAGAAGGTCTACCTCTCCGGCGAGGCCACCGCGTACATCACGGTGGAGCGCAAGTGGTTCGGCCTGCGCCGCACGCCCGTGGTGGGCATCGGCCTGCCGCTCTTCGCCTTCCTCGAGCGCGCGGAGCTCGCCTCGGTGCTGGCGTATGAGTGCGGCCACCACCAGGGAGGAGACCTCGCGCTGGAGCCCTGGGTCTACCGCACGCGCCGGTCCATCGCCCTGGCGGTGGACGCGCTGGAGGACTCAGCCTTCTTCCTCGACGTCCCGTTTCAGCTCTACGGCCGCTTCTTCCTGCGCATTTCCAGTGCCGTCTCCCAGAGCCAGGAGCTGAAGGCGGACGCGCTCGCCGCGTCGGTGTGTGGCGTCCAGGCGGCGTCCGCCGCGCTGCGAAAGATCTACGCGCTGGCGCCCTACTGGCAGGCCTACCTGGAGCAGGACCTGGTGCCGCTCTTCCAGGCGCAGGCGGGGGTGCCCATGTTGGAGGGCTTCCGGCGCTTCCTCTCGGAGCCCCGGCGGCGTGTGGAGATGGAGCAGCGCATCGAGGAGGAGCTGAAGCGTCCCTCCTCGCCGTGGGACACCCACCCCTCGCTCGAGGAGCGGCTGCGCTCGATGGGCTCCGCCGGAAACGCGTCGGCGACCATCCCGGAGCTGCTCCCCTTGTCGGGGTGTGTGGAGCTCCTCGGCGGAGAGCGCGAGGCGGAGAGCGCATGGGTGAAGCGCTCCATCCGAGGCACCCTCGTGTCCTTCCACTGGGAGGAGGTGGCCGAGAAGGTCATCGCCCCGGGGATGCAGAAGGACTGGGCGGGGTCCGACCTGGACCCCAAGCACACGCCGCTGACTGCGCTGCCGGGCCTGCTGAAGGAGGGCGAGGCGCTGTGGAACCGGGTGCGTCCCCCGGGCATCGACGTGCTGTCGCCCGAAGGCAAGCGTCAGCAGGTCCGGCGGATGTTGGTGGGGTGGTTGGGGACGGCGCTGGTGCACCGAGGCTTCATGCCGGAAGTCCGGCCCGGGGCGAACCTGCGTCTGATGTTGGGGGATATCTCCGTGGAGCCGGCGTCCATCCTGCGCAGGCTCTCCTCCGGCGAGCTGTCCGAGGCGGAGTACCTGTCCGCCTGTGAGGTGCTGGAAGAGGAGGCGGCGGCTCAGAGGGCCGCCGGGTAGTCCACATACCCCTCCGCCCCTGGCGTGTAGAACGTCTGGGGGTGGGGCGAGGCCAGCTCCGCGCCGCGCTTCATCCGGGAGACGAGGTCCGGGTTGGCGATGAAGGGCTTGCCGAAGGCCAGCAGCTCGGCGCGGCCCGACGCCAGCGCCTGCTGCGCGGTGTCCTGCAGCAGGCCGCCGTTGAGGATGGTGTGGCCTCCGAAGGCGTCGCGGATGGCCGCCTCCGTCGCCGCGAAGTCCGGGTGAGGGCTGGCGACGAGGTGCAGGTAGGCGATGCCTCGCAGCTCGCGGGCGAGGCCCACGTACTGCTCCTTCACGCCGTCGCGCTCGGGCAGGTCATTGAAGGTGCTGAACGGCGTGAAGCGGATGCCCACGCGCTCGGGGCCGATGGCCGCCGCGATGGCCCGCGTCACCTCCACGACGAAGCGCGAGCGGTTCTCCGCGCTGCCGCCGTACACGTCCTCACGCCGGTTGGTGTGCGGGTGCAGGAACTGCTCGAGCAGGTAGCCGTTGCCCGAGTGGACCTCGATGCCATCGAAGCCCGCGGCGACGGCGTTCCTCGCGGCCTGGACGAACTCCTCGCGCGCCTGGACGAGGTCGGCCTCGTTCATCGCCTCGGGCTCGGGGAAGGGCTGCATGGCTTGTTGGTCCGTGTACATCGCGCCTCCGGAGCGCACGGCGCTGGGGGCGACGATGCGCGTGCCCTTCGCCATGTTGAGCGGATGCCCGATGCGGCCCACGTGCATGAGCTGCGCGAAGATGCGCCCGCCCGCGGCGTGGACGCTCGAGGTGACGGCCTTCCAGCCCTCGATTTGCGCCTGGGAGAAGATGCCCGGGGTGCGGGCGTAGCCCAGGCCGTTGGCGGAGGGCGCGACGCCCTCGGTGATGATGAGGCCCGCCGTGGCGCGCTGCGTGTAGTAGTCGCGCATCAGCGCGTTGGGCAGGCCGCCGATGGCGCGGCTGCGCGTCATGGGCGCCATGACGACGCGGTTCGACAGCTCGATATTGCCAAGGCGGAAGGAAGAGAAGAGGTCCATGCGCGAAATCCTCGAAGCGGGTGATGGGAGGAAGACTGCGCCTGGGGACGCGAATAGCCAATGGCTTGATTCTGGAGGTACTGTCCGGCCATGCGGACAATCCATCAGGCGGACCCGAACACCGTCATCGCCTTCCTGGAGGTCGCCGAGCTGCGCAGCTTCCGAGGGGCCTCCCGCAAGCTGGGCATCCCCAAGTCGACGCTGAGCCAGCGCGTGGCGGTGCTCGAGGAGCACCTGGGCGTGAGCCTGTTCTCGCGGACGACGCGCAGCGTGACGCTCACGGACATCGGCGCCAGCTACCAGCGCGAGGTCGCCCCCGCCATCGCCGCCCTGCGCGCGGCCGAGGCCCTGGTGGGTGACCTGCAGGCCCACCCCAGCGGCCGGCTGCGGATGACGCTGCCCTTCGAGCTGGGCCAGCGCGCGATGGGCCCCGTGCTGTCGACGTACTGCGCCCGCTACCCCGAGGTGAAGGTGGAGGTGGAGCTGATGGACCGCCGCGCGAACCTCATCGAGGAGGGCTTCGACCTGGCGGTGCGCGTCGGTCCGCTGAACGACTCGCGGCTCATCGCGCGCAAGCTCGGGAGCGGCCAGCGGCAGGGCGTCTACGCGAGCCCGGGCTACCTGCGCCGCGCGGGGGTGCCGAAGGAGCCCAAGGACCTGGCGAAGCACCGGTGTCTGGCGATGACGGGCTCCTCCTCACCGACGACCTGGGCGTTTGGTGGGGCGAGGCGGGCGCGGGGCGTGAGCTTCGTCCCCAGCATGTCCGTCAACAGCATGGAGGTGCTGCTGGCGCTCGCCATCGCGGACGCGGGGCTCGGGCGCTTCCCGCCCATGTACGCCGCCCCCGCCGTCGCGCAGGGCAAGCTGCGCGAGGTGCTCCACGCCTACGCACCACCACCGCTCAGCCTGTTCGCCGTCTACCCGGGCTCGCGCCATGTCTCCCCCGCCGTGCGCGCCATGGTGGAGTTGCTCGGCGAGTACTTCACCAGCGTGCCCTGGGCCTGAACCGGCCGCCCGCCCGGCCGCTCCCGTCAATCCAATCTGTTCCTGGCTTTGCCGTTCCCCTGCCACTATGACGGCGGTCCCCCATCGGAGCGCGAGGGGTCATCGTCGCCATGAGTACAACCGTCCTCCCGTCGTCCAGTGCCTCCACGCCGCTCCACTCCGCGGCCCGTGTGTGGCGCGAGCGCGGGGTGCTCTTCGCCGCCTTCTTCGCGGTGCTGGCGGTGTTCCCGGTCTACACGCCGTTCGACTCCAAGCTGACGCTCCCCACCACGGTGTCGATTCTGCGCGAGGGGAACATCGAGCTGGATGAGTACGCGCCCACGTTCGAGACGTTCCGCCATGGCCTCGACGAGCGCGACGGCCACCTCTACAACTTCTTCCCCCTGGGGCCCTCGCTGGCCGCGTTGCCGATGGTGGTGATGGTGGATGGCCTCGCGCGCGTGGCTGCGCCCCTGGGGAGCCTGCACCCGGGGCTGGCGAAGGCGCTGGAGGACTGGCGCCACGCGTACGACACCACGGGCCGGGTGGAGCTGAAGGTCTGGGATGGGCCGCAGCGCCTCTTCGCCTCCGCGCTCGTCGCGTTGGCGGGCGTCGTCATGTTCGCGGTGGGCACGTCGCTGCGGCTGTCCCGCCCGCGCGCGCTCCTGCTCGCCACGCTCTTCGTCTTCTGCACGCCGCTGCTCTCCACCGCCAGCCGGGCGCTGTGGCAGCACGGGCCTTCTCTGTTGTGCCTCACCTTCGTGCTGCTCTGCCTCGTGCGCGCGAAGGAGACCCCGAGCACCGCGGGCTGGGCGGGCCTGCCGCTCGCGCTGGCGTATGTGATGCGGCCCACCAACAGCATCTCCGTGCTGCTGGTGACGGCGTATGTCGTGTGGACGTACCCGCGTCAGGCGGGGAGGTTCTTCGCGGGGGCGCTCGCGGTGGCGCTTCCCTGGATGACGCTGAACTTCGTCCACTATGGCTCCGTGCTGGCGCCGTACTACGCGCCCCAGCGGCTGGAGCTCGTGGCCTCCCGCGTGGCCGAGGCCCTGGCCGGCAACCTCGTGTCCCCCGCGCGCGGGCTGCTCGTCTTCACGCCCGTGCTGCTGTTGGGAATCTGGGGGCTGGTGCTGGAGGGGCGTGCGCGGACGCTCAGCCGACTGCACGTGTTCCTGCTCGCGGCGGTGGCGCTGCACTGGGTGGCCATCTCCACCTTCCCGCACTGGTGGGCGGGGCACTCGTATGGTCCGCGCTTCTTCTCGGACATGGTGCCCTACCTCGTGTTCTTCCTCGTGCCGGTGGTGCGCGAGCTGAAGTGGAAGGGCCCCGAGGCCCGACGCGGCCTCACCGCCACCTTCGCGGTGCTGGCCGTGGTGAGCCTCGGGATTCACATCCACGGCGCCAGCTCCCGCGCCGTGTACAAGTGGAACAGTTTCCCCCTCGACGTGGACGAGCACCCGGAGCGGCTCTGGGACTGGAAGGACGCCCAGTTCCTGGGCCGCAAGCGCTGAGGGCTACGGCCGCGGCTTCGACACGGGTGCGGCCTCGCGGCGGAAGAGCAGGGTGCCGCTGCCCCGGTCCACGCGCACGGCCTTCACCGCGCCGTGGGCGTTGCGCAGGAACTCGAGGCGCAGCTGGAAGAGGGCATCGCCCGGGGTGACGAAGCGCGTGGGGGTCAGCGCGTAGAGCGGGAAGGCGGGACCGTTGCCCTCCTTCGCCATCACCATGCCGTTGGCGGTGCTGAACTCGAGGGTGTCCGCCTCGAACTGGGCGCCGATGTTGCCGGCCAGCTCGCCCGGCACGCTCTTGTCCCATCGGTAGGTGCCGGTGAAGTCGGACAGCGCCGAGGCAGGCAACGTCACGGTGCGCAGCACGGGGTTGTTGCCGCGCCCGAGCGCGTCCGAGACGGCGTTGCGAATCTCCGTCGCGAGCTGTGAGCCGTTGGTGCCGTTGGTGAGGACGACGAGGCCGTCGCCGGTCTCCAGATAGCCTTCCATCCAGGCGCGGTAGCTGTCGTTGGAGCCGCCGTGGTGGAACACGCGGCCCGGACCGTCGCCCGCGAGGCGGGGGCCGAGTCCGAAGTGGCTGGGGGAGACCTCGGTCATCATCTGCACGGCGAGGGGCCTGGGCAGATAGGGATTCTTGCCCTGGTAGCTGGCCATCAGCGTCGCGACGAAGGCGCCCAGGTCATTGGCGCTGGTCCAGAGGCCGGAGGCGGCCTGCTCGGGGAAGCTCTCGTAGCCTCGGGGCAGGGCGACGCGCTGGCCCTTTCTGTCGTGGGCCTTGGCGATGTTGCCCAGCTTCACCGGCACGGGATTGACGTAGGTGCTGCGGCGCATGCCGATGGGCTGGAACACCTCGGCGCGAGCGAGCGTCTCCAGCGGCTTGCGCTGGGTGTCCTCCAGCACGAGCTGCTCCACGGTGACGCCGCCGCCGGAGTAGCGCATGAGGGTGCCGGGCTCGAAGTCGATGCGGACGGGGTCGTTCTTGGCGGGCTTCACGCCGTCGAGCGTCTGCACGAGGGTCGGCAGCTTCTCGTTCGGCTGGTAGTCCTCGAAGCCCCACACGGTGAGGCCCGACGTGTGTGACATCAGCATGCGCAAGGTGAGCGCGGGGTGGGGGGCGGCGGGCGCGGCGGGGACCTTCCAGGACGTGAGGTACGTGTTGACGTCCCGGTCCAGGTCGAGCTTGCCAGCGGCGACCTGGCGCAGCGTGGTGGCCGCGGCGATGACCTTGCTGATGGAGCCCACGGAGAAGAGCGTGTCCGCGTCCACGGCGTCCTTCGAGTCCGCCTCGCGCAGGCCGAAGCCCGCGGCGTGGATGACCTTGCCGTCCTTGAGCACGGCGATGGCGACGCCGGGGACGTGGTAGTGCTCCATGCGCTGCTGGAGGGACCAGCCCGGCAGGGGCTCCTCGACCTTGAGCATGGAGGGGCGCAGGCCCTGCTCGAGCGCGCGCTGGATGGGGAGCGCCGCATCCGGAGCGGCGGGGCTCTCCGCGAGTGCGCTCCCCGCGAGCAGCAGGGTGGCCCACAGGGTGGTGCGATGCCAGTGAGGTCTCGACGGGGAGGGGACGGAATCGAGGGAGTGGCTCATAGGGTGTGTACGGGTCCTTCTATCGAGCATTGCGCGGCGCCGCCCACTCTTCCGGAAGGTCTGGAGCACCCCCCGTTTGCGCCCGGACGAGGTGACACTTAAGGCGTGGCTTCATGGGCAACAGGACAGACGGGGGGAGCGGCTCGGAGCTGGAGCTGAACTGGGGCTCGCGTGAGCCTCGTCCCCAGGGCGATGGGCCGGACGCGGCGCCTCCTGCCGAGGAGGCCGAGGCTCCGGCGCTCGCGGGGAAGGGACCGCCTGGAGACCCTCGGTACATGAGCATGGAGCTGCGCTTCTCGCTGGAGGCCGTGCTGAAGTCGCCCATGCTGCACATGCGCCAGTTCCGCGAGACGGTGGAGATCCTCATCGGCTGGGAGGGGAAGAACCAGTACAGCATCAGCGGGGAGGACGGCCGGAACTCGGTGTTCGTGGGGGAGACGGGGGAGGGCTGGGCCTCGGGGCTGATGCGCAACTTCTGGCCCTTCTATCGCACGCGGCTGGAGTGCATGACGCCGACGGGCATGATGGCGCTGGCGGTGGAGATACCGTGGTCGCTCTTCTTCGCGCGCGCGGAGGTGCTGGCGTGGGATGGCCGGCTCCTGGGCACCATCGAGCAGCGCTGGACCGTCTTCCAGCGCTGCCTGGACATCGTGTCGCCCACGGGCGTGGTGCTGGCCTCGGTGGTGGGGCCCTTCTTCAAGCCCTGGACGTTCCGTGTCCTCAAGCGCGACGAGGAGGTGGCCGTCATCCGCAAGCGCTGGAGTGGCATGCTCCAGGAGAGCTTCACCGACGCGGACAACTTCACCGTGGAGTTCCAGCCGTCGTGCACCGACCCTCGGCTGCGGCAGCTGCTCATGTCCACCGCGCTGTTCGTCGACCTCCTGTACTTCGACAACCGCAAGGGCCGGAGCTCCGGCTTGAGCCTCCCTGACTGAGGCGCGGGTGGGAGCCTCAGTCAGGGGCGACCTCAAACCGGGAGCAGGTGGTAGCGGCCCTTGCGCAGATGGATGCCCGCGCCTGCTTCGGGTTGGAACGCGAGGATGAGCTCATCGCCCAGGCGAGTCATGGCGAGCCCTCCGCCCGGCGCGCAGTGGGTCCCGGGGATGGGCGTCTGGGGACTCCAGCCCGCCTGCGCGAGGGTTCCGAATCCATCGTTGAAGGAGGCGTAGTCCTTCGTGTTGTACTCCACGGGCTTCGCGGGGGTCATGATGCCGCTGAGGGAGAAGGTCTCCGTCATGAGCGCGAACTGGGCGCTCACCGGATGGACCAGGTGGAGCACTCCCGCCAGCTCCCCGATGGCCAGCGGACCGCTCGCTTTGTAGGGCCGATTCCAGGGCTCCGGCTCGTCATCGCCGCTCGCGCTGGGGTGGTGGGAGAAGGCGGCGACCGGAAACCGGCTGGGGGACCAGGTGTCCAGGGTCGTGTTCTCGTCCACGCCTGGGTACTGCTCGACGGGGGGCGTGCGGACCGCGTTGAAGGGGGCGGTGTTGTAGGAGACGACGGACAAGGTGTTCGCGTCCGTGGGCTTGTAGAGGAGATAGAGCGACGGCCCCAGGATGCCCAGCGTCAAGGGCCCGTCGGTCGAGGCTCCAGGGACCTGGACCTCCGCGTCCCACTCCCCGCGCTGGTGGATGCGCGACTGGATCGCTCCAGTCTCGGTCCGATAGGCCAGCATGAGGCGCTTCCCATCCGAGAAGGCCGCGAGCGCCAGGGCGCCTCGCACGCCGGTGGCGACCTGGGTGGGGTTCGAGGACCAGCCCGTGCCGACCCGATAGGCGAGGGAGTTGAGGGTGCCATCGCGCGTCTCATAGGCGAGCACCAGCCGCTCCGCCGTGGCCGCGAGCGCCAGGGCCCCACCCGCGGAGACCCCGAGCGTCCGCTCCGCCGACCAGCCGGAGCCCTCCGACATGCGGGCCCGCAGCTCTCCTTGCCGGGTCGCATACACGAGGTGGAGCGCTCCCGCGAACTCCGCGAGCGCGAACTGGGCGGCCTCGGAGACGGGCGTGGGGGCCGCATCCTCCCACCAGAAGTGTCTGCCCCAGAGGAACTGGAACCAGTTGCTGGAGGCGTCATTCTTCTCCAGCGTCCCCAACTGGAAGTTCTCCTCGATGGTGCGCAAGAGGCTGTAGTGGTTGTAGGCCTCGGCCTGCTCACCGGGGGGAACCCTGTCGCCCAAGAGGACGGTGTAGATTTGATTGGGCCCGTCATAGACCAGCAGGTTCACGTCCCCCTGGTCGTGGGCCTTGTGCTCGTAGGACTTCTTGAAGTCCGCCTCGTCGAAGGTGATGACCACGAGCGTCCGAGGGGGCAGGAGCGAGTTCGGCCCAGGGAAGCGCAGCGCTCCCAGGAAGGACTCGAGCCACCTCGCGGCCTGGTCGACCAGTGCGGGCGCGCGCTCCTCCGGCTCCTTCTGCGTGCCCTCCAGGTAGTGGCCGTCATTCCACATGTTGGGCGTGAACCAGGCGTAGTTCGGCAGGGTGCCCTGCTTGATGTCCTCCCAGAAGGCGTCCTCGCCCTGGATGCGTGCCCACCGCGCGCTGCTCCCCTGGATGTTCGCGAAGGAGGAGAACGGGTTGTGCTTGATGACGTAGGGGAAGGCATCCTGGGGCTTGAGCGTGGGTGACCACGGCGTGTCCCGCGGGTCATAGCCCTGCATGTACGCCTTCCACGTCAGGCCCTGGGGCGACTCCTCGATGAGGTCGACGATGGTTCGCTGCGGAAGCGGAGGCGGGGCGACGTCGAACGTCACATTGCAGAGCTCGCCCGCAATCGATGCGATGTAGTTGGTCTGCGAGGGGTGCATCACGCCAAAGGCATTGCTCAGACAGACGCCTTGCTGTGCCAGCTTCTTGAAATAGGGATTCCGCAGCACGTAGCTGCGGTATTGGTTCTCGAGCATGATCACGAGGACGTGATCAAAGACACGTGGATACCTGGTTTTCATGGAGGCCCCCCGGGCGCATGGGTCAAGTCACGGGGCTCGTGCATGCCTTGTGCCTCGGGCCCCACCGTGGCGGAGATGCAAGACGGGCTCGCGGGCCTGACGCGTCAGCTGCCTTCCCTGACGTGTCAGTGGTCGCTCTTGACGCGTCAAGAGCGGGTGGAGATGCGTGGCATTGACGTGCCTGGAGGGACATGGCAATTCAATGGCAGACCTCTACAAGGAGTCTCTGCGTGGCCACGCCCATTCGGTATGTGTTTGTTCTGATGCTGGAGAATCGTTCCTTCGACCATATGTTGGGGTTCTCGGGAATCACAGGCACCGACGCGGTCACGGGCAAGCACACGGTGCTCAATGGCCTGACCGGGAACGAGTTCAACACCTTCGAGGGGCGCCGCTACCCGGTGAGCAGCCCCGCGGACTACGTGATGCCCGTGGGGCCCCATCACGACTTCCTGGACGTGCTCCTGCAGCTCACGGGCGTCAACTGGGCGTCCCACGCCGAGCACTTCAAGGCCCCCGTCGTGAAGTATCCGCCCATCACGCTGTCGGGCTTCGTCGAGAGCTATGTCGCCGCGGCGCACGAGGCCCAGCTCCCGACGGCGGACCCGGGTGAAATCATGAGGTGTTACGCCCCTCAGCAACTCCCGGTGCTCAACGCGCTCGCTCGGGAGTTCGCCGTCTGTGACCAGTGGTTCTCCTCCATGCCCGGCCCCACCTGGCCCAACCGGTTCTTCGTCAACGCGGCGACGGCGGGGGGCCTCGACCACAGCCCCAGCATGGCGGAGTGCATCGAGTGGGAAGAGCACCTGGACGGCGGGTTCCGGTTCGAGCGTGGCTCATTGCTCACGAATCCCAATCTCACGTCGAGAATCTACGCGGGTGGGGACGTCTGCATCGCCAAGGCCACCGCGGGAGTCCATCTCCTGGATGTCCGCTCCTACGAGGACTTCCCCCGGGACCTCATGGAGCGCCCGGTCGCCCAATACACCTTCATCGAGCCGAAGTACGGCAAAGTGACGGATGACTCATACGCGGGAGGCAACTCCCAGCATCCGCGAGACGACGTCCGGCACGGCGAGTGGCTCATCAGGTCCACCTACGAGGCGATTCGCAAGTCGCCTGTCTGGAATGAGAGCATGCTCATCGTCACCTGGGACGAGCACGGTGGCTTCTACGACCACGTGGCACCGCCCCAGGCGGTGGCGCCTCGGGACACGTGGCGGATGCCCCCGGCCGTCAACAAGTACGGGTTCACCTTCCAGCAATACGGTGTCCGGGTCCCCGCTGTCGTCATCTCGCCGTGGGTCCCCCGGAATGTCATCGACCACCGGCTCTACGACCACGCCTCGGTGCCGGCGACGCTCAAGGCCGCCTTCGGCCTCACGCCCATGTCGCTGCGCGACGGGACCGCGAGCCACCTGCTCCCGCTCGCCTCGTTGTCCTCGCCCAGGACGGACTGCCCGGAGACCCTGCCGTGGCCGCAAGGCTTCGAGTCCATCCCCCCGCCCGCGCCGAGCGCCGCGAAGCCCCCGGAGCCGACCGACCTGGTGGCCGAAGGCCATCTGCCCGGCTTCCTGCACCTCGTGTTGCGCACGGACCTGGCGCTGTCTCCCCCCGCGCAGCGCCCGGAGATTCTCGCCCGGGTGCGCGCAATCCAGACGCGTGCCGACGCGGAGCAGTACATCCGTGAAGTCGACGAGAAGCGCGCCGCCGCCACGGCACAGCCCGCACAGGTCGCGGCCCGTCGGTGAGCGCCGCGAGCCCCCTGCTCGATGGGAGACCTGGGCAGGGGGCGAAGGCCGCGGCCATCACACGCGTGACGGGCGGCCAGGAGCGGCTGCCCGCTGATCGCCCGTGGGACTTCGCCTGCCGCGCCAGGGACCGACGCCTGCCCGGCGGGGCTCGACGCTCAGCGAGCTCCGGACACGGACACGGACAGGCTCACGCGTCGCCGACGCGCACCACGAGCTTGCCGAAGTTGCGGCCCTCGAGCAGGCCCATGAAGGCCGCCGGCGCGTTCTCCAGGCCCTCGACCACGTCCTCGCGCAGCTTCACCTGACCCGCGTCGACCCACGCGCCCATGTCGCGGCGGAAGGCCTCGAAGCGCGTGGCGTAGTGGTCGAGGATGATGAAGCCCTCCATGCGGATGCGCTTCTGGAGCACCGTCGTCATCAGCAGCGGCAGCCGGTTCGGGCCGGGCGGCAGCGACTCGGCGTTGTAGTTCGTGATGACCCCGCACACCGGCACGCGCGCGCCGTTGTTGAGCCGCGGAATCACCGCGTCGAGCACCTCGCCTCCGACATTCTCGAAGTAGACGTCGATGCCGTTGGGGCACGCCGCGGCCAGGCGCTCCGCCAGCTTCCCCTCCCGCCGGTCCAGGCAGACATCGAACCCCAGCTCCTCCACGGCGTAGCGGCACTTGTCCGCTCCACCCGCGATGCCCACCACCCGCGCGCCCCGCAGCTTCGCGAGCTGCCCGACGACCGCGCCCACCGCGCCGGTCGCCGCCGCCACGACCACCGTCTCCCCCGCCTTCGGCTGGCCGATGTCGAGCAACCCCACGTAGGCCGTGAACGCCGGCATCCCCAGCCCGCCCAGCGCCAGCGACGGACGCGCCAGTCCACCCAGCGGCATCAGGTCCTTGCCGTCCGACACCGCGTAGTCCTGCCAGCCCGCGTTGCTCAACACCACCTCACCGGGACGGAAGCCGGGGTGCTTGGACTCGACGACGCGGCTGACCGTGCCGCCCACCATCGGCTCGCCGGGCTTCACCGGGGGCGCATAGCCCGGCCCCACCTCGTCCATCAGGTTGCGCATGTACGGGTCCAGCGAGAGGTACACCGTGCGCAGCAGCACCTGCCCTTCTCCCACCGTGGGGACGGGCACCTCTTCGAGCCGGAAGTCCCGTGCGCTCGGCGCGCCCTTGGGAAGGCTCGCGAGGATGATGCGGCGATTGACGTGCTGGGTCTGTGACATGGGGGGCTCGGGGGTGAGGGGAAAGACAGGGTGTGAGTAGACCGGTCGTCTAGAAGTCAGACACAAGAAGGCGAGCACAGGGGAGCAGCCCCGGGCTCAGCCGTCCTTCGTCATCCCCAGCATCCGCCGCGTGTTGCTCATGGCGGTGTCGAGGGGCGCGCGGTCGCGGGTGATCTTCGCGAGCAGGCTGGCGCCGAGCCAGCTCTGATAGAGGGTGACGGCGGCCGTCTGCGCATCGAGCGCTGTCTTCACCGAGCCGTCCTTCTTGCCGGCTTCGATGCCGCGAGCAATGCGCGCGACGATGCGCTGGGTGCCTCGGTCCAGCACCGCGCGCATGTTCTCGGACAGGTCGCAGACCTCCGCGCCCAGCTTGACGACGAGACAGCGCTGCTGGGTGTCGGCCTCCGTCTGGGACTCCAGCCAGTCGCGGAAGTATGCGACGAGCCGCTGGGCGGACGTGCCCCGCTTCGACAGCAGGTCGTCCATGCGCGCCAGGCAGTCGGTGAAGTAGGCCTCCAGCAGCGCCTCGCCGAAGGACTCCTTGGAGCCGAAGTAATGGTAGAACGAGCCCTTGGGCACCTGCGCGGCCTCGAGCACCTCCGCCAGACCGACGGCGGAGAAGCCCTTTCGGACCAGCAGCGGGTGGGCCACTTCCAGGATGTGGCGACGGACATCAACCCCAGAGGCACTCATGCCCCTGGGATTAACGTCCATTAGACCGGTCGTCTAGCGAATCGACCGGGGGACTCCCGCTCCGCTCAGTTGAAGCAGTGGAAGGAGAGGCTCAGGATGCCGATGGTGCCCGTGGTGTACGCACCGGAGGCCACGCCCGTCGCGAACCCGTAGCTCTCACACACCTGGGTGGCGACGGCGCGCACCGTGTACCAGGGCGCATAGTGGGGGTTGAACGACGGCGTGAGGTCCGGGAAGCCCGTCGCGTCGGTGCGCACGCCGCGTCCCCCCACGCGGGACCGGTCGATGCCGACCATGCCGACGTGGTTGGTCGCGGTGTTCTTGTGCCCCGTGAGGAAGCCCGCGCCGTAGTTCAGCCCCATCTGCCCGGCCTCGCCGGTCGTCGCGGCCTCCGCCTTGAACGCCATCTGGTCGTCGAGCACGGTGATGCCGTCGTCCCACCACGCCCAGCGGGTGATGTTCCCGAACGGGACGTCCTGCCACGTCACCATGTCGGACGTGAAGCAGTGCAGGCCCATCAGCTCGCCGGACTGGGCGCCCGTGTAGAGGCCGCGCGCGTAGCCGTGCTGCGCGCAGACCGCCTCCGCGCCCCGGTTCGCGTACGCCCAGCTCACGCTGCCTCGGCTGGTGATGGGATAGCCAGACGCGGCGCGCATGGCGGCCGTCGTGTCCATCCAGACGACGCCCGCGAAGGCCTGCGCCGAAGCCAGGGTGATGGTGAGGCCAGCAAGGGCTGAAACGAGCTTGGTCATTCGTGCGGCTCCTGTGGTTGAAATTGCCAAGAGCAATACGAGCCCACGCGCAATCCTGGTCGCCGGGAGGTTGTGATTCATTCGTGTTGCGGGTTTTCTCGTGGAGGTGCGGGCCCGGCGCCCGGTCGATGTCGCAACCCCGCGAGACTTCAAGGGTTCGCGAAAATCGACCGCGCCCGAAAAGGCGATGTCGATTTCGCCGGGGGCCGTTCGGCCAAGGGGTGTTCCACGCGGTCCACCTCGAGGAGAACGCCATGAAGTATCTCTGCCTGCTGCACTACGACCTCGCGAAGTTCGAGACCCTCACCCCCGCCCGGCTGGAGGCCCTCGGAAAGGAGTGTGCGCCCTACAACGCGGCCCTCCAGGCCAGCGGGCAGCAGGTGGCCGTGGGCTCGCTCCAGCACGGCACCTCCATGATTCTGCGGGTGCGGGACGGCAAGCCCTCGACCTCCGAGGGCACCATCGCCAGCACGGTGGGAGCGGTGCTCATCGTGGAGGCGCGTGACTTGAATGACGCGGTCCGGGTGGCGTCGCTGCACCCCGCGGCGTGCACGGGCGAGGACCTGGGATGGGCCGTGGAGGTCCGTCCGTTCCAGATGTTTGAATCCAAGGCGTGAGCCGCGTAACACCCCCCCCTCACGCACGCGGGAGGACACCGTGAAGTATCTCTGTCTGGCCTACTACAACGAGGCGGCCTTCGAGTCGCTGTCACCCGCGGAGCTGGAGGCGCTGGGCAAGCAGTGCCAGCCGCTGGACGAGTCGCTTCGCCAGAGCGGGAAGCTCGGCGCGGTGGCCTCGTTGCGGCACCGTGCGGCCGTGACGGTGCGTCCCCGGGGCGGCGGGATTTCGGTGACGGACGGGCCGTTCGTCGAGTCGAAGGAGCAGGTCGGCTCCTTCTTCCTCATCGAGGCGCGTGACTTGGAGGAGGCGGTCCAGGTCGCGTCGCTCCACCCCGCGGCGCGGCTGGGCGAGCACCTGGGCTGGGGCCTTGAAATCCGGCCCGTCGAGACGTTCGTGCCGTGAGTGACGAGGCGGATGGGGAGCTTCGCGGGAAGCTCGATGAGGTCTATCGCACGGAGTCGCGGCGGGTGCTCGCCACGCTCATCCGGCTCCTCGGCGACTTCGAGCTCGCCGAGGAGGCGCTGGCGGAGGCCTTCATCGCGGCGGCGCGGCGCTGGCCTCGGGAAGGAGTGCCCGCGAGTCCTCGCGCATGGCTCGTGTCCGCGGGGCGGTTCCGGGCCATCGACGGGCTTCGTCAGCGCGCCCGGTTCGATGAGCGCGTCGCGGACCTGGCGGCCCAGCTCGATATCGCCCCGCCGTCTCCGGATGGCGGCGATGACGCGTGGCCCGATGACCCGCTGCGCCTCATCTTCACCTGCTGCCACCCGGAGCTCCCGCCGGATGCGCAGATTGCCCTCACGCTGCGCGAGGTCTGCGGACTGACGACGGAGGAGATTGCCCACGCGTTCCTCGTGAGTGCATCCACCATCGCCCAGCGCATCGTGAGGGCGAAGGCGCGGATTCGGGAGGCGCGGATTCCCTATGAGGTGCCGTCCCTGGAGGTGCTGCCGGACCGGCTCGACACGGTGCTGCGGGCCATCTACCTGGTGTTCAACGAGGGGTATCTCGCCTCCTCGGGGCCCGCGCTCCTGCGGGCGGACCTGTCGAGCGAGGCGCTCCGCCTGGGCCGGCTCCTCGTGGAGCTGCTGCCGGAGCCCGAGGCCCTGGGCTTGCTGTCGCTGATGCTGCTGACGGAGGCGCGTCGCGAGGCGCGCATGTCGCCCGACGGTGACCTCATCCTCCTGGAGGACCAGGACCGCTCGACGTGGAACGCGGCCTTCATCGCCGAGGGCAGCGCGCTGGCGGAGCGGGCGCTGCGTTCCCGGCGGTTCGGGCCGTACACGCTCCAGGCCGCCATCTCCGCGGTGCACTCGGAGGCTCGGGAGGCGGGGCGGACGGACTGGCCCCAGATTGTCGGGCTCTATGACGTGCTCCTGCGCGCGGAGCCCTCGGCGGTGGTCGAGCTCAACCGCGCGCTGGCGGTCGCCATGCGGGATGGACCGGAGGCGGGGCTCGCGCTGGTGGATGGGCTGCTGGCGCGGGGCGCTCTGACGGACTATCGCTTCCTGCACTCGGCGCGAGCGGACCTGTACCGGCGGCTGGGGCGGAGCGCGGAGGCCCGGGCCTCCTATGTACGGGCGCTCGAGCTCACGCGGCAGGAGGCGGAGCGGCGGCTGCTCCAGCGGCGACTGGACGCCTTGGGGTGAGGTTGACGGGGCTTCTGGCCTCGTCTACGTGACGGGGCCGGGTGGTCCTGCTCCCGGAAGAGGTCTTGGGTGGCGCGTCGAGCTTCAACTGCAGCCACGGCGTCGGGGCCCTCCATCGAGGACTTCCCGGCGACGCGCTACCAGGGCAGCAAGCTGAAGCTCCTGGGCTGGTTGTGGGAGCAGCTGGCGCCCTTGGAGTTCGACTCGGTGGTCGACCTCTTCGGGGGCACGGGCTCGGTCTCGTACCTCTTCAAGGTTCACGGCAAGCAGGTCCACTACAACGACTGCCTCCGCTCGAATCACTTCATCGGCCGGGCGCTCATCGAGAATCCCTCCACGCGCCTCGACGGTGAGGATGTGGCGGCGCTGGTGGCTCCGCGCGCGGGGCGCTCCTCGGACTTCATCGCGCGGACCTTCGCGAACATCTACTACCCGGAGGAGGAGAACCGGCTCCTCGATGTGATGGCGCAGAACCTCGCGGCCATGCCGGACGGGTACAAGCAGGCGATGGCGTACTACGCGGTGTTCCAGGCGTGCATCGCGAAGCGGCCCTACAACCTGTTCCACCGCGCCAACCTGTACATGCGCGAGGCCCGCGTCGAGCGCACGTTTGGAAACAAGGTGACGTGGGACCGGCCCTTCGCCGACCACCTCCTGCGTCTGGCCACGGAGGCGAGCCGCGCGGTCTTCGACAACGGACGCGCGAACCGGGCGACGTGTGGAGATGCGGCGCTCCTCCCGGGCCGCGCGGACCTCGCGTATCTCGACCCGCCCTACATCTCGGGGAAGGGAGTCGGGGTGGACTACCGAGGCTTCTACCACTTCCTGGAAGGGCTGACGGAGTACGCGCGCTGGCCGGAGTTGGTCGACGGTGAATACAAACACCGGCCCTATCGGCGGGTGGACTCACCCTGGACTCGGCCTGGGAGGATTGCGTCCGCGTTCGACGAGGTCTTCGAGCGCTGGAGGGACAGCATCCTCGTGGTGTCCTATCGCTCGGACGGCATCCCGTCTGTGGCGGAGCTGAAGCGGCTGCTCGGGCGCCACAAGAAGAGGGTGGTGGTGCGGACGCTGGAGTATCAGTACGCGCTCTCGCGGAACCAGACGAGCCGCGAGGTGTTGCTCATCGCCGAGTAGGGGCTGGGAGGCGCGGGCTGTCCTGGGTGGGGACGGCGTCGGTGAGCCTGTAGCGCTCCTGGACGAACCACTCGATGTCGTCGTCGCGGCGGTAGACGAAGACGATGACCCAGTGCTCGGCGTACTGGTCCAGGGGATAGCGGGTGTCCTGGGCTCCGTTGCGCGAGAACGCGGTGTAGGGGCCCAGGGGGAAGGTGAGCTCGGGGCGGCGGAACGTGGTCTTGATGTCGATGGCGACCTTCGCTCGGTCCGCTTCGTTCTTCATCAAGGTGAAGCTGGGGTAGACGGTGCGCGGCGCATCCGCGATGCGAAGGCCGAGCCGGTCCGCGATGTCGACGATGAGCGGCTGGCAGTAGAGCTCGAAGAGGGCGGACAGCTCCCGAGGTGCTGTCCCGAGGGTGTAGACGCGCTCTTGCTCCCCCAGCAGGCCCTGGACCTTGAAGCGGACTCCCTGGCGTTGAACCGCCTCGGCGAACTCGACTGGAAGATTCAAAGGCATGTCCCCCTGCTCTCGGCGCCTTCTGGCATGTCCCCTCGCGGCTCACAAGGACGAGGTGCGGGGATGAAGGCTCCGCGACAGTCAGGGGGCGGCGGGCTCCAGCCGGGAGAAGACGGAGGACGCCGCGCGGGGGGTGATTCGCTGGTAGCGGGCGTACGCGTCCACGAGGGCGGTCCGAAGCGCGGAGGGGTGGGTGGGGCCGTGCTTCGCGACGGTGTGGGCCAGGGCCTCGAGGAGATAGGCCTCGGGGGCCATCATCGTCCGGGTGAGCGCGACGGGCCTGGCGCCGAGGCGCTGGAGCACGGGGCCGAAGTAGCGCTCGCTCATGCACGCGAGCACGACGACGGGGCGAGGTGTGGCGCCAGGGGGAGGTTGGACCGTGGGCGCGGGGACATCCATGAGGCGGTCATGGCCGGCCCAGACGACCAGGTCGGCCTGGCTGGCGCCGGAGGCGGCGCGCAGGAAGTCCTCGAGCGCGGCGTCAATCCGGTCGCCCGCGTAGGCGCGGAGCACCAGGCGGACGGTGCGTCCTCCCTGGGTGGCGGGGCGCTCGATGACGAGCTCGCGGAGCACGGAGGCGCTCGCGGGGCCGTCCTGGCGGCTCTTCACGACGAACCCGGGAGCGCGCGAGAGGAAGCGCTCCGCGCCATATCGCGCGCCCCAGTAGAGGTTGGAGTCCAGCGCGCGAGGGTCGCCCGCGGCCTGCCGCCCACAGACGATGAGGGCGTTGTCGCACAGGGGGACGAAGACCTCGACTTCGACGGTGCCTCCCGGGGAGGCGGCCCACAAGCTCAGCAACAGGATGGACAGCAACACGCGCCTCCAGGAGATGAAGGGAGACGCCTGGGCCCGGGCAATCGTTCCCGTGAACTGGTCAACAGTCATGAAACGCAATCCTGGAATTCACTTCCCACGCGAGCCGCAACCCCTCTCATCCATCCAGACGCAATGTCGTCACTTGATTCACTCACGGATGTAACTTTCTCGTCTCCTTGCTTTAATTGATTTTCAAGAAAAACAAGAATAGCTTGCCCCGGCTTCTTCCCCTGGGGGTAACACATGCGTCTGGACCGTCGTGACTTCCTCCGTCTTTCCGCGCTGGGAGGCGGGACGTTGGCGTTGGGCCCCGCATTCTGGCAGGCCGCCTACGCCGCACCCGCTGAACCTGGACCCGGCCCCTACGGGGCGATGTCCGGGAGCGCCGATGCCAATGGCTTGCGATTGCCCGCGGGCTTCTCCTCCCGAGTCGTCGCGCGCTCCGGGCGCGTGGTGGCGGGCACGAGCTACACGTGGCACTCCGCGCCGGACGGCGGCGCGTGCTTCCCGATGAACGGTGGCGGCTGGGCCTATGTCTCCAACAGCGAGACGAGCTCCGGAGGCGCCAGCGCGATTCGCTTCGACGGCGGCGGCGCCATCGTGGGCGCCTATCGCATCCTCTCCGGCACACGCACCAACTGTGCTGGCGGCCCGACGCCCTGGGGGACCTGGCTGTCTTGTGAAGAGCACGGCAGCGGGCGTGTCTGGGAATGTGACCCGACCAAATCCTCTCAGGGCGTCGCCCGGGGCGCGCTCGGCACCTTCGCTCACGAGGCCGTGGCGGTGGACCCGGATGACGGGCGTCTGTATTTGACGGAGGACACCTCCTCCGGCCGCCTGTATCGCTTCACGCCCTCCGCCTGGCCGGTGTTGACCGCGGGCACGCTGGAGGCCGCCAAGGTGACCGGCGACCCGATGGCCGGCACCGCCACGCTGACCTGGGTCGTGTGCGCGGCGACCTCGCCCGCGTCGGAGCAGTCCTCCGTGGCCTCCAAGACGACGGTGTTCAGCGGCGGCGAGGGGTGCTGGTACGACAGCGGCGTCGTCTACTTCACCACCAAGAGCAACAACCGCGTCTGGGCACACACCCCCGCCACCGGGAAGCTGGAGGTCATCTACGACGCCTCGCTCTACTCGGGCTCTCCGCTCACGGGCGTGGACAACGTGGTGGTCTCCCGCTCGAAGGATATCTACGTCGCCGAGGACGGCGGCAACATGGAGATCTGCATCATCACCCCGGGCACCCCGCGCACCGTCTCGCCCTTCCTGCGGCTGGAAGGACACTCGAGCTCGGAGCTCTGTGGCCCGGCCTTCAGCCCGGACGGCCGCCGTCTGTATTTCAGCTCCCAGCGTGGCACCACCGGCAGCAGCAGCGGCGGCTACACCTTCGAGGTGACGGGTCCCTTCCGCTGAAGCCCGCATCCTGCGGGTGGGCGCGCCTCTTCATTGCGGAACGATGACGCTCTCATGGGCACGTGCCCACCCTTCGGGGTGGGCCCCTGCGTACCGTGTCCATCGAGAGCACCCACCCATCGTTTCCCAGCCGGTTCCTTGTGGACCCACGCGCGAGGAGGCGCGTCACCCCGCCATGCAATTCACAATCTTGGGCTTGTGGCAGCACATGGGCCACTTCGCCCGCGGCATCGTCATCGTGATGGCGGTGATGTCCATCGTCTCCCTGCTCATCCTCGCCGAGCGCGCCATCGTCTTCCGCTCGGCCCGGCGCCAGTCGCGCAAGTTCGCCTCGCAGATGGACGAGCTGCTCTCCCGAGGCGACTTCGACGGCGCCGCGAGCGCGAAGCTGGGGCCCGAGGTGGGCTACCTCGGCCGCACCATCCGCGCGGGCCTGGTGGCCTATCGCGTCGCGGAGGAGGACAGCCGTGACGAGGTCATGGAGTCCGTGGCCCGAAGCCTGGAGCGCCAGGCCCAGCGCGAGGTGCAGAGCCTCAAGCGCGGCCTGAGCCACCTGGCCACCGTCGCGTCGACGGCTCCCTTCGTCGGCCTGCTGGGCACCACCATGGGCATCGTCACCGCCTTCCAGCAGATGGGCGAGTCCGGCTCGGGAGGCATCGGGACCATCTCCACGGGCATCTCCGAGGCCCTCGTGACGACCGCCTTCGGCCTGCTCGTCGCCATCCCCGCGGTGATGGCCTACAACTCCTTGCAGAGCTGGGTGGATGCGCGCGCGGTGGACCTGGCCGAGGCCAGCAACGAGTTCCTCGACGCCTCGGCCCGAGCGCTCAAGCGCGCCCGAGCCGCCGCGAGGGCGACCGCGGCCCCCTGACGCCCACGGCTCACCCCGTCGACTTCTGGACCGGGACAGGGCTTGGGAGGGGAGGCGTGAGCGGAGGAGGCCGTGTCTCGGTGTTCGCCAGCTGCTCCAGGGGACGCAGGAGCGACTTCAGCCCGTGGCTCAACACGGGCAGCGCCACGGAGGGCTGGAGCACCGCCCCCAGCCCCGCGTGCAGATGCAGGATTCGGTAGAACTGGCGATGGACGTGGGCGTCCGTCGACGTCCGCTCCATCAGCCGCAGGATGTACCAGTGCAGCAGGCCCAGGCCGAAGGGCCGCTTGCCCACGGCCTGCGGATACAGCAGGTCCATGCCCGTGCCCAGCAGCCAGGGGAGCCGGATGGCCTCTGGCAAGCGCTCCCGGAAGCGCTGCGCCAGGCCCGCGAGCCCGCCTCGCTCGGCCTGCTCTCGCAGGCACGTGTCCAGCAGCTCCGCGCCGAGCCCCGCCACCGACATGCCTTGCCCATAGAGGGGATTGAAGGCACACGCCGCGTCTCCCAGGATGACCAGTCCCTCGGGGAAGCGGGGCAGCTTTTCGTAGTGTCGCCACCGGCAGTCCTTCACCTTGTGCTGGGTGATGGGGCCAAGCGGCCTGGCCGCCTTCATGTATTCGTACAGGTCCGGACGCGTCAGGGAGCGCGCGTACTCGAGGAACCCCGCGTACTCGGTGGGGGCGTGCTCGCCGAAGTAGCCGTTGAGCGTGACGAGCCACCGGCCTCCCTCCACGTGCGAGATGAAGCCCGCGCGCCAGGCCTTGGGAGGGCTGGGATAGAGAAAGAGCGCCTTCCACTCGCGCTGGAAGTCCGGCGGCGGCTCATGGAGGCACGTCGTGTACGAGAGGTCCACGATGACCTGCTCCTCCTCCGGACGGGCGTAGCCGATGGCTTCCAGCCACTGCGGCATCCGCGAGCCCCGGCCGCTGGCATCCACGACGAGGTCCGCCTCCCACGTCTCCTCTCCCTGGGGCGTCTTGACCTTCACCCCCGTGACGCGCCCGGAGCCCGTCGCGTCGGCGAGCAGCCCTTCGATGGAGCACCCGTCGCGAAGCTCCACGTTGGGCCGGGCCTTCACGCGGCGCAGGACGTTCCACTCCAGCAGCGGCCGGGTGCAGAGCAGGCCGGGGATGCCGCTGGCGCGGCGCAGCTTCCACACGCCGAAGTGGTGCCAGGCGAGGTCTCCGCTCGAGTCGATGAACTGGGCGCCCTGGACCTGGAGCTGCTCGAAGAGGTCGGGGAAGTACTTGTCGAGGACGCGCCGTCCCGTGTCCAACAGCACGTGGATGTGGGGCCCCTGCGGGACACCCTTGCGCGTGGCGGGTCCTTCCGCTCGCACATCCCGCTCCACCAGGGTGACCTTGTCGAAGTGGTCCGAGAGCACGCGCGTGGCGAGCAGCCCCGCCATGCTTCCGCCGATGACCACGGCACTGCGAGGTCCGCCTCCAGCCATGTCCCTGCCTCCGTCGTGAGGAGCTGGCGCTCAGCTTCTCATCATCGCGCGGGTACTTCATGACAGGGGTCTGACATCGCGGCGGGAGCCCGGCTGTGCATGCCTGTGCACAGACGTGACTCCCAGGCCGCGCGCAAGCGTGAGCCGCTTCACATCCTTCGACGAGAGCCGCGTGTGCGAGCCTTTGGCGAGGAACGCGAGGTGCTTCGGTGAGCGGTCCTGGCTCGACGCGCACGGCCAGGACCGCTTCCCGCGCTACTCCGGCTCCGCCTGCGCGTGCACCGGCGTCGCGGGGGCCTTCCTCATCGCGGGCGCGGCGGCGGGAGCCTCGGCCGCGGCGGGCGCATCCGCCACGGGCGAGGGCGCGGCGGTTCCGTGACCGCGCAGGGCGATGGCGGGCAGCGAGATGGACAGGGCTCCGACGTCGAGGAACCCATGGAACCCTTCATCGTGCAGCTCCGGGAGCATGCGGATGGCCATGGGGACTCCCGCGGGAACCGAGAGCTCGGGCAGCGGGGTGATGCCCATGATGTCGCAGACCATGTCGCCGGAGGTCTCCACATCGCATCCCCAGCGGCGGCCCTGGGCATAGCCCACCTCCAGGACCTTCAGGTCCGGGAGGCGCTGGTGCAGGTGCTTGGACAAGGGGACGAAGTCATCATCCCAGTCCGCGTCGCTCAGCCGTGTGTGGACATTGCCCGCCAGCAGCAGGAGGACGTCTCGCGGGCGCGCGTCCCGCTGCTTCAGCACCCCCTTCGCCATGTGGGCATCCCGCGACTTGCCGCCGGACATGTCCGTGTCCATGGCCACCACCGTGATGGCATGCCCCGCCGCGCTCAGTGCCCGCGCCCGGTCGATGAGGTCCATCATCGCGCGGCTGCCGCGGCCGTCCTGTTGAATCTTGCGCCAGAGGTCCCCTGACAGCAGCGCGTCCTGGTCCACCGGCCGCCCCTGGCTCTTGAGGTACGCATCCAGCCGCTTCTGCTCCTTGTCGGGGAGCGAGAGCACCAGCGTGACACCGTGCCCCGCCTTCGCGGCCTCGCACGCCAGGTCGCCCACGGCGGCGGGTGACTCACGGGTGCCCAGTTGCTCGCCGATGAGCACCGTGAGCCCGGGCTTCAGCAGCGGCTGGAACCCCGCCACCTTCCGGTCGCAGGGCTCCTGCACCTCCTGCTTCCAGCGCCTGAGGTAGAAGGACGGGTCCCGGGCGAACGTGTCGTCCCGCGTGAGGCGCAGCGTGCCGGTGAGCGTCTCGAGCGAGGGGCGCGTCTCCAGCCGCAGGAGCAGGTCCTGCTCCAGCCTCAGGTCGCGGGTGCCCTGGGCGGGGCCGTCCAAGTCCACCCACGGCGCGATGTCGCGCTCGCGCTGGGCCAGGCCCACGGGAGAGGTCTTCCGGATGAGGTCCTGTTCGACGGCCGTCATCCAAATGGCGATGGAGCCCTGGCGCCCGCTGGAGTAGGCCCGGAGCTCCGCGTCGTTGCTGAAGGACACGCGCTTCATGCGGAAGATGCGCACGATGGATTGCCGCTCGGCGATGAGCTCGCCGGCCACCAGGTAGCGCGTGAAGTCACCGTCGCTCTGCCAGCCCCAGGACTTGATGCCAATCTGCGCGGCCCGCCACTCCGTCAGCAGGTACTTGGGGTCCTCCATGGGCTTGAGCACCCAGCCGTTCTGGGACAGCAGCCGGGTGGCCTCGGCGAGCGCCTGGTCCACGGGCATCATGAAGATGTGCTCGTACTTGGGCTGCTCCGGCTCGGGTCGGGACTCGGGGCTCGGGAGCGATGTGGCCGTGGAGGCGAGCTCAGGGGCCGGGACGTTCTTCGCGCACCCCCCCAGGAGCACCGCGAGAATCACTATGGCTCGTTGCATCAATGCGCTCTCCTCCCGCCGATGTGACGGTCATCCGTGAACGTCCATCGGCGGGGGAGAATATCGGACGGGCTGCGCTCAACCGCCCTGGGCGGGCGGTGTCCGGCGGAGCCTCACCCGCAAGACCTCGTCAGGGAATGACGAAGATGCCCCATTGCCAGAAGAAGTTCTGGATGGACGAGCGCAGCAGGTTCGTCTGGGGGATGCCCTGTGAGGTGCCGTAGGTCCAGACCGCGGCGTGGCCATTGGGACCCCACGGGCACCGGGCCTGGCCGTGGATGGAGATGGCGTGGCCGTTCGCGACGGAGGCGGAGCTGAAGTAGGGGAAGCTCTTCGCGGCGAAGACATTGCCGTAGGAGTCCACGCGGCCGGTGGAGCCGATGTTGGACCACACGGAGGTGCCGTTCACCAGGTTGAAGGAGGTGCCGTTGTTGGCGACCTGGCTCATGAGGAGCGTGCCGTCCACGCGATAGGCGCCCTGCTCCCGGGCGGTGGCGGAGCTGCCGGGGCTCGTGTAGGCAACGAACGTGGAGCCGCTGATGCGGCCCTGGTGGTCGAAGCGGGCCGCGCAGGTGGAGATGCAGGGCACGAGGCGGGGGCGGGGGATGGGCAGGACAATCACCGGGCGGCCGGGCCAGCCGATGACGACATCCCAGTAGTAGTAATAGACCCAGCGCGTGCAGTTGAGCCGCAGGGTGACCTGGCTGATGCCCGTGAAGGTGCCGCCGATGCCCGTGGGGCTCCCGCCAATGGCCGTCAGCGCGTGCTTGGCGCCTGGGCCGTTCCAGCCGGAGAGGATGCCGTTCGCGTTCGAGACATTGACGCCGTAGCCGATGAGCGCGGGGCTCTGGCCGTAGACGGCCTGCCACACGCAGGTGCAGGGGCCGGCGAGCTGGCGCAGCTTCGCCAGGGTGTGGACGTAGACGAGCGCCTCGCCGAGCAGGCGGGGGTTGGCCTTGCCGACCTCTTCGACGAGGTCGAACTCGGTCTCCTTGTGGCTCGCCTCCAGCTCGGCGATGAGCGCGTCGAGCTCCGTGCTCACGTGCATCACCTCCGAGTTGGTGGCGGCGCCCGCGGACACGTTCAGGGTGCAGTTCTTCTCATCCGTGCAGTCCAGGTTGACGTTGTAGGGGAAGGTCGCGAGGGACTCTTCCTTGGCGCCTTGCAGGACGAGCTTCTGGTTCCAGCCGGTCTCCCACGGCTTCTGGATGGCCTTGCCGAGCGTGACGAAAGACTCCTCGCCGGGCTTGGGTGTCACCTCGGCGCCGTCGTTGACGGTGCCCGCGCCGTCCTGGGAGAGGAGCTTGGCGGAGGAGGGGAGCGGCTGCTTGTCGGACCACCGGATGCCGACCTTGAACGCGCCCTGCTCCACGCTCAGGTGGGTGAGGGTCGCGACGGGGCCTTCTTCCACGGAAGGCTCGGCGGCGGCCTGGGCGGAAGGCGCCAGCAGCGCGGCGCCGAGCGCGAGGACGGACAACGACAGCCAGCGGAATGACGCGGGCACGAGGCGGCGAACGCCTCGCGTGGAGTGTTGATGCATGTGGGAACCCCCTAGAAGACAGACAGGCGCCCCGGCGCGAGCGACGACACGGGCGGCGGGGCCGGATGTGTCGAAGCAGAAGCCATGCCGTTTGCTGGGGGTGTCTGTTTTTTATCGAGGGTGGTGCGTTGTGGCTGAGACGGTGTTTGTGTTTGGCGGGCCTGTAACCGGACTGGACACAAAGTGCCCGGAGTTGTGGCCCCAGGCGCTACACGGCGGGATGTAGCGAAGGACCCGCGGAGAAGCCCGTGGGTCTTGCGTGAACGCGTCGCGCCTCAGGTCAGCAGGAACTTGTCATCCGGCTGGAGCAGGGGCGGGAGGGGCTCTCCCACCATCTCCAGCACGCCGCGCTCGATGGTGCGGGTCAGCGCGTCGAGCGGCAGGTCGTTGGGCTCGTTGCCGAACGGGTCCTCCAGCTCCGACGTCACGGTGTCGAGCGCGATGAACGTGTATGAAACAAAGACGGACACGAGCGGCGTGGACCAGCCCAGGCTGCCGGCCAGGGCAAAGGGCAGCAGCAGGCTGTAGATGTACACCGTCCGGTGCAACATCACGCTGTAGACATAGGGAATGGGCGTTCCCGCGATGCGCTCACAGCCGCCCTGCACCTCCGAGAGCCGGTCCAGGTTGTCGTCGAACGACGCCACCAGCAGCTCGCTCACCCGGCCCTGATGCCGCTGCTTCGTCACCCACTGGCCCAGCGCCAGGATGACCTTGGCGGGGCGGTGGTCCGCGGCGACCACGCACTCGCGCACCCCTGGAGGAAGCGACTCGAGCGGGATTCGGGTGCCTCGGAGCTGGTGGTTGAGCGTCATGGGCAGCGCGCGCAAGAGGTCCGTCACCTCGCGCTTCTCCTCGGTGCTGAGCGCGGGCGAGGGATGCGTCAGCGCCTGCCGCAGGAAGGACCGCGAGACGATCATCAGCGAGCCCCACAGCTTCCGCGCCTCCCAGAAGCGGTCATAGGCCGTGCTGTTGCGAAACCCGAGGAAGATGGCCAGCGCCACGCCCAGCAGCGCCAGGGAGCCCTCTCTCAGGGCGAACGGCAGCGGGCCCAGGGCCACCGCCAGCAGGCTCAACGCGAGGAAGAACCCCAGGCGCGGCAGGATGCGCGACACCACCGAGCCGCGCCAGACGAACAACATGCGAAGCCAGTGCATTCGCGGACGGACAATCATGCGCGCCCCTCTAGCACCTCGCGCGCTTCGCGGGGGCGGTGTCGCACGCCGTCGCGGCGGGCCCCACTCCCAGGCAGGGCAAGGAGGCTGGCGTGGGGCGGGAGTCCCGCACGCACGCCAGCCGGGGCCTGTCGTCTCAGGGGCGGGAGCACCCCCGGGCGTGACTACAGCTCGTTGTAGATGAGCAGCCCTCGGGAGGTGTCCACGACGTAGACGTAGCCATCCCCGGGGATGCGCAGGCCGATGGCCCCTTCGAAGGCGCCATCGCTCCGGCCCGGGTCCTCTTCCCGGAAGGTGAGGTGGTGCGCCACCTGCTTGGGCTGGGTGGGGTTGGAGACGTCCAGCACTCGCAGACCGTCGTGGTACCAGACCACGTAGAGGCGATTGCCTCGCAGGAGCATGTTGTGCATGGAGGTGGTCTGCCGCAGGCGGAACTCCCCGATCTTCACGATGTGGGCCGGGTCGGTGACGTCGAGCACTCGCACGTGGGAGGCGTTGAACTCACCGCCCATGAAGGCAATGGTCTTCCCTCCGAAGGTGCCCACCGCGCTGTGGTGTGAGTAGACGAGGGGGCCCGTGTCGTAGAGGCCCAGGAAGCGGACGTTGTCCAGGTCCGCCACGTCCGCCACGACGTAACCATAGGACTGGTTACTGATATACAGGCGGTTCTGGTACACGAAGGTGTCATGGGGTGCGCCGTCTGGCACCTCCGGTGGCGAGCCGATGACGGTGCGCAGGACGGGATTCAGCGGGTCGGTGAGCTCGTGGACGTAGGTGCCAGAGCTGGCGTCCATGGAATAGAGCCGGTCGCCGTCGACGAGCACGGTGTGGGTGCCGGGGTTGCCCGTCGGGAGGCTGCGGATGAAGACGGGCGCCGCGGGCTGGGAGATGTCATAGATGAGCGTCCCACGGTTCCCGCTGGCAATGTAGAGCGCGTCACCTTTGGCCCAGACACCATTCCAGAAGTTGTCACCCGGCAGGGTGAGGGTGGTCTTGAGGATGGGATTGCGCGGGTTGCTCACATCGAAGATGGAGAGACCCCCGTCCTTGCCGTTCATGAAGGTCGGGGTGGAGACGACGTAGGCGTGCCCCTTGGTGACGTAGAGATCCACGGGGGTCCCCACCGGGGTGTAGCGCTCCCCGACCAGGGTCAGCCCGCCGGACGACTCGGGCTCACCGCTCTTGGCGACCCGGTGGGCCTCGAAGGTTCCCGCCCGGCTGAAGACTCCTCGGCGGCACGTCGCGATGCAGCCCGTGATGACGTTGGGAGCGGGCGTCTTGCAGCCCACCACTGTGTACACCGTGCTGGTCCGGGCGAGCTGGCCGATGACGGAGAAGTCTCCTCCCTGGGTGTCCCGGTGGAGCACGGGCGCCTCGAACATCGTGCTCGGGCCCGCGTCCTCGGCCCGCAGGTGCATGCCGAAGCTGCCGACGGAGAAACGAACGCCGCCATCGGTGAGGATGACCTGGTTGCGGACCACGGCCTGATAGATGCCTTCCTGGGGAAGGGCGGCGAGGGCGTCCCGGTCGCACTGCGACACATCGAAGCGGGACAACTGCTCACAGACGCCGCTGTCCGGATTCGAGGCGTCGAAGGTGCAAGGAGCGTAGGGGGCACCTGGATCAATCCAGTCGCCCGGGTCCTCCATCTCCGTGTAGGTGCCGTCCCAGACATAGGGCCCCGAGTCAGGCGGCCCCGCGTCGGGGATGCCGGAGTCGGGAGTGCCTGAGTCGGGGGACTGGGGTACGGGGTCGTCGTCACAACCCGTCAGCGAGAAGAGCAACACGGCCGCCAGGAGCGGCTTGAGCCAGCGAAAGGGGACTGCCACGGGGAACCTCCGAGGAGAGGGTCTTCCTGGATACCCGAGGCACAGGCACTTCGGAGCAGGGGAAGACGCAAGGTCCCCGCCTGCTCCGAGATGGTTGCTTCGTGAAGGCGAAACGCCCGGCCCGCCCACCGGTGGTGGGACGCGGGCCGGGCATGGTCCTCATGTTGCAGCTTCAGAGCTCCTTGAAGATGAGCAGTCCTCGGGAGGAGTCGGCGACATAGACGTAGCCATCCCCCGGGACGCGGATGCCGAAGGCGCCCTCGAAGAGGCTGTCTCCGCGGTCCGGGTCCTCCTCGCGGAACGTCTGGTAATGGGCCACCTGCTTGGGCTGGGTGGGGTTGGAGACGTCCAGCACGCGCAGCCCTTCCTGGTACCACGCCACATAGAGCAGGTTGCCGCGCAGGATCAGGTTGTGCATGGACGTGGTCTGCCGCATGCGGAACTCGCCAATCTTCACGATGCGCGCGGGGTTGGTGACGTCGAGCACGCGCACGTGAGAGCCAGCGAACTCGCCGCCCTCGAACGCGATGGTCTTCCCGCCGAAGGTACCCACCGCGTTGTGGTGGGCGAAGCCCTCGTCCGGGCGCATGTACGTCCCCAGGACCTTGACGTTGTCCAGGTCCGTGGGGTCCACGATGGTGTAACCGCCGGACGAGTTGCTGATGTAGAGGCGGCCCTCGTACGCGAAGGAGTCGTGCGGGTCTCCAAGCGAGGCGTCCTCGGGCAGCGTGAAGACGGTGCGCAGCACGGGGTTCAGCGGCTCCGTGATGTCGTAGACATGGGTGCCCACGCCCGTGCCCGCGCCGTAGAGCCGGTTGCCGTCGACGAGCACGGTGTGCATGCCGCTGCGCCCCGCAGGCATGATGCGGACGAGCGAGGGGGCAGCGGGGTTGGAGATGTCGAAGACGTGGGTCCCCGTTCCCAGGCCCGCGACGTAGAGCGCGTCACCCTTGGCCCAGACGCCGTTCCAGTTCGCGTTGTTGGGCAGGCTGATGGAGGTCTTCAGCAGGGGCGCCCGGGGATTGCTCACGTCGAACACGGTGAGTCCACCCGGCTTGTCTTGAAAGGCCAGTGCGACGACGTAGGCGTGGCCCTTGGTGACATAGACATCCACGGCGTGGCCGCTCGCGGCGCGCTGCTCGGACAGCAGCTCCAGGCCGCCGGACGACTCGGGCTCACCGCCCTTGGCGACCCGGTGGGCCTCGAAGGTTCCCGCCCGGGTGAAGACTCCGCGGCGGCAGGTCGCGATGCAGCCCGTGATGACGCCAGGGGCGGGTGTCTTGCAGCCCACCACCGTGTACATCGTCCCGGTCCGGGCGGCCTGGCCCGTGACGGAGAAGTCGCCCCCCTGGGTGTTCCGGTGGAGCAGGGGCGCGTCGAACATCGTGCTCGTGCCCGCGTTCTCGGCCAGCAGCCGCATGCCGAAGCCGCCGAGGGAGACGAGCACGCCGCCGTCGGTGAGCCGGGTCTCGTTGCGGACCACGGCCTGGTAGATGCCCTCCTGCGGAAGGGCGGCGAGGGCACCGCGGTCGCACTGCGAGACATCGAAGCGGGACACCTGCTCACAGATGCCGCTGTCCGGGCTCGAGGCGTCGAAGGAGCAGGGGGCATAGGGGGCGCCCGGGTCAATCCAGTCGCCCGGGTCCGCCAGCTCCGTGTAGGTGCCATCCCAGACATAGGGGCCCGCATCCGGCGAGCCTGCATCGGGAGTCGGGGGCGCGGGGTCGTCGTCGCATCCCGCCAGCGGCAGGGCCAGCAGGGATGCCAGGAGGGGGCTGAGGAGTCGAAGGGAGACGGTCACGGAAAACCTCCAGAGAGAGGGCCTCTCGGGATAGTCGAACCACCGCTCCCTGGGAAAATGAGGAGTACAAAATGCCCCGCCCCTCACGAAGATGGTTGCTCCGTGAGGGGGAAGTGCCACGCCAGACCCGTCCCCGAGGGGTCCGGGCCCGGCGTGGTCTTCAGGTTGCAAGCTCAGCGCTCATCGAAGATGAGCAGGCCCCGGGAGGAATCCGCGACGTAGAGGTGCCCATCCCCGGGAAGCGTGAGGCCGAAGGCGCCCTCCAGGTTGCTGTCGCCTCGGCCCGGGTCCTCTTCCCGGTACGTCTGGTAGTGGGCCACCTGCCGGGGCTGGGTGGGGTTGGACACGTCGAGCACCCGCACGCCTTCCTGATACCAGGCGACGTAGAGCAGGTTCCCTCGCAGCACCAGGTTGTGCATGGAGGTGACCTCCCGCATGCGGAACTCACCGATCTTCACGATGTGCGCCGGGTCGGTGACGTCGAGCACGCGCACGTGGGACGCGCTCATCTCGCCACCCTCGAAGGCGATGGTCTTCCCGCCGAAGGTGCCCACCGCGCTGTGGTGCGCGAAGCTCTGGTCCGGGCGGAGATACCGGCCCAGGACGCGGACCTCCTCCAGGTTCGACACATCGACGACCGCGTAGCCGCCAAATGAATTGCTGATGTACAGGCGTTGCTCATACAGGAAGGCATCATGGGAGCCGCCTCCCGTGGCGTCCTCGGGTAGGGAGATGACGGTGAGGAGCGCGGGGTTGAGCGGGTCCGCCAGGTCGTAGACATGGGTGGTGATGCCCATGGTGTAGAGCCGGTTGCCGTCGACGAGCACGGTGTGGGTGCCGTAGTCCCCCGACGGCATGAGCCGGATGAAGACGGGGTTGCCCGGCTGGGAGATGTCATAGACGAGGGTCCCCGTCCCGTTGCCGGCGATGTAGAGCGCGTTGCCCTTGGACCCGACGCCGTTCCAGTCGTTGTTGCCCTCCAGGCTGATGGAGGTCTTCAGGAGGGGCGCGCGGGGGTTGCTCACGTCGAAGACGGTGAGGCCGCCGGGCTGGTTCCGGTGCCTGAGCGACACGACGTAGGCATGGCCCTGGGTGACATGGACATCCACGGCCTGGCCGAGCGCCGCGCGGTGCTCGCCGAGCGGCGTCAGCCCACCGGAGGACTCGGGCTCGCCGCTCCTGGCGACCCGGTGGGCCTCGAAGGTGCTCATGCGCACGAAGGCCCCCCGGCGGCAGGTCGCCATGCAGCCGGTGATGATGTGGGGGGCTGGTCGCTGGCAGCCCACCACGGCGAACGTGGAGGACGTCACCGGCAACTGGCCGACGAGGGCGAAGTCACCCCCCTGGGTGTCGCGCTGGAGCAGGGGCTGGCCGAAGATCGTGCCCGCGTCCTCGCCCTGGAGGTGCACGGTGAGGTCGGTGGAGATGACGCGGACACCGCCATCCCGGAGGACAATCTCGTTGCGCACGATGCCCTGGTAGATGCCCTCCTGTGGCAGGGCGGCGAGCGCCTCCTTGTCGCAGCGGGAGACATCGAAGCGGGACAGCTCCTCGCAGGCCGTGGCTCCCGCGTTCGCGGAGTCGAAGGTGCAGGGGGCATAGGGCGCGCCGGGGTCGACCCAGTCGCCCGGGTCCGCCATCTCCGTGTACGTGCCATCCCAGACGTAGGGGCCCGCGTCGGGTGGGGAGGGCTTGGGGTCGTCGTCGCACCCCGTCAGTGACAACAGTAACAACGGGGCCAGAAGCGAGCTGAGTGAACGAGATGTGGCTGGCACGGGAGGCCTCCAGATGAGGGAGACCTCCGGATAGTCGAACCGCCGGGTCCGCTGGAGAGGGGCGGGAGATGGTTGCTCCGTGAAGGGGAGTTGCCACACCCGGCCGGGTTTCAGGGGCTCCGGGCTCGGTGTGGTACTCAAGTTGCAAGTGTTTCAGTGTTCCCCGAGGATGAGCAGGCCCCGGGACGTGTCCACGACGTAGACGTACCCGTCACCGGGGACGCGGATGCCGATGGCGCCCTCCAGGAGGCTGTCCCCGCGGGTCGGGTCCTCCTCCCGGTACGTGTGGAAGTGGGCGACCTGCTTGGGTCGGGTGGGGTTGGAGACATCCAGCACGCGCAGGCCCTCGTGGTACCAGGCCACATAGAGCAGGTGGCCGCGCAGAATCAGGTTGTGCATGGAGGTGCTCTGCCGCATGCGGAACTCGCCTATCAGCGCGATGCGAGCCGGGTCGGTGACGTCGAGCACGCGCAGATGGGAGCCGTTGGTCTCGCCTCCTTCGAAGGCGAGCGTCTTCCCCGCGAAGGTGCCGACCGCGCTGTGGTGCGCCCAGCTGCCCTGGTTGTACTGCCCCAGCGTCTGGATATCGTCCAGGCTCGTGACGTCCGTGACGATGTATCCGCCCGCCCCGTGGCTGAGGTAGAGGCGGTTCTCGTACGCGAAGGCGTCATGGGGCCCGTCTTCACCGACCTCTTCCGGAAAGGAGAGGACGGTGCGCAGCACGGGATTCTGGGGCGAGGTGACGTCGTAGACGTAGGTTCCCGCCAAGGGGGCCATGGAGTAGAGCCGGTCACCGTCGACGAGCACGGTGTGGGTGCCGTAGGCCGCGCCCGTCGGCAGGTCGCGGAGGAAGAGGGGGTCGGCGGGCTGGGAGATGTCGTAGACCAGCGTTCCCCTGTCTTCGCTGGCGATGTAGAGGGCATTGCCCTTGGCCCAGACGCCATTCCAGTTGGCCTCTGGAAGGCTGATGCGGGTCTTGAGGAGGGGGTTGCGAGGGTTCGTCACATCGAAGACGGTGAGACCTCCCGCCCTGCCCGCGTGGGAGATGGAGACGACATAGGCATGGCCCTGGGTGACATAGACATCCACCGGCATGCCCAGGGCAATGGGGTGCTCCGCGAGGGGAGTCAGTTCCTCCGACGAAGCAGGCTCGCCGGGGTGCATGGCGATGCGCTGTGCCTCGAAGGTGCCGCTGAAGTAGACCCGGTCATTCCTGCACACGGCGAAGCAGCCGGTGATGACGTGAGGGGCGGGGGTCTGGCAGCCCACCAGGGTGGTGGTCTCCCGGCGATGGAGGGGCCGGCCGATGAGGGTGAAGCGACCTCCCTGCGTGTCTTGATGGACGAGCGGCTGGTTGAACATCGTGCTGGTCGCCGCGGTGTCGCGAAGCCGGAAGCCCGCTGGCATGGCGAAGGTCCGGGTTCCGCCGCCCTCGAGCGGTAGCGCGACGCGGAGGCTGCTCTGATAGACGCCCTCCAGGGGAATCGTGGCGAGGGCTTCCGGGGCGCACGCGGACGTGTCGAAGCGCGCCAGTTCCTCGCAAGACTGCCCATTCGCATTGCGTGTGTCGAAGGCGCAAGGCGCGAAGGGGTGGCCCGGGTCAATCCACTCTCCGCGGTCTTCGAGCTCCTCGTAGGTGCCATCCCAGACAGATGGGCCCGCATCGGGAGAGGACGGCTTCGAGTCATCGTCGCAGGCGGCGAGGAAGGGGAACCACAGCACGGCGAGGAGCATCCTGATGCGGCAAGGAATGACAGCCATGGGAGGTCTCGAGGCGAAACCCTGCTCAGGGGCGTGAGGTTGAAGTCTGTCTGGGTCCTACTGTTGCAAGTCCTCGAAGATGAGCAGCCCTCGTGCGGCATCCACGACGTAGGCATGGCCATCACCGGGGAGGTGGAGTCCGACGGTGTTCTGGGGGCGCGCGTCCACGTGGCCGTGGGCCACTTCCCGGGGGAGAGAGGGATTGGACACGTCGAGCACCCGCAGCCCTTCCTCGTTCCAGGCGACATGGAGGCGGTCGCCGCGCAGCAGCAGGTTCTGGATGGAGGAGGACTGCTGCAGGCGGAACTCACCCAGCTTCGTGATGTTCGCGGGCTCTGTGACGTCGAGCACCCGGACGTGGGGCGCGGGGCGCTCGCCCGCCTCGAAGGCGATGCGCCTTCCCTCGAAGAGGCCCACCGCGCTGTGATGGCCGTCGCCGAGGCTCGAGGGGCGATACTGGCCCAGCAGCCGGACGTCCTCCAGGTTCCTGATGTCCAGGACGCAGTACCCCGCCAGCGCGTCGCTCAAGTACAGGCGGCCCTGGTCGACGACGAAGTCCTCCGGCCCGCCTCGTGCCGCGTCCTCCGGCGTGTCGACGACGGCGAGCGGCGTGGGGTTCAGCGGGTCGGTGACGTCATGGACCTGGATGCCCGCGCCCGGGACCAGGGAGTAGAGCCGGTCGCCCTCCACGAGTGCCATCCAGGTGCCCAGCTCTCCCGTCGACAGGGTGCGCAGGAGGACGGGGTCGGTGGGCCGGGAGATGTCATAGACGCGTGTCCCCCGCTCGTGGGCGATGTAGAGCGCGGGGCCCTTGGCTCGGACGGACGTTCCGCCGTCGTCCTCCGGCCGGCTGAGGGTGGTCTTCAGGATGGGATTGCGAGGGTTCGTCACGTCGAAGACGCTGAGCCCTCCGGTCCTGCCTTCCCGGGTGATGGAGACGACGTAGGCGTGGCCCTGGGCGACGTCCAGGTCCACGGGCATCCCCACGGGGATGGCGCGCTCGGAGAGCAAGGGGAGGGCGGTGGAGGTGGCGCCCGCGGATTCCGACGTCGGCGTGTCGTCGTTGCGCGCGGAGGCGCCGGCGAGCAACTGACAGGGGCGGACGAGCTGGAGTCGGCGCGGGGGGACCGCCATCGGAATCCTCGTGGATGCCCACGCGGATGGGCGGACTCGAGCCTATCCGCGTCCAGGGTTCAGGGGTCTTGCGAAGAACTTATGCGGACTAGAGTTCGTTGAAGACGAGCAGGCCCCGGGACGTGTCCACGACGTAGATGTAACCGTCCCCGGGGACGCGGATGCCGATGGTGCCCTCGAAGAGGCTGTCTCCCCGGTGAGGGTCCTCCTCCCGGTACGTGTGGTAGTGGGCCACCTGCTTGGGCCGGGTGGGATTGGACACGTCCAGCACGCGCAGGCCCTCGTGGTACCAGGCGATGTAGAGCCGGTGGCCGCGCAGAATCAGGTTGTGGATGGAGGGGACCTGCCGCATGCGGAACTCGCCTATCAGCGCGATGCGAGCCGGGTCCGTGACGTCGAGCACGCGCAGATGGGAGCCGGTGAACTCGCCGGCCTCGAAAGCGAGGGTCTTCCCCGCGAAGGTGCCGACCGCGTTGTGGTGGGCCCACTGGCGACCGTCGTACTGGCCCAGCAGCCGGACTTCATCCAGGTTGGAGACGTCCGCGATGATGTACCTGCCCGATGCATGGCTGAGGTACAGGCGGTTCTCGTACGCGAAGGCGTCATGGGGCCCGTCCTGCCCGATTTCTTCCGGGAAGGAGATGACCGTGCGCAGCACCGGGTCCAGGGGTGTGGTGAGGTCATAGACGAAGGTGCCCGTCATCGGGGACATGGAGTAGAGCCGGTCTCCGTCGACGAGCACGGTGTGGGTGACGTTCTCGGGGCCCGTCGTCAGGGCGCGGACGAAGAGCGGGTCGGCGGGCTGGGAGATGTCATAGACGAGCGTCCCGCGGTCTCCGCTCGCGATGTAGAGGGCATGTCCCTTGGCCCAGACGCCATTCCAATAGCTGTCGCCGGGCAGGCTGATGGTGGTCCGCAGGATGGGATTGCGGGGGTTCGCCACATCGAAGACGGAGAGCCCTCCCACTCTTCCAGGCCGCAAGACGGAGACGACATAGGCGTGGCCCTGGGTGACATAGACGTCCACGGGCATGCCCAGGGAGACGGGACGCTCGGCGACGAGGGTCATGCCTCCCGAGGACTCGGGCTCGCCATGTTGCCGGGCGAGGCGGCGCGCCTCGAACGTTCCGCTGGCGGCGAGCCGGTTGTCCCTGCAACGGGCATAGCAGCCGGTGATGATGTGCGGGGCGGGCGTCTGGCAGCCCACCAGGGTGGTGATCATGGTCTCGTCGTACGGGTGCCTCCCAGTGACGATGAATCGGCCTCCGCGCGTGTCCTGATGGAGGAGGGGGCTGTCATGCATCGTGCTGGTCGCCGCGCTGTCCTGAAGACGGAAGCCGATGGATGTGGCCGAGGCCCGGGTCCCACCATCCTCGAGTGGCCGGACCGTGCGGAGGCTGCTCTGATAGATGCCCTCCAGGGGAACCGCGGCGAGCGCCGCCGGGGAGCACGCCGACGTGTCGAAGCGCGCCAGGTCCTCGCAGGAGCTTCCGGTCGCGTTGCGGGTGTCGAAGGTGCACGGCGCGAGGGGGCGGCCCGGGTCGAGCCACTCTCCGCGGTCTTCGAGCTCCTCGTAGGTGCCATCCCAGACATACGGACCCGCGTCGGGCGGGGACGGCTTCGGGTCGTCGCAGGCGGGGAGGAGGGTGACCAGCAGGGCTGCGAGGAAGACACCGAAGCGTCGCGGGGGAGCTGCCATCGGAGACCTCTTGGGAGGGCCCAGCTTGGGGTGGGGACCCAAGCCTATTCATCCACGCGAGGTGCTGATCTCCAGCGTCAGGCCATGTGTCTCAGGGGCTACACTCGTCATCTATTGACAGTTGCGTCGTGAATGCGAAATGGGCCCCGGGTGGACGCTTCCGGGTGGAGGGCCTTGCAAGGTGTCTAGGTTGCGGACGCGGCCCGCCGCTTCACCGAGCGCGTCGCCTCCTCCGGGTACTGTCCCCCATTCAGGTGCTTCAGCCGCGTGCCCACTCGGACGATGGCGTCAATCACTGGCACCAATTCCATGCCCAGCTCCGACAGCGCGTACTCCACCGACGGAGGCGACGTGGGTTGCACCTCGCGCGCCACGGCGCCCTTGGCCTCCAGCTCCCTCAAGCGCGTGGTGAGCACCTTGGGGGAGATGCCCGGGATGTCCTTGATGAGCTCACCGAATCGCCGAGGCCCCCCCGACAGATGCCAGATGACGTTGGGTGTCCACACGCCGCCCAGCAGCGACATGCACGTGCGCATGGGACAGCCCGGAGGCGGCGGCGGGGCCTTGCTCTTCCTCTGCTTGAGCGACATCGATGACTCCAGACGGCGGGTGGTTACCAGGTGGTGAGTAGTTACCGCCGGGTGAGTGGAAAGCACCGTTACCATAGTCTCGTTACTATCCTTCGGTAACTCCCCTCGTTACCTTCGCGGCGCCTTTTCACCCCAGCCACGAGGAAAACCCATGAAGCTCTACTTCGCTCCCGGCGCTTGCTCGCTCTCTCCCCACATCGTCGCGCGTGAGGCGGGCCTCGACCTGCAGTTCACCAAGGTCGACACGCAGACGAAGGTGATGGAGGGCGGCGGAGACTTCTGGAAGGTGAACCCCAAGGGCTATGTGCCCGCCCTCGAGTTCGAGCCCGGCGACGTGCTGACCGAAGGTCCCGCCATCGTCCAGTACCTGGGTGACCAGCGCCCCGCGTCCGGCCTGGTCGCGCCCGCCGGCACCCGCGAGCGCTATCAGCAGCAGGAGATGCTGGGCTACATCAACTCCGAGCTGCACAAGACCTACTCGCCGCTCTTCAGCCCCGCGACGCCCGAGGCCACGCGCGAGGAGCGCAAGGCGTACCTGCAGAAGCGCTACAAGCTCATCGAGGAGCGCCTGGCGGGCCGGACGTACCTCTTCGGCAACACGTTCACCGCCGCGGACGCCTACCTCTTCACGGTGACGCGCTGGGCGAAGTTCGTGCAGCTGGACCTGTCGGGCTTCCCCAACGTGCTCGCGTTCCAGGAGCGCGTCGCCGCGCGTCCCGCCGTGCGCGAGGCGCTCAAGGCGGAAGGCCTGCTGGTGTGAGGCGGTGGGCCGCTCCCGGACGTCGGGGAGCGCCCGCTACTTGCTGTCGAGGGTGAAGACGCCGTCCCAGTCCTCCGGGGGCGGCGTCACCTCCAGGCTGTCGCACCGGGCGGCGAAGCGCTGCGACGGCACGTCGTCGGGCGAGGCGAGGAAGGCGGCGCGAGCCTCGTTGAAGCGGCGGGCCCGGTAGAGGGCGAGCCCCTCGGCGAAGCGCACGACCTGCGGAGGCAGGGGCGTGCCCGCGGTGCCCACCAGCTCGAAGACCCGGACGGGGTGCTGCTTGCCCTTGACGCGCAGGAGGTCCAGCTCCCGGGCCACCACCGCGCCGCGCGCGGCGAGCAGGGTCTCCTCGGCCACCAGTGTCCGCGTGCCGTAGACCTTGGCGGCGCCTTCCAGCCGTGAGGCCAGGTTCACCGTGTCGCCAATCACGGTGTAGTCCTGCGCCGCGCTGGAGCCCAGGTTGCCCGCCACCGCGTGGCCCGTGTTGATGCCGATGCGGCAGTCGAGCCGAGGCAGGCCCCGCGCCTCGAACAGCGGCGACAGCCGGTCCACCACCGCCACCAGGTCCAGCGCGGTGAGGCACGCGCGGGCCGCATGGTCCTCCAGCGGCAGCGGCGCGTTCCAGAAGCACATGATGGCGTCGCCGATGAACTTGTCGAGCGTGGCGCCGTGCTTCGTGAGCACGCCCGTGGCCTGCTCGAAGTAGGTGTTGAGCAGGGCGACGAGCTCCTCGGGGCTGAGCTGCTCGCTCAAGGACGTGAAGCCCACCAGGTCGCTGAAGAGGACCGTGAGCAGCTTGCGCTCTCCACCCGGCGCGGCCTTCTCCGGGTTCTTGATGAGCTCGTCCACCACCTGCGGCGCGAGGTAGCGCTTGAACAGGCCCTTGATCTGGTCCCGCTGGCGCAGGCCGCTGACCATCTCGTTGAAGGACTGCGCGACGCGGCCCACCTCGTCGGTGCCGCGCACGGGCACCTCGACGGTGAGGTCTCCCAGCCGCACGCGTCCCGCCGCCGCCTCCAGCTGCACGAGCGGCGAGGCCAGCCCGCGCGCCATGAAGACCGCCGCCGCCAGCGCGAACAGGGCGATGCCTACCGCCGTGGGCACCAGCCAGCGACGGAAGCGCTGGAGCACGGGCGTGATTTCGGCGTCGAAGTCGCGCAGCACGAACACCTCGCCCAGCCGCGTCCCATCCACGCCGCTGAGGATGCCTCCGCGCACCAGGTAGTGCGTGCTCCCCAGGTGCACGTCGCGCGTCTCCCCGGGCTTGAGCCCGTGACAGTCCAGGGTGGTGCCCGGGGGGAGCTGGGAGGCGGTGGCGCCGTCCTCGGCGCGCAAGGCGAAGCGGGCCCGGGTGTCCGCCATCTGCGGCCCCGGCGTCCGGGGCGCGAGGGGGTCTCCCAGGAGCACGTCCTTCACCCACTGCCCGGACAGCACCACGCCCATGGGGCCCCGGTTGGCGCCGTAGGCGGGCTGGGCATGGACGAGCAGCAGGTCTCCCTCGCGCACCTGCCCGGGGGCGACGAAGGTGAAGGGGAGCTTCTGGAGCTGCGCGGGAGACCAGAGCGCGGAGGTGGGACCGCTCTCGAGCGCGGTGGCCAGGAGCGGGAGGTCCAGCGGCTGCTCACCCAGTTGCTCGGGGTCCGCGTGGGTGTAGACCAGCCGCCCGCTGGCGTTGAAGAAGGCCCAGGGCAGCGAGGCGTCGCGGCTCCAGCCGAAGGCCTCCGTGTCCGCGGAGACGATGACCTCGCGCGCGTAGAGGATGCCCTTGGTCTCCGAGGTCGCGTCGCCGAGCCCCGCCTCGTCGTCCACGGAGTTGACCGACAGCGACATGTCCTTGAAGGAGCGGTCCAGCGTGCGGGCCTCGGCCACGTCGCGGATGCGCTCCTGGCTGGCGCGGGAGAGCTGCTGGAAGGCCTCCAGCGTGCGCTCCAGGTCGCTGGCGATCTTCTGCTTGGCGGCGGACTCCACCGCGAGCGTGGTGAGCACCAGCGCGCTGATGAGCGACGCGCCCGCGAGCGCCACGAAGGCCAGGATGAGTTTTCGGGTGAGCGTCACCGGGCGGTGAGGATAGCCGCCCCCAGGGCCGCCCCGCGAGCCTACGGGCCCGCCTTGTCGGAGTAGCCGTCCGCGCGGGGGAGGTACTTCCTGCCGCGCTTGTCCAGGTGGGGGGCGTCGGCGTGGGTCTCCGTGAGCTCCAGCGTGGCGCTCGTCGTGCCGCCCGCCGCCACGACCACCTCCGCGCGGGCGATGTCGCTCTTCGCGTCGCGCCGGTGCACGGCGAAGAGGGGGTGGCGCCCTGGCTTCACGCCGCGAAGCTCGAAGCGTCCGTCCTTGTCCGTCACCGCGAACGCGCGGTTGGGGACCACGACGACCGTGGCCACCATCTGCTCGTGGATGTCGCAGTAGACGTCCACGATGCCCGTCTTCGTGAAGGTCTCGAAGTAGCTCTCGCCCGGCCGGCTCTTGCCCGCGTCGAACCGCCGCGCCACGGAGCGGGAGAAGACGTTGTGCAGCACCACGTCCCGGTTGGAGAACTCCACCTTCTGTCCCACGACGATGGGCAGCACGGCGGGGAAGAACGTCTTGTTCCGCTGGTTCATCCGAGCCACCTCCGCGGGTGGTTCCTCGGTGTAGCCGGTGACGTAGACGACCACGCCGGAGCGGTCCTCCTTCGGTTGCGTCGAGCCGTCGGGCTTCTGGACGAAGACGCGCACCTCGCCCTGGACGACGCCTGTCTCGGCGCGTGCGAGCGGTGCGGAGAGCAGGCCCGCGAGGAGGAGGAGCGTTAGAGGGCGACTGCCCATATGAGCCTCGGCATGAAACGGGGCGTATCGGAGGAGGCGAACGTCAGGCCGACGAGCGTCCCCGCGGTCAGCCACATGCGCCCGAAGGTCCACGCCACGCTGGGCCCGACGAACAGGCGCGGGTCGTGGTCCAGCTCCTTCAGGCCGAACTCGCCGAAGGACTCGACGGAGAGGCGCAGCTCGTCCGCGATGAGCGGATAGGACACCCCCGCGGAGTAGGTGCCCAGGATGCGCACGGGGGCGTCACCGCCGCGCAGGCCCGGGATGCCCACCTGGGTGCCCAGGTCCAGCGCCACGCGCAGGCCGCCCTCCCATTGGTAGGAGCCCACGAGGTTGAGGTCCACGCGCGAGGGGCTGGAGCCTCGGACGGACTGATGCCAGACGGCGCGGACGAGCGGCTGGAACGGGCGATCATCTCCTCGCGGGAACAGGCGGTAGCGGAAGTCCGCTTCGAAGGAGTCCAGCTCGGTGATGCCTCGGGTGGCTCGGACCTGGAAGGGGATGGCCAATTCCAGGTGCTGGCTCATGCCCAGCACGGGAGCCCACCAGAGCCAGTAGGCCGAGGGCCGCTCGGGCTCGCCCGGGGAGCGGCTGCGCGCCCACAGCCACTGCTCCAGCTCCACGTCACCCTTGGGGACGATGTCGGTGTCGAAGGTCCAGATGAAGGACCTCTGCCCCGCCTGCGCGGGAGACGCCCCCAACACGCCCAGGATGCATGCCACCAGTACCACCCAGCGGACTGCTTGCATTCGGTCTCCCACCCACGTCGCGGAAGGTGATGAGACGGTGCGTAGCACATCCTGCCTGGGGGCTGGCGAGTCCCCGCGACACGCAAGGGCCACCGGCGTCGATGAGACACCGGCAGCCCTTGTCTCACGGAGAGACGGCTACGGGCGCTGACTGATGCGCTGCTGGAGCAGCCAGTCGTAGAGCGGCAGGGTGGCGTAGGCCGTGTCCCACGTGGCGCCGCTGTGGCCCGCGCCGGGATAGACGGTGACGTCACGCATGGCGCTGGGGCCGGCGCCGCACGCCGTGTCGAGCTGCGTCTTGATGCCCGTGGCGCGCGACGGCTCGTCGAGGCCGCCCTGGAAGGCCCAGATGGGCAGCGTCTTCAGGCTGCACAGGTTGGGGTTCGTGACGAAGTTGTGGGTGATGGCGATGGGGACGAAGGCCGCGAACTCCGCCGTGGAGGCGAGGAGCATCTCGAAGCCGTTGTTGGCGCCGCCGCTCAGGCCGGTGAGGTACACGCGGTCCAGGTCGATGCGGTAGTCGCGCTTGACGTCATTCAGCAGCGCGAGCACCGAGGCATTGTTGAACCAGCCATCCCCGCTGTTGGTGAACGGCATGCGCTGGTTGGGCGAGATGACGATGGCCTTCATCGCCGCGCGGAAGCTGGCGGAGCTGAACTGCCTGGCCAGACCCTCGGGGTTGGAGTGCACCGCGGTGCGGTCGGTCGTGAGGGTGGAGCCGCCCACGCCGTGCAGGGAGAGGATGACGGGCCACGTCGTGGTGCGGTCGTCGTTGTACTGCGCGGGGAGGAAGAGCGCGTAGTCGTAGCGCAGGTTGCGGACCACGGTCTGCTGTCCGGCGGCGCAGGTGGTGGGGCCGGTGGGCGTGACGGTGCTGGGCTTGCCCATGAGCTTGAGCTCGCGCAGGCGGCAGTAGGGCTTGTCCTTGCAGACGACCCGGACCTTGTCGGTGATGACCGGCGCGGTGAAGGTGAGGGTCCTCAGGGTGGTGGTGAGGGGATTGCCCTCCACGACGGTGCCCGGGATGGTCTTCCAGCAGCCGCCGTCCCACGCCTGGAGCTCGAAGGCGGGCATGGCGAACGCGGAGCTCGCGGAGACGGACATGTGCAGCTCCGCGCTGCTCACCTCGTGCGGGCCCTGGAGGTCCACGTCGAGAGAGTTGTGCGTCATGAAGGCGTAGGCGGACTCCCACCGGGTGGTGAGCGAGCCATCCACCGCGAGCGGCGCGGGGTAGGACGCGGAGGAGGTGCCGGCGACGGCGGGCTTGTTGAGCGCCACGTTGGTGAGGACATCCGGCACGGGCGCCACCGTCACGCTCACGTCGTCGAAGCTCGAGGCTCCCGCGTCATCCGTGGCGGTGAGTCGGAAGACGGATGTGCCCACGGAGAGGCCCGCCACGCTCAGGGTGGCGGTGGTGGTGCTGGCCAGCGTCGCCACGGGGCCGCTCACCTGCGTCCAGAGCAGCGAGCTCACGACGCCATCCGCGTCGGTGGCGCTGCCCGCCAGGCTCACGCTGGTGACGGGCAGGGTGAGGGAGCGGTCCGGGCCCGCGTTGACCACGGGCGGGATGTTGACCTGCCCTTCGTGGGGTGTGCCGAAGATCCACAGCTCCTTCACGCGGCAGTTGTCCGCCAGCGTGTCGGTGCAGGAGAAGCGCACCTTCTTCGCCGTGACGCTCTGCGGGAAGGTGGTGGAGACCGCGATGCTGGTGTTGTTCGTCTGGCTGGCGCCGGGCAGTGGCTTCCAGCCTGTCCCATCGTCGTAGAGCAGCTCGTAGCTCTTGATGGGGCGGATGTCCCGGTAACCGGTGTAGAGCTCCATCCGGACCAGGTCGAACGTCCCCTGGAGGTCGATGTCGAGCAGGCGCGTCGGGTTGTAGATGCCGGGGCACCACCGCGAATCGTCGTTGGTGATGTCGCCGTCCACGGCGTACTCCGGACGGAACGGGTCCTGGCTGACGCTGGCGGTGGCCGGCTTGTTCAGCGTCACGTTGACGGGCGTGTCCAGCCCCGCCCGCTGGGAGGCGGGCGGCGTCGCGCCGTCAGTGGTTTCAGGGGTACCGCAGCCCATGAGGGCGCAGGCCACGAGCGCGCCGAGTCGGGATGAGAGCCGTTGCAAGAGGTCCTCCTTGAGGGTGGAGGTTGCATCTTGCATCAGTCATTGTGTTTCAATAGCAGGTAAAAGACGAATGGGGCGTGGCGCCCGGCGTCCCGCGGGCCGGGCGCCACGAGGCCGGCAGGTCAGAACCGGCGGGGGTTGAGGCCCTTGATCGTGTCCGTGACGGTGTCCTTGACCGTCTCGGTGATGGAGCTCACGACGCTCTCCTTGAGGTCGATCATCCCGTCGATGCCGAGGTTCCGGAGGTTCTTCGTCGAGTCCTCGACGCTCAGGCTCTGGAAGCTGTTCCCGCGCCAGATGGAGATGGTGCCGTACTCCTTCAGCTTGTTGATGAGCGCCGGGTCCTCGGGGTGCTTGCCGTACTCGAAGACGAAGGTGACGGGGGGCTTGTTCGGGCCGGTGCTCGGCAGCTTGTTGGCGTCGTTGATGCTGGTGACCTGCCCGATGAGCTTGTCCACCTGCTCATTCATCGGGCCGCCGGGCGGGTTGAGGGCGAGCGTGGCGCCGGGGAACATCGCTCGCGTCTTGGCGCCCTCGGCCGCCGCCTTGCCGAAGCCGTAGTTGAACATGAGCTTGTTGTCGGGGACGCCGGAGGCGCGGACCTCCTCCAGGAAGCGGTTGTTGAAGACCCTGTCGTCCTTCACATCCAGCTTGAGGCCGACGCCCAGCTCCTTGCCCTTGTTCAGCCACTCCGTGAGGGTGAGGTTGTCGCCGGTCTCGTTGCCCTCGTCGTGACGCATCTCGATCTTGCCCTCGCGGTTGAACTCCATGCGGACGTCACCCTCGAACCAGGTGTAGTCCCCCTTCTTGGCGTGGTCGAAGTCGGAGCGCGTGTTGGTGGTGTGGGCGTTCTTGGCCTCGCTCAGCGGCGTGCCGGGCGTCCAGCGGTTGCCCGGGGGCGGCGCGGCGGGCACCTCCGCGAGCGGCTTGTATTCCTTGCGCAGCTCCTTCGCGGCCTTGTTCTTGCCCGTGGCCTCCAGCTCCGTCACGAGCGTGCCCGCGAGCTTCTCCAGGCCCGGCACCTTCTCGTCCCCCAGCTCGTTCAGCTTGTCGTCGAGCTGGTTGATTTCGCCCTTGTTCGGCGTGGCCGAGGCGAGGGATTGGCCCAGGAGCTTCAGGCCCTCGGGGCCGGCCTTGTCGGCGACCACGGACAGGCCCTTCAGCGTCTCGTAGGTGGTGTTGTACTTGCCGAAGGAGTCCTTCTTCTTGTCGTCCAGGCCGCCCTTGCTCGTGCGCTCACCGAGTTTCTCGGAGATGGCCTGGAGCGTCGGAGCGGAGGCCTTGAGCAGCGAGTCGGCATAGCCGGGCACGTCGCGGTTCTTGAGCGTGAGGTCCGCCAGCGTCTGCGCCGCCTGGGAGGGCCCTCCCTGCTTGAAGGCCAGGTCCACGTCCAGCGCATCGCCCTCGACTCCGCCCGGCCTGTTGTACTCCGACGCGGGCTTCGCGGTGGGGCCCGTGGAGGGCGTGCTCTCGCCTTCGGGAGGGGCGGCCAGGGTCTGGAATTGCGGCGCGCCCGTGAGGTCCGGCCCCGTGGCGGCGTTCGTGCTCGCCACGAACTCGTCCTTTGTGGGCTGACCCACCGCCGGAGCTTGAGCCGGAGCCGCCGGTTGCTCAGGCGGAGGTTGCGGCTGCTGCACCGGGGGCGTGGGGACGGGGCGGCGGAAGGCGATGTCGAGCCAAGAGGCCATGGAGTGTGCTCCAGGAGAGAGGGGACTTCATCTCGTGGAGCGCCCCTGGCGCCGCGTGGCTCATTTATTCGTGAATCCTCAGGACGTAGAGGAAGTCCTTCTGGGTCCGTCCCTGGCCCACGGCGATGCCGTCGCGGAGGATGTAGCAGGCCTCCATCGCGTCCTGGAAATGGGCGAGGGGCGTGGGGTCCATCCGACGGTGGAAGGCGACCGGGCCGTCTGCCAATCCTTCCCAGTAGCGCCGCCGGATGACGTCCAGCGGGTCCGTGCTGGCCTCCACGTCGGCGCGAGGCGCCCCGGTGGCCAGGTCGAAGAAACGCACGTGGTGGTCCTCGGACATGGTGACCAGGAGCGGCGCCTCGATGGCGAGCGCGTAGGGCAGCTCGGGGTGGGGCACCTGGTAGAGCTCATCTCCGGTGGTGGCGTCGTAGACGTGGACACACGAATCCATGTCGGACGCGGCCACCCGCGTGCCATCCGAGGAGATGGCCACGGCGACGACGGTCTCGTTGGAGACCTGGATGAAGCGGGATGTGCCCGTGGGCAGCTCGAAGAGGGCGAGCTCTCCCGAGCTTCGTCCCACGGCGAGGCGAGGGGCCGCCGAGGCCACGGCATAGGTGGGTGTGGGCTTCAAGGCCACCTTGGTGGTGTGCACGAGCGCCCCCGTCTTCACGTCATGCACCAGGAGATGGGAGGCCTCGGCGAAGCCCGTCAGGAGGAGGGCGCCGTCGGGGGTGAACTCGAGCGAGGTGACGGGATTGGCGGGGCCCTTCAGCGTGTGGAGCAAGCGCCCATCGGGGATGCTCCAGAGGCGCACCACACCCAACTCGACAGTGCCCGCGAGCAGCGCTCCATCGGGCGAGAAGGCCACGACGTTCTCTTGGAGCATCCGGCTCGCGGTGTCGCGCCCCTCGAGCGGCTTCGCGGTCAGCTCCTTCGCGGGAGCCAGGCTCACCAGGTCGAACAACTGGATGGCGCGGCGCCGGGGCTCCTCATGGAAGTTCACGATGGGGAAGGCGGCCAGCGTGGCGTCCCGGTTCATGCTCCACGACTTCTGGCCTCCGCCCATGCTGCTGGCGGGGAACTCGCGCACCTGCCCTCGCGCGTCGACGACGGCGTTCTGGTCCGACAGCTTGACGATGAGGCCCGCGGCCTCTGGGGCGCCGAGCAGGTCCTTCACGGGCTGCCCCTGGCTCTTGAGGGTCGGCGGTGGCTGGGCGTGGATTTCGCTCACCAGCACCTGGGTCGACTCCGTCAGCGCGAAGTGCTTGCGGTCCGGCGAGAAGGCCAGGGCGTTCCCCGAGGTGTTCGGGTGATAGGTCCGCGACCACACCGTGTCGCGGGTGTGGGCGTCCAGCACCAGCACCTGTCTGGGCGCGAGCATGCCCAGGTGGGTCGTCCCCAGCCAGGCGATGTTCGTGCAGCCCATCGTCCCCCACAGTCCTTCCAGCGGGGTCCAGTGCTGCGTCTCCGCGATGGCGACACCTTCGAGCACGGAGTACGCCAGCCGCTCTCCATCGGGGCTGAACGCAATGGAGCGAGGGGTCGCGTTGGTGGTGATGGATGCCACCTGAGCGCCCGTCGTCATGTCCCAGATGCGCACCGTGTCGTCCGAAGCCGCCGACGCGAGCAGCCGGCCCGAGGGATGGAAGGCCACGCACAGCACGGACTGCTGATGTCCCTTGAGCGTGCGGACCTTCTCGCCCGACTCCAGGTCGAACAGGTGGACACGCCAGCCGAGGTTGCCCACGGCGAGCAGCTTGCCGTCGGGGCTGAAGGCCACGGAGGTCACCCGGCCTTCCTGCTTCGGGAAGTCATGCAGGAGCTCGCCGGTCTCCACGTCCCACACGCGGGCGTCATGGGAGCGAGAGCCCGACGCGAGCTTCTTGCCATCCGGGCTCCACGCCAGGCCCAGGATCTCTCCGATGTCATGGCCCTCCAGGACCCGGAGGCACTTCCCCGTGACGACGTCCCAGAGGTGGATGTTCTCCTCCTCGGAGCTGGAGGTGGTCGCGAGCTTCTTCCCGCAAGGGCTGAAGGCCACCGCCTCCACCCGCTCGTCGTGGGAGAAGTGCTGGTCCCCGCCATCCAGCGAGCCGCTCAAGGGCGTCAGGGACTCCACCCACGCGCCGCCTCCCGCCGCCTCTCGCTGTTGTCGCCACCGCGCCGCGAGGCGATGGAGGTGCGCGTCGGGATGCTCCCAGGGGCCCGGGCCTTGCGTGTCGTAGTGGGCCGCGGCGTCGGGGGCGTCGTACCAGCGCAGCCGGTTGTAGAGGCTCTGGAAGAGCGCCTCGGGGTGCTCGCGGAGGAAGTCGGCGTCGAGCGCGATGGCGCGGCGCAGGAGCCGGAGCGTCCGCGCGCCCACGGTGAGACCTTCTTCCTCGAGCACGCGCGCGTCCGCGGGAGTCTGGGCGAGCGCGGTGTCGAGCGCGGCGAGCAGCGCCTCAACGCCCTGGGTGCTCACGAGGTGTTCGAGGGTGGAGAGCTCGGTGAGGGACGAGAGGTCGAAGGTCATCGCGCCCATTCTCGCGGTGAGGCTCTCCCAGGTTCAATGGGCGGGCTTGCCGGGCTGTCGTTTCCGTGGGGCGTCAGGCGCGCCCGTGGAGACGGAGGCGTCCTTCATGGCGAGGACCTCCTGGACGATGTGCTGCGCGTCGATGCCCGCCGCGCTCAAGAGTTCCTCGGGCTTGCCGGAGCCGGGCATCTTGCGCACGGCCAGGCGCTTCACGGTGGGCAGCGGCTCGGCGCCATCGGTGAACGCTTCGAGCACCGCGTCCGCGAGCCCACCCTCCGCCCAGTGGTCCTCCACCACCACGAGCCGTCCCTGCGTCTCGCGCGCGGCCTGGCGCAGCGTCTTCGCGTCCACCGGCTTCACCGAGTACAGGTCGATGACGCGCACGGAGATGCCCTGGTCCTGGAGCCGCGCATGCGCCTCCAGCGCTTCATGCAGCGTGATGCCCGCGGCCACCACCGTGGCCACATCGCGGTCGGAGCGACGCAGCACCTTGCACCCGCCGATGGGGAACTCCTCGGAGGCGGCGTAGAGCACGGGCGTCTTGGCACGCGTGGTGCGCAGGTAGGTGATGCCGGGACGGTCCACCAGCTGCGCCATGAGCCGCGCGGTCTGGTGGGCGTCGCAGGGATAGAGCACCGTGCTGTCGCAGACGGCGCGCATCATCGCCAGGTCCTCCAAGCCCATCTGCGAGGGACCGTCCTCTCCAATGGAGACACCCGCGTGGCTCCCGCACAGGTGCAGCGTCGCGTTGGAGACGGCCGCCATCCGAATCTGGTCATACGCGCGCGTCAGGAACGCGGCGAAGGTGCTGACGAAGACGCGCTTGCCCAGCACCGCCATGCCCACGCCCGTGGCCACCATGTTCTGCTCGGCGATGTACATCTCGAAGTAGCGCTGGGGATGGGCCTCCCGCAGCTCGTCCGAGAACGTGGAGTTGGACACCTCCGCGTCCAGCGCCACCACGTCCGGGTGTGCGTCGCTCAGGGCCCGCAGCGCATCGCCATACGCTTTGCGGGTGGCGACCTTCTCGTCGGGCGTGTAGCGCGGGAGCTTCAGCGGCGCGGCGGCAGGTTTCCCCCCGGGCCGGCCCGCTTCGGGCTTCCTCACTTCGACGCGGACGTGGCGCTCTCCGCCCAGCTCGCGGATGGCGTCGCGCGCCTGGTCCTCGGAGAGGGCCTTGCCGTGCCAGCCCTCCTTGTTCGCGATGAGCGAGTACCCATGGCCCTTCTCCGTCTTGAACACGAGGCAGGTGGGCTGGCCCGCCGTCGCGAGCGCCGCCGCCAGCGCGTGGTCGATGGCGTCCAGGTCATGCCCGTCCACCGTCAGCGCATGCCAGCCGAAGGCGCGCGCCCGGGCGGCATACGCCTCGCCATTCCAGCCCAGCTCCGTCTCGCCCGTCTGTCCCAGGCGGTTCATGTCGATGAGCGCGCAGAGGCCATCGAGCTTGTAGTGCGAGGCCTTGTCGAACGCCTCCCAGACGGAGCCCTCCGCCATCTCGCTGTCGCCCATCATCACGTAGACGCGTGAGGGCCGCTGGTCCAGCCTCGACGCGAGCGCCATGCCCACGCCGATGGCGAGCCCCTGTCCGAGCGAGCCGGTGGCCACGTCCACGAGCGGCAGGACGTGCGGGTTGGGGTGGCCCTGCAACCGGCTGCCGAACTGGCGCAGCGACAGCAACTCCGCGTCGTCGATAGCCCCCGCGGCCTTGAACGCGGCGTAGAGGACGGGACACGCATGGCCCTTGGAGAGCACGAAGCGGTCATTGTCCGGGGACTTCGGGTGCTGGAAGTCGAAGCGCAGATACTTCTGGAACAGCACCGCGACGATGTCCGCCGCGGACATGGAGGAGCTGGGGTGTCCGGAGCCCGCGGCCGTGGTGGCTCGGATGCTGTCGACACGAAGCTGCGCGGCGAGCTCTGCCAGGGCGTCTGCCATCGTCTCTCTCCAGGCTGGGGACCCTCGTAGGGTGTTGACGCAAGGGGCCCGGGAGAAGCGGCGGGTGTGAGGGACTGCTCGTCGGAGGGCAGCCCGGCAAGGAGGCATTCGCGCGGAGGCCCGCTCATGACCGGGGAGGCATGGGCACATTACCGCCAGGAGGAGGGGCACGGAGCACAGGCACCTTGCTCCCACGAGGGGACCCGCCATGAACCCACTGCGGCAGCTCGAGGAATTCGGCCAGGCCGTCTGGATGGACAACCTCCAGCGGAGCTACATCACCCACGGCACCCTCAAGAAGCTCATCGACGAGGATGGGCTCAAGGGCCTCACCTCCAACCCGACCATCTTCCAGAAGGCGGTCTCCGGCAGCCAGGACTACGCGGACCTGTTCACCGCCGCGAGGGGCAAGGGGCTCTCCGCCAATGACGTCTACGAGCAACTCGCCATCCGCGATATCCAAGGCGCGGCGGATGTCTTCAGGCCCGTCTTCGATGCGCTGAAGGGGAAGGATGGCTTCGCCTCGCTGGAGGTGTCCCCGGCGCTCGCGAACCAGACGCAGGCCACGATGGAGGAGGCCCGCAGGCTCTGGAAGCAATTGGACCGTCCCAACGTGATGGTGAAGGTCCCCGGCACGGAGGCGGGTGTCCCCGCGTTCGAGCAGCTCACCGCGGAGGGGCTCAACATCAACGTGACGCTGCTGTTCAGCCAGGAGCGCTATCGGCAGATTGCCCATGCCTACCTCACCGGCCTGGAGCGCTTCGCCAAGACGGGTGGAGACTTGAGCAAGGTGGCCAGCGTGGCCTCGTTCTTCGTCAGCCGCATCGACGTGGCGGCCGACAAGGAAATCGAGCAGCGCCTCAAGGCGGCCGGAGTCTCTCCCGAGCAGCGCAAGCTGCTGGAGGGCTTGAGCGGCAAGGTGGCCATCGCGAACGCGAAGCTCGCCTATCGCTCGTACCAGGAGATCTTCAGCACACCGCGCTGGAAGGCGCTCGCGGCGAAGGGGGCTCGCGCGCAGCGCGTGCTGTGGGCGAGCACCAGCACCAAGAGTCCGAAGCTCCGCGACGTCATCTACGTGGAGGAGCTCATCGGCCCGGACACCGTCAACACGATGCCGCCCGCGACCATCGACGCGTTCCGAGATCACGGCAAGGTGCGTACCAGCCTCGTCGAGGATGTCGCGGGCGCGAAGGAGACGATGCGTCAGCTGGAGGCGAGCGGCATCTCGATGAAGACGCTCACGGACCGCCTGACGGTGGACGGCGTGCGGCTTTTCGAGGAGTCTTTTTCGGCGCTGCTGGCGGCGGTGGCGGAGCAGCTGAGGCCGTAGGGGCGAGCGGCTCGAAGGTCTTCCGGTGCGAGGTCCCCTGGATGAAGTCCCAGGCCTCGGTGTCCGTGAGCCGCGTCCGCGTCTGGGCGAGCAGCTCCAGCAGGAGCTTCATCAGGGCGCCGTCGTCCCGAGGCGCCGGGCCCTCCGTCTTGCGCAGGGTGCGCTGGAGGATGCAGGCGACCTGGAGGGCATGGGCCTCCGAGGTGCTGGCCACTCGCGCCAGCGTCGCGGCCCAGCGCTTCGAGTTGATGAGTCCCGTGGGGCGCAGCTCGCTCATCATCTCGCCGAGGTCCTCCGCCGTGAGCCTCCCGGTGTCGAGCGCGGCGAGGGTGGCATCGGCGCTCACGCCGTGCTCACCCGGCTCCTTGGCCGAGAGGCCCATGGCGAGGACCAGCCGGGCCATGGGGCCCATTCGCAGCCAGGGATGCAGGAGCTGCTCATAGCTCGCGACGTTGCCCCACACCGCGGAGTTCCAGTCGAGGTTGAAGGACAGCGGGTACGCCTGGCTGGCGAAGTAGGCCTCCATCCCCGAGGGCCAGAGCGTTGCCATCCAGCGAGGATAGGGCTTGAGCACGTCGCCCAGGTTCGAGGCCGTCATCATGTTCGGGAGGTCCCATGACGCGGTCCGTTCATGGCGGGTGGCGGGTGGCTCGGCGGTGATGAAGACCTCGCGAAAGATGTAGGGCTTCGTGCCGCGTGCCTGGACAGCGTAGGTGTAGCGGATGGGCGGTGTGTCGCCTCGAATCCTCGCGGCGATGGAGGCGAGCGGTTCCTCCATGGAGGGGGCCGTCTCGCTCATCCGCAGGGCCCACGCGAGGACCTGAAGGGCGTGTCCCTGGGGGCTTTCCTTGATGCGCTGGGGTGTCGCCTCTAGGGGTGCGAGCCTGTACAGGGCGAGGCCCAGGTCTGCCCGCGAGGGCTCACCGGCTCCGGGGGCGCGCGAGCGCAGACGGTCCACGAGGGTCTCGGGGGCAATCCAGCCTCCGTCATGCGTGGGCATGGAGAGCAGGCCGTCGTCACGCCCCGCGTCGAGCGCCAGCGCGATGTCCTGGATGCGCTCGTTGAAGAGCCGCACGAACACGTCGTGCTCATGCTTCATCGTCTCGCAGGGGAGCTCACGCAGCGTGGCGCGCGCCTCACCCGCGGGGGCAAGCCAGGCGAGCGCGAGACAGACGAGGTGGAAGGAGAGGGGCTCGCCGTAGGACTTCGCGCCGAGCTTCTTCGCGCGCTGGGCCAGGGCGGAGGTCTTCCGCGCGAAGTCGTCGGGACGCTGGCGTCCGAGACGGGCCACACCATCCAACACGCGCTCCACGGCCATGGGGCTGCCCGCATCCTCGATGCACGAGGAGAGCGCGGCGATCAGCTCGTCGACGGTGGTGATGGGAGACACGGCGAAGCGCGCATCGGTGGGGGAGGCGGGCGCCGTGGCCGCTGGCCGGTTCCCCGAGGCGGGGCCTGCTGGTGTCGTCGACGAGGCGGAGTCCTCACCTGGCCGCGCCTGGAGGCGCTTCGCCGCCGGCGCTTCGCCCTGTCCCAGCCACGCCTGGACCTGCGGCTTCAGGGATGCCGCGACTCCGTCCACGCGCTCCGCGACCGCTGCGCGCAGGGAGTCACCCGGGGTCTTCGCGAGCGACTCCAGCACCTTCAGCACGGCCTTCTGCACATCCACGGCCTCGTGCGAGAAGCCCATGACGAGGACGAGGGCGACACGCTCGCGCTCCTCCCCCTCGGCGGAGGTGCCCATCGACTTGAGCAGCTTCACCGCCTGCAGCGCGGTGCCCTTGTGGCGGGCGAGCACCACGGGCTCGAGCGCGGGCAGCGCGGAGTCCAGGTCCAGCGGCCTTCGGGCATGCAGGGTGGTCACCGCCTCGAGCGCGAGCGAGACGGTGGCGGGGATGGAGCTGCCCAGCAGGCGGAGGTAGCGGTCCCGGTGCTGCTCCAACTCCTCGGGAGTGGGCTCCATCGCCTCGTGGAAGCGGGAGAACCACCCGGCGCGGAAGGCCGCGAAGTCGCGCTCCAGCGCGCCCAGGGTGGCGTCCAGCAGGCGCCCTCGCTCCAGGGTTCCCTGCCGCATGTGTCGCAGGAAGGCCTGCGTCCATGTCTGCTCCTTGGAGGTGTACTTGTCCCGCGCGGCCAGACTTCGCTCCCCGCCGCCCTCGACCTCGAACAGCCGCCACACCTCGTGCTCGCGCACGTCCGGGTCCACGTCGAGCGGGTTCTCGTCGAAGCGCGTGTCGTAGAGCAGCCCCAGGGTGTAGTTGTCATGCGTGGGGCGGCGAGACACGCCCTCGCGCACCAGCGCGCGCGCCACGAGGTAGTTCCTCGGCGTGAGCTCGATGAGCCGCTCGGCCGCGCTGTCGAATCCAGGCAGCTTCAGCTTCGCCGCCACCTCTCCTGCCTCGAGCGGCAGCCCGAGCAACAACTGCTCGGTCCACTCAGACGGAGGAAGGGTGAGGAAACACAGCAGGGTGAGGGCCCGGCCCTGCTCGATGCGGAGCAGCAGGGCGGAGCGGCTCTCGGCTGTATGGTCCTCCGCCTGGAATTGCTTGTGGCGCCGCAGCACCTCGGCGCCGAGCTGGCGACGCTGGTCTGGCGTCATCCCCTGGAGCAGCGCGGCGCATGCCGCGGGGCTGGGGGCGGCCAGGACGTCATCGAGGGTGCGGGATGTCATGGGGTATCGGAGTCCTCGGAGCGGGTGGCGTGGAGTTGAGCGGCGAGAAGGTGTTTGCAGGGGCCTCGCTCCAGCCCGTGCTTCGCGAACCATGTACAGCCACAGCTCACGGGGGCAAAGCCTTCGTCCAGCCGCACATGGTACGTGGCGCTCGAGCCGCGCACCCAGTACGCGCTGGCCACCGCCGCGTCGGCTTCCAGTGCCCCGGCCTCCAGGAGCGTGCGCGCAGCCGCGAGCCGTGGCGCGAGGGCCTCCACCTGCGCGAAGTCGAAGGGCAGCTCGCGGTGGAAGAAGGCGCGGACCTGCGAGTCGAAGCCCACCAGCCCTCGGACGCCGAGCACCTGGAGCCCATGCCACACGAGGTCCTCGGTCGAGGACAGCTTGCCCGCGAGCGAGGCGGTCTCCAGCACGGACTCCCAGCGCAGCTCGGCGCGCAGGGAGGAGAGGAGCTGCTCCACGGTGGGTCGCTGGGCCAGGGCCGTCAGCGTCTGGCCTTCACCGGAGAAGCCGCGCCACACCTCGCTGGAGAGCGCGAGCGTGAAGCGCTGGGTGCCCAGGTCCAGGACGAAGGCGCTGGCCTGGCCTCGCGGGTCCGCGTGAAGGGTGAGCCCCTTGGCGAATGGGGCCAGGTCCTCCAGCACGCGCAGTCGCTCCATGCCCGTCAGCCGCATCGCGCCGGCGGCGGGCGTGGCGCTCAGCCGCACGGAGCGGCCCTGGGGCACGAGGAAGTGGGGCCGCTTGTCGGTCTTCGTGCGAGGCAGGCCGCGCAGGAAGCGCAGGGCCTCCGTGGCGGACAGCTCCGCGAAGGGTTCCAGCCGGGCGAGGTAGGCCTGCACCTCGGCGAAGCCCTTCAGCCACCGCAGCGGCAGTGGCACCTTGCGCTCGACGACGCGAGACTCCCCTCGCTCGAGCACCACCTCCGCGTGCCCGACGGAGAGCGCGAGCGGCTCATCGGTGCGCACCGTGGCCAGCGCGGCGCGCATGGGGGCGTTGAAGTCCACGTTGGTGGTGCCGAAGGAGGCGACGTCGCCCTCATAGGCCGACGGCGTGAGGTCCACGCGGGCGTAGGTGCTGGCGCAGCCGGAGAAGCCCTCGAAGCGGAGCATGCCGCGTCCGCACGTCACCACGGGGTCCGCCGCCATCAGGATGCGGTGGATCATGGCGGGAGGAATGTGGAAGCGCGTCCCCACGACGCGGGACAAGGCGCGCAAGGCCAGCGCGGTGGGGCGAGGGTGGAGCAGCCTGCCCTCGAAGAAGTAGGGCTGGGGCGCGCCTCCGCCGGACGTCATGAGGCGCAGGGCCTGGCCTCGTCCGGCCGTCACCAGCTCCGAGGGAGCGCTGTACTGGTAGGTGTGGCTCAGGGCCGTCATCGTGCAGCCTCACGTCCGCCGCCGATGGCAGGAGCTGGAAGTCTCGGCCATTCTAGCGTGGCCGAGTCGAGCGGGCACCCCACGTGTCCCTTCTCGTGACGAGGCGGCGGGCCGGAGTCGTGTCGAGGGGCAGGCGAATGCGAAGGACGAGGGATGCAATCTGGGGTGGGCTCGGGGTGCTGCTGCTCCCGAGCGGGGTTCACGCGGAAGTCGCGGACAAGCAGTTGTTTCCGTGGGAGCCCGCTCCTGTCCTGGCGACGCTCGTGATGTGTGGGGTGTGCCTGGCATTGGCACTGCCTCGCCGAGGCCGCCTGTGGATGGTCGCCGGTGGGCTCTCGGGGGTGTGGGCGCTCTTCTGGCTCCAGCTCAACCTGCTCAGCTCGGAGGTGGGGCCGATGCTGGCGGCGGAGCTCTCCGCCCAGGACGCCGCGGCCTTCCGGGGAGGCGTCGTGATTCAGGCCCTGGCTCCCCTGCTGATGACGCTCATCGGACCGTGGCGGCGGAGGGGCCACCCGCGGAGCGCGTGAGGGGCACGCTCGATGGGTTCATGGACCCAGGGTTGGAGACGCGCCTGAAAAGGCGCGGTGTCTTGCGCGCGTGAGCCAGGAGCGCAGGAAGAGAGACGGCCGGCGGCGTCGGAGCGGCGGGACGTGCTGGTGATGCGGCCGAGCCACGTCCATGCGCCGTGGCTCAGCGCCCATGCACGAGCGTCTTCGCTCCCACCGAAAACAAGACGTTCATCTTGTTGCCCATGACCTCGACGACTCGACCGGCGCCAAAGGAGGCATGTTCCACCTCGTCTCCGACGGCATACCGCTGCTTGGGTGAGTAGGGCTTCCCTGGTGCACCGGATGAGGTCACGGGCATCCGGGCCATGCGAGCAGCGAGCTCCGCCGAGCGCTTGTCGATGAGGTAGTTGTGGTCGAACACGCCCGAGAGGTTGATGCGCACCAGGACGGCGAGGTCCGCGTCATCGAGACCCACCACACTCCAGCCATCGAGCCCGGTGGTGCGCGCCCAGAAGCCGCCGAGCTCGAGCATGCCGTGGCCGCCGCTCAGGTCCGTGGGCTCCTGGCTGACGAAGCGTTCGTCGTGGACCAGCACCGTCTGAGGGCCCCGATTCCATCGTTCGACGAACTCGGGTTCGTTGCGATGGGCCATCGAGACGAGCTTGCGATTCGTCTCGCTGTCGACCGCGGCGATCATCGCGCGGACGTCGGGCAGCTTCTCCAGCGCCGGGGCGTTGAGCGCACGCACCAGCACCGCGACTCCAGCGGCGTGCTGACCGTGAAACACCTCGAACTCCTCAGAGGCTCGGGAGAGATGCGCCTCGTGCACCAACATCAGCGCCACGGGCCGCTCGCCGTCTCGCCGCAACCACGCGTGCCAGAGGCCGCTCACGCAGTCGACCGACACCGACAGCGCGGGGCTCACGTCGGTGTCGCGAACCACCAACCTGTGTCCGAGGCGCATGGCGCCCTCATACGAATGATTCGGGAACGAAGCGGGAGCAGTCATTGCCCTCCGGCGCATAACATGGCCCCGAGGAACATCAAGCCAAGAGACCGCTCGAGGCTCGGGCGCGTGGTGGTCACCAAGGACTGTCTCCATGCGCCAGGAGAATGGCGTCACGCGCGCTGCCTCCTCGAGGATGTCTTCCTTCACGCTCCCAGCGCCGCGGGCGCTGTGAAACGTCCCGCCGGTACAGTCATGCGAACTGCTGGCAGCGTCCCTGGGCTGCGTGCATCATTGCGAATCCACCATCGCTTCTCGTGCCCATGTCCGACCTCAATCTCCTCGCCACCCTGGACGCGCTCTTGCGTGACTTCAGCGTCGCCAAGGCGGCGGAGCGCATGCACGTGTCACTGCGGTTCGTCGTGGAGGGAGACGAGGACGTGAACGCCTTGCGCGACGGCACGGTGGACCTCGACATCGGGGTTCAAGGTCCCCTCGGCCCTGAGGTCCGCACCCGCCCCCTGCTATAGGCCGACGGGGTGAGGTCCGCGCGGGCGTAGGTGTTGGCACAGCCGGAGACGCCCTCGAAGCGGAGCATGCCGCATCCGCATGTCACCACGGGGTCCGCCTCCAGGAGGATTCGGTGGAGCATGGCGGGGGAATGTGGAAGCGGGTCCCTACGACGCGAGACAAGGCGCGCAGGGCCTGGCTTCGGCCGGCCGTCACCAGCTCCGAGGGAGCGCTGGACTGGTAGGTGTGGCTCAGAGCTGTCAGCGCGCACACCATTTCACACGGAAGAGGACCTCCTGTCGCGGGGCGGGGGGCAGTCGCCCGCGCCTGATGAAGGACGTCGCGACTCTGCGGGAGTTTCCGGTCAACCCTCGCTTCGTGGATGAGCCCCTGTCCATTTCCGTTCCCACCGTGAGACGGGGGCAGGTCCGAGCGGGTGCAACGATGGGACAAGGGGCCGCGCGAACAATGACAAATCATCGCCTATGTCGTCAGGGGTCGGTCGTCTGTCTTGAATAAAAGGACTTAAAATAGAATCCCCAGACTCCATCTCTGGAGGTGACGCGGCTCCGAGCGGGGTTGCGTCGTCACGATGGGGTATCAATGAGCAACAGTCGTAAGTTGTATGAAGTCGCGATGTTCCTGACACTCACAGGCGCTTGGCTGGGAGGGGCCGGAACCGACGGAGTGCCCGTTTCGGCAGCCGAGGCATCCAATACGGGAACGCCACACTCCCGCGAAGACGAGCTGTATCCCAGCTCGCAGGCCATCTGGCGCACCCTCGGCATCCCCGTCTGCTGGGAGAATCCCACGGCGGGAAATGCCTCGGGCCGGGCCTGGACGCAGGACCAGGTCGAGAAGACCTGGGAGAGTGCCACCTACGTGGACTTCACCGGCTGGGGTGCCTGCACCTCGGGCGCTGAGGGCATCCACATCCAGGTGGTGGAGACTCCCGAACCGGCCCACGCCGCGGTGCTCGGCCGGGGCCTGAACGGCGTGACGAACGGCCTCGTTCTCAGCTTCGCCGTCCAGAGCGGTGAGGGATGTCTGGGAGAGGGGCCTGGGCCCGCTGTAGACGGACCCAGGCCTTGGGGTGAGAGGGATTACTTGACGCAGTGGGCCCAGCCGCGCTTGAAGGGGGAGAGGGCCATCTCCCAGGTGAGGGTGCCGGAGTTGTAGTCGACGCTCACGCCGTCCGAGTAGCTGTCCTGGTTGAAACGGCCGCCGATGCCGGAGAGGAAGCATGCGACGCCGCCGGGGTTGTAGGCGAGGTCCGTGCTCTGGCCGCCGGAGCCGGAGATCAACTGCCACCCATTGCCGACGCTCTCGGGGATGTCGACGCAGATGGCGCGGGCGCCACCCGCGTCGGCGAGGTCACCCCCGAGGTACCAGTTGAGGCCGTCGTTCCAGACGCGGACGTATTCGGAGGTGGAGTTGAAGGCGCCGGAGGCCTCAACCCGGGTGAGGAAGCAGCGGCGGTCGGCCGTCACGGCGCCCAGGACCTTGGCGGCCTCGCCGTTGGACCAGGAGACCTCGGCGGTGCGGTTGGCGGCGGTATTGACACACCTGGCGGTGGTGGAGAGGGCCGCGTCCGCGTTCTGCCTCACGACGATGAGCCACCGGTCGTCGGAGATGTTGACTCCGGCGAAGCTCCGGACTCCGTCGTTGGAGGGGTTCTCCTGGAGGCTGCCGCCGAGAGCGCTGAGGAAGCAGGTGCGGTTGGTGGCCGAGCCGATGGCCGAGGAGGTGAAGGCGATCTCATTGACGCGCCACGTATAGGTGCCGTCGAGGGTGACCTGTTGCGCGGCCTGGCCGGTGGCCTCATCGGCGACCGAGGGCGTCTCGGGTGCGAGGGGCTCACCGCCACAGGCGGCGGTGAGGGTGGCGAGCGGGAGGGCGAGGAGGAGGTTGCGCACGGAGAGACCCGGTCCTTTCAATGACAGCCATGCGCGAGCGGAGCGACCGTCCGCCGAGCATGGCCGAGGGGGCTCCGAGCCGGGACACCGCACCATGCGGCTCCGCGGCACGGAGTGAGCCCGGGTAGAGCAACCCGAATGCCAATGGCCACTCAGAGAGGACGGCCGTGGGGAACGGCAAGGGTTGCCGAGAGGACAGGGCAAGCCTTGCCACTCCCGGCAGTGATTGCGATGAGGGCCGCTGTGGTTCGAAGGAGGACCTCGAGGCGCAGGCAGCGCTGTGCTCAACGCCCGTGGGCATCACTGCGAGCGGGTGTTCCTAAACGTCCTCGAAGGCGGCGCCCGTGACGCGTGCGAATGCCAGGGCGGTCTTGATGGCCTCGGAGACGATGAGACCGGTTGACCATCCCCAGGTGCGGAAGACCCTCGCGCTTCCCACCCTCGTGGGGTCAATCCTCATCCCCGCCACGTTTCGATACGGGCCAACCAACTCAGGCAGCTCGTCCTCGGGAAGATAAAACAAGACCTCGCGTGAGGACTTCTCGTCGATGCAGCGAATGAGCTTCGTGGCCACGAGCATGACGTACGGGTCCGAGCAGCCTTTGACTTCAACAGGGACGAGTTGGACATCTTCTGGAGCCAGCTCCGCGAAGATGGCGGCGAGCCTGACGTGAAGGATGGGCGTCATGCCAACGCCCGCGCTGCTGAAATCCAAGGGCGTCCCCGGCGCTTCGATGGGGGACTTCAAGCGCCCGACAGAAGGGACAGGCCCTCCTTCCGAAAACCGCCAGAAGTCCTCGAACGCCTGCCCCGTCTCGTCCAACAGGTCTCCGAGGAACCAGCTACCGGCCCGTACGTCCTCCATGAGCCTGAAGTACCGAGTGACGGTCGAAATGATGGCCTTGCTGCTGACCTCACTCCCGCGCGGTGGGCCTCAACGCCTTCTGGCATCACGGCGTACCACGGAGCTTCCCCTCGCATCAGGGCTCCCATACCTCACTGAATGGGGTGGAGTTCAAGGCCCAGGCGGCGAGGCGGGAGCATGGCGGAGCAGATCGACCGCCATCGCGCCGTAACGCGTCCTTCCCAGTCGACGCAAAGGACGCGATGTTCTCTCTCCTTCCCCCCTCTGGAGTGAGTCGCATGCGCATCCTGTCAATGCCCCTCATCGTCGCCACGCTCCTTGTTGGTGGCAGCGAGGATTCAGACCCATCGACACCCGACTCGGGCGCCTCGTAGCAGGACTCTGGCTCCCCTGGAACTGACGCGGGCGTCCCTGAAGAATTAGACCGAGGAGCGCAAGTCTCGCCCGGCCTCAGGCTCCGCGCCCGAGGCCGGTTCGGCACGGGCCTATTTCCAGGCGGCCCGGATGGTCTTGATGGCCTTGTGGGCCATGGGTTGGATGGCCTTCAGGTAGAAGGCATCGTTCGGCAGGGGCTTGGGCGGGGTCTTGAATCCCTCGACGCCATGGTCCGCCTCCAGGGTGTCGGCGACGAGCAGCTCGTTGGCCTTCTTTGCTTCGGGATACTCGCCCTGCTTCCAGTTGAAATAGCCAGGCGTCTGGTAGACCCGAAACGGACCCGAGTTGGTTGTTCCCACAAGCTCTGGGAATGACCACTTGTCGGCGTCCCAGGTCTTGACGTCCGTCCCCTTGGCTCCGCCGCCGAACCGCATCTTGTTGAAGGCGTTCTGGTGCATGCCCGTGATGGAGCCGAAGACTCCCTCGGCTTCGGTCTTGACCTTGAAGGTGGCGCCGCCCAAGCGGAACATCACGCCCGCATCGAAGTTGCGACCGTACTTGTTGGACGCGTCGAGGTTGAAGCTGCCCAGACACTGGTTCTCCACACCGCCCGCGCCCGCGCGAGTGAAGCTGATGAAGTTATTGAGGAAGGGCTCGGCGGGATAGTCCGGGAGGTATGGGCTGGGACCAATCTTCAAGTCCAGCACGATGCCCACGCGTGTCCCCGCGATGAAGGACTTGGTCAGGTCACCGATGGCGTAGCTGGTGTATCCGACGCCGATGTTCTCAATCCACTGGAGCAGGAGGGCCCGCGCGTTGGGCATGACGTCTGTTTCAGGGGCGAGCGCGTCGGTGAGGGAGACCACCGAGAGGTCACCCTCTTCAAGCTCGTCGAACGCCGCGCGGGCATCCAGGGGGAACAGCGCACTCACGGGGGCATCCGCCTGGACCGCGGGGTGCTTGTAGAGGGTGACGGTCCATCCACACGATATCCAGCTGAGGATGTTGAACGCCGAGAGGTGGTTGATGAGTCCGTCCCCAATCCAGACACAGTTGATCTTCTTCTGCTCCTGGGGGAGCTGGGCCAGCGTCGTCATCGCGAACTCCTGTCGAGAAGAAAAGTCCGTGAGAGCATCTCGTGGCGGATGCGAGGGAATCAAGGTCCCGAGGTGTCTCGAGTCCCAGCCGTTCCATCAGGTCGTGTCTCGTGAAGGGCAAGCCCTCTTCCCGAGACGAATCGATGATGGAGCGAGGAGGTTCCCGTGTTGTGTGCCCACGGCCCTTCCTCTCAAGAGGGGACACCCCATCCGAGGCATCCGCCATGCCATGCCGCTGGTGCATCCACCTGTCGCTCCAACTCCTGGCTCTCGGGTGTTTGCTGTTCGGGGCGACGGCGCTCGCCGGGGGAACCCTGATGGGCAGGGTGACCCACGCGGACTCTCCCTGGGACGGCTTCGCGGGAGTCGTCATCACCGTGTTTCGCGGCCCCAGCAATCTGCGGCGGGTCGTCACGGACGCGAACGGCGAGTACCGCGCGTCCGTGTCCTTCTCGTATTGGATTGAATACACGGCCGTCACCCGGACCGACGCCTCGGGTGCCCCGGCCGAGTACCAGCCGCCGCGGCAGTTCCGCCTCCAGGCGCGCTATGCCTTCTCGCTAGAAGATCGTGTCCTTGTCCGTGAGGTTGTAGACCTCCTGCACGTCGCGCAGCAGCTTGGGGAAGTCCAGCTCCAGGTCTCGGAGCAGGCCGGTGCGCATGTCGAACACCCAGCCGTGCACGGTGGGGAAGCCCGTCTCCACGTAGGCGCGCTGCACGGCGGCGGTCTTGATGATGCTGATGCACTGCTCGGTGACGTTGAGCTCCACCAGCCGGGCGTAGCGGGCCTCCGGGTCCGTCAGCGCGTCCAGCTCCGCCTTGTGCAGGCGGTAGACGTCCCGCACGTTGCGCAGCCACGGATTGAGGATGCCCAGGTCCTTGGGCTGCATCGCCGCCTTCACGCCCTGGCAGCCGTAGTGGCCGCAGACGATGATGCGCTTCACCGACAGGTGGCGCACGGCGTAGTTGATGACCGACATCACGTTCAGGTCGACGTTGTTGACCAGGTTCGCGACGTTGCGGTGGACGAACACATCCCCGGGCTCCACGCCCATGATTTCGTTGGCGGGCACCCGGCTGTCGGAGCAGCCGATGTAGAGGTACTCGGGGTTGTGTTCCGCGGACAGCCGCTCGAAGTAATGCGGGTCGTCCTTCGTCTTGTCGGCGGACCAGCGGCGGTTGTTCTCGAAAATCTGTTCGTAGGAAGGCACGAGTCCGTGGCATGCCCGGCCGGGCTCCCCCGCGTCAACTCCGAACGTCATTCCAGTCGCGCCGAGTGCAGTCCTCAACGGGCCTGCTGGATGGACCGGGTCGAGGCGGACCGGAGCTGACGCATGTCGACGAGGATGTCGTAGCCCCTCGCATCCGGCGCCACCGGGCCCGCGTCGAAGCGGTACAGGGCGCTCAAGTCGCGCTCCTGGGGGAAGCGCTCCCGGACGGCCGTCGCGAACAGCTCCTTGGCCACCCACTCCGTGTCCACGGAGATGGAGCCGAACTCGTCCAGGTAGCGCCGGTGCGCGGAGGTGTCCTTCTGGCGGGCGGTGAGCACGAAGACGCGCGACGGACGCGAGGTCTCGAGCGCGGCGGCCCCCTGCCGCATCAGCGCCAGCTCCCGGCCCTGCGGCCAGGCGAACAGCTCCAGCGACTGCTGGCGCGCCACCCCCGCGCTGCCCACCACGAACACCGTCAGGAGCAAGAGTGCCAGGTGGGAGCCTCTCGTCGGCCACAGCGCGCCCAGCTTCACCACGGCGGCGAAGACGAACACGCTCCACACCCCCGTGAGCGCGAAGAGCGTGCGGTACGTGGGCCAGCGCTCACTCGCGAGCAGGCTGGCGCAGTACGCCAGGCCCATCAGCCCCACCATCGCCAGCACCCACGTCCCCACCGCCACCCGCCCCGCGCGGCGGCCCTCCGCGACCAGCCCCGCGACCACCAGCGCCAGCGTCCCACCCACCATGAGCCAGTAGCCCCACGAGGGCGACGTGTCCGAGTCATCCAGGACGTTGAGCGCCAGCGCGTTGGGCAGGACTTTCGAGACGAACCACACGGCCTTGTCCACGAAGTGCCGCTCCAGCGCCATGCGCGGCGAGGGCGAGAACACCCCCAGCGCGAAGCTCATGCGGGTGACGACGTACGCCAGCCCCAGCCCCGCGATGACCACGAGCAGGTGCCCGCCCAGTCCTCGCGCCAGCGCGCGCGGGTCCTCGTACCGCCGCGTCACCACCACCGCCGCGAGCAGCACCGCGTAGAACGGACCACTCGCCTGGTAGACGAGCATGGACGCCGCCAGCGCCACCGCGGCGCCCACGCACAGGCTCCAGCCTCGAGGGCCCCGAGGCCCCTCCCGCAGCCCCACCCGCGCCAGGGCGAACGCACCCACGCTGAGCAGCAACGCCACCGCTTGCGGCCAGCAGATGCCCCAGCTCGCGACGACCTGCGCGGAGGGAATCACCGTGAGGAAGGCCGCCAGCAGCAGCGCGGGGCCTCGGCTCCAGCCCTCGGCCTTCAGCAAGAGGAACACCGCCAGGGCCAGCATCCCCAGCCCCGCCACCGCCAAGGCCCGCAGGCCGCCGAGCCCCCGCACGTCCCCGGCCGCCCGCGAGGAGCGGTCCAGCAGCCACCCATACAGCGGGCGGCCCATGGCGCCACAGACCTTGAGGATCTTGCCGGGCTCCTCCCGGGCCTCGCGCAGGATGGCGTAGTCGTCGCGCAGGCCGTAGCTCAGGGAGACGACGCTCCCGTAGACGACCCAGGGAAGAAGCAGCAGCAGGGCGACCGTGCCCAGTGCCCGGAAGACCTCTGTCGTGGTGCGAGTCCGCAGGGGAGACCTCAATCAGCGGGTGAACCTGGCCGCGTCGTATGACGCGCCCTGGCATGAGGGAAGCACCAAGAATGGAGGCGCCATCCGACACGGGTTTCACGGAGGGGCCGTCCAGGCTCGTGCGACACGTCCATCCGGGGGGCCACGCAGGTGCTGGGGGCCCGGCATGGGCCGGGCGCGGGGGATGGCGATTCGCGAAGCAGCGGACAGCCTTCCGGCCCCGCGGAACGGTGAGGCGGGGACCCGACGTGGTGGGAGGGATTGGCAGACGACGTCGAGGGATGGTTCACGTCGGGTCGTGTACGCCCGGAGGGGAGAGTTTCGGGGGCGGACCTTGACGTTGTCGTTCCACGCACGCAACTCACCCGGGTGGATGTGCCTGCGTGAAGAGACGGACGCTGTGAAGCCCCGAGTGGATGAACGTGACGCGTCACGCGAGCGCTCCGTGCCCGCGGCCCATGACCTGTCCGAGTCCCGGCTCCCTGCCCATCACGAGACCATCGAGGACTGGGTGGTGGAGTGGCTGGCCCTCCACTGGCAGATGCCCGCGGGCTCCATCGACACGCGGCGTCCCCTGGTCGAGCAGGGGCTCGACTCGATGGCGGCCATCTCCCTGGCCAATGACCTGGAGCAGTGGCTGGGTTTGCCGCTGACGCTCGCCTTCCTCTGGCAGCAGGGGACCATCGAAGCCCTGGCTCGGGTGCTGGCTTCTCCGGAGGTGATGCTCGCCCTGTCGCCGGTGAGCGAGGCCGCGGAGGTGGTGCGGCGCAACGAGGGCACCACGCCCGCCTCCCTGGGGCAACAGCAGCTCTGGAGGCAGCTTCGGCCCCAGCCCGAGAGCCCTCGCTTCCACCTCCACTTCGGTCTGCGCTTCGACGGCCCGCTGGACGTCGAAGCGCTGAAGCTCAGCCTCCAGGAAATCGTCCGGAGGCACGAAGCCTTCCGCACGTCGTTCCGGGAGCGGGAGGGGGAGCTGCTGCAAGTGGTTGCACCGGCGCCCCGCCTGGAGATGCCCGTCGTCGACCTGCGGGCCGAGCAGGAGGATGACGCGGGGCGGGCGCTCGACTCCGCGTCCTTCCGGACACTCTACGACGCGCTGGGGCGGGCCCCGTTCGACCTCCAGGTGGGGCCGCTGATTCGCACCGCGCTGGTGGTCCTGACCCACCAGACCCATGTGCTGTTGGTGACACAGCATCGGCTCATCACGGATGGCGCGTCGCTGAGTGTCTTCGGGCGGGAGCTGGCGTTCCTGTATCGCGTCTTCCATGCGCGGGTGCCCTCGCCGCTGGCGCCGCCCTCCCGGCAGGCCGCGGACGTGGCTCGCTGGCAGCGGCAGTGGCTCGGCTGTGAGGGGGCGCATCGACAGCGCGAGTACTGGCGGGCGCGGCTGGAGGGGGTGCCGCCGCTGAAGCTGACGCCTCGGAACGGGTGTGGCGAGGGCTCGCGGCTGGGCGGGCTGGTGTCCTTCGAGGTCCCGGTGGCGCTGACGGCGGCGTGGAAGGCGCTGGCGAGCGGCGAGGGGGCCACGCTGTTCACCGCGCTCTCGGCCGTGTTCGCCGCGCTGCTGCGCCGGCACTCCGGGCAGGAGGACGTGCTCCTGGGCACCGTGGTGGCCAACCGGGGACGCCGCGAGCTGCGCGACGTGGTGGGGCTGCTCGCGAACACGGTGGCGCTGCGCTGTGACCTGACGGGGAACCCGTCGTTCCGGGAGCTCCTGGTGCGCCACCGCCGGTGCACGACGGAGGACCTGAGTCATCAGGAGCTGCCGTTCGAAGAGGTGTCGCGGCTGTGCCGAGGCGCCCGCGCGGCCTTGCCCGAGGTCCAGGCCGCGTGTGTCTTCGAGAGCATGGCGACCTTCGACCTGGCGATTCCGGGGCTGGGGTGCACGCTGTTGACGGACACGCCGGATGCCTCGGTGCCGGGCACGGCGCGGCATGAGCTGACGTTGTTGTTGCGCGAGGACCTGGGCCGGCTGAGCGGCGCCTTCGAGTACGCCGCCGACGTGTTCCAGCCCGCGGAGGTGGAGCGGCTGGCGGAGTGCTTCCGGCGGCTCCTGGGCCGCATCGTCGAGACGCCGGATGTGCGGCTCGATGACCTGCCGCTCGCCGAGGAAACGCTCCAGCTCGGCTGACCTGTGCGGGAGAGCGCGGGTGGGATTGCGTGGGCCCGTGGCGGACGGGCCATGGCAGACATTTCCCACGTCGGCCCTGGCACAGAGTGGCGGAGCTTTGTTCGAGGCCGCCCACTTGGCGGTCTCCGTCATTGAGAGGGTTTGGGCGGGCGATGAGAACGCGCGTGAGAGGGGGCGCGCGCATGGGCTTGGCGATGGTCCTGATGCTGGGGGGAATGATGGCGATGGCTCCGGTGGCCGGTGAGGCGCCATTCCCTGGCACCACTGAGTGGAGGTTGAGCCAGCCCGCGACGGGCGCGCAGCTGGAGGGATATGCCTCCGCGGTCAGCGTGCAGCGGGGCGAGTCCCTGGGCATCCATGTCCGGACGGACAGCGTGCGCGCGGTGACGTGGGAGCTCTTCCGCATGGGCTACTACGGAGGGACGGGCTCTCGGCGGATGGCGGCGGGAGGCCCTGTCACGGTGGGGCCGCAGCCTGTGCCCGAGGCGGACCGGACGACGGGGCTGGTGGAGTGCCGCTGGCCGGTGAGCTTCACCGTGCGGACCCAGGCGACGTGGCCGAGCGGGGTGTACTTGCTCAAGCTCCGGAGGGAGGACGGGCCGCAGTCGTATGTCTTCTTCGTGGTGCGCGCGGATGAGCGCAAGGGCGTGGGGGTGGTGCAGCTCCCCGTGACGACGTTCCAGGCGTACAACGCGTGGGGCGGTGAGAGCCTGTATGCGACGTCGCTCGGGTTGTCGGGAGGCCACGCGAAGGTCGTCTCCTTCGACCGGCCGTACCTGGATGGCAATGGGGCGGGGGAGTACTTCTACGCCGCGCACTCCTTCGTGATGTGGGCGGAGTCGAAGGGGTACGAACTGTCCTACGTGACGAATGTCGACGTGGACCGGGACCCGTCCTTGTTGCGAGGACAGAAGCTGTTCCTCTCGGTGGGGCATGACGAGTACTGGTCTCGTCCGGCGCGCGAGGCGGTGGAGGGGGCGCTCGCGTCGGGCGTGAGTCTGGCATTCCTGGGCAGCGACACGAGCTGTTGGCTCATCCGCCTGGAGGGCGCGTCGAGGCGGCGGCAGGTCTGTTACAAGGACGAGGCCCCAAGGGAAGACCCGCTCGCGGGCACGCCGCTCATCACGGTGCGCTGGCGCAACGCGCTCCTGGGCGAGCCGGAGAATGGGCTCACGGGCGTGATGTCCGATGCGTGGGGAATCATCCCGCAGCCCTTCGTCGTGGAGTCGCCAGAGGCGTGGCCCTTCGAGGGGACGCAGCTCCGGCGCGGAGACTCCATCCTGGGCGTGGTGGGGTATGAGATTGACCGCGAGTGGGCGAACGGGGCGACGCCGCCGGGGTTCATTCCGCTGTCGCGCTCACCCGCCATCAGCAACAAGGGTGAGCCGAACTGGCACACGGCGGGCCTCTTCACCGCGCCCTCGGGGGCGTTTGTCTTCTCCAGCGGCGGCATCTCCTGGTCGCACGGGCTCTCGCATCCGCGCTTCGCGGACCTGCGGGTGCAGCGCATCACCGAGAACGTGCTGCGCAAGGCGGGGCTGGTGGCCACGTTGCCGGGGGACACGTTTGGGGCGGAGGAGCCTCGGCCGGTGGACAGGACGGGACAGGCGGCGGGGGTCTCCACGCTGGCGGGGGTCGCGTTTCAAGACGGGTTCGTGGATGGGCCGGTGGCTCGGGCGCGCCTGCGCAGGCCGGTGGGCGTGGCCGTGGATGGGCTGGGGAACATCTTCGTGGCGGACACGGGGAATCATGCGGTGCGGAGAATCGCGCCGGATGCGGCCCGCACGGTGACGACCATCGCGGGCTTGGGGACACCCGGGGTGGGAGAGGGGCCGGGGGCGACGACGGCGCTGCGCTCGCCGCAGTCCATCGCGGTGGCGCCGGATGGGACGCTGTACGTGGCGGACACGGGGAACCATCGCATCGTGCGCATTGCGCGGGACGGGCGATGGACGGTGAGCACGTTCGCGGGTTCGAGGGAGGGGCGGCAGGGGAGGGCGGATGGAACGGGGCCGGCCGCGCGGTTCCAGACGCCCACGAGCCTGGTCTTCGCGGGGACGGATTTGTATGTGACGGACACGTTCAACCATCGGCTCGCGCGCATCACGCCGCAGGCGCGGGTGAGCACGGTGATTGGCTCACGGGGCTCGGGCAGCACGAACGGACCGGCGAGCCAGGCGCGGCTGCATCGCCCCACGGCGGTGGCGTTCGGGGATGGGGCGCTGTGGGTGGTGGACACGGGGAACCGGCTCATCCGCAGGGTGGCGATGGATGCGAGCTTCACCACGACGACGGTGGCGGGGAGCGCGCCGGGCGGGTTCGCGGATGGAGCAGGAGGCGCGGCGCAGTTCCTGCCGATGTCGGGCGCGGTGCATGTCGATGGCCGGCTGTTGTTGACGGACACGGGGAACGAGCGGATCCGGATGCTGGTGGGAGGGCGGGTCCGGACCTACGCGGGGTCGGGCGCGCATGGGGCGCGAGATGGGACGGCGGAGCAGGCCACGTTCAGCCTGCCCACGGGTATCGCGGCGCTGCCGAATGGAAACATGCTGGTGGTGGACCAGGGGGCGTCGACGCTGCGCGAGCTGCGGATGCCCGCGGCCGATGGTGGGAGCGTGGGGCCCGAGCCGCGCATCACCGGAGGTCCCTTCTCCGGGGAGCGTGCGCCCCATGACGTGTACCTGGATGGGACCACGAGCACGACGACGAACCCGGGCGGATGGATTCAGCGCTTCCGGTGGGACCTGGGCGATGGCACGACGTCGGACGCCGCATACCTGGAGCATCGCTATCTGCAGCCGGGCTCCTACACCGTGACGCTGACGGCGACGGATGGCGGAGGCGTGAGTGCCTCCACCACCCAGGTCATCCGCGTGGGGGCCCAGGGCGCGCCCGAGGATTGAAGCCCGAGTGGGAGTGGCGCGTGGGTGCGGCGGTGGTCACCCGGTGCGCGCGACCGCCCGGGCACAGAGTTGTTCGCTCAACGTCCACAGGTAGGCCGCGAGCTTTGAATCCCGCGCCTGCTTCTGCGGGCGCACCGCCCGGCGCTTCGAGACGTATTCGCCCTTGAGCGAGGCCGCCTCGGGTGCGGTGGCAAGCCAGATGAGGGAATCCGCGCCTTGCTCCGGCGTGCTCGAGAACGGCTTCGCGAGCGTGTACACGAGGTTCAGCAAGAACCCCTGGTCGGAGCCGAAGCCACCGAATTGCGTCCGCACCGTGCCTGGTTCGAAGCAGTTGGCGATGGCCGTTGTCCCTTCCAGTCTTCGCTGAAGCTCCTGGGTGAAGAGGACGTTCGCGAGCTTCGAGGTCGCATAGGCACCTGGGCCCGACCCGGCCAGGGACGTGGGAGTCTTCGCGAGGTCGAGCCGCCCGCGCGCCTGCATGCTGCTCGAGGTCGACACGACCCGCGCACCGGGTGTCTTCCGCAACAGGTCGAGCAGCGACGTCGTGAGCTGGAAGTACGCGAGGTGGTTGAGCGCGAACGTCAGCTCGAACCCGTCGGGGCCCATCGTCGGCTTCTTGAAGGTGGCACCCGCGTTGTTCACCAGGACATCCAGCCGCTCATGCCTGGCCTTGAACTCCTCCGCGGCGCGCTGGACGTCGGCCATCCGCGACAAGTCGCAGAGAAGAAGGTCGAGGTGGGGGTTCCCGCTGGTCGACTTCAGCTCGGCGAGCACCTGCTCGGTCTTCTGCTTGTTGCGGCCGACAATCGTCAAGGTCGCGCCGCGCCGGGCGAGCTCGGTGGCGGCGGCCTTCCCGATGCCGTCCGTCGCGCCGGTGATGAGGACGACTTTGTGCAGGAGGTCTTGGGTCATGAGGGGCTCCCAGGGTGTGGCGGTGGGGGCTCCCCCGCGAGACGGCGGCGTTCCCAGGCCCATGCGAGCGCGGCGATGACGAGCGATGTGAAGAGCAGTCCAGCCAGGGTCGGCCACGCGTCCGGCTGCAGCTTCCCCGACGCGTCGAACAGCTCCGAGCCGAGGTAGCTCACGATGAACAGCGTCGGCACATAGCCGACGAGCGAGCCCCAGAAGTGCGTCCAGAACCGCACCTTCGAGACACCGAGGAAGGAGTGGAGCATCTGCGACATCCAGAAGATGAGCCGCAGGACGACGACGGTCTGGAAGGCGCTGCGCTCGAGTGCCGCGTCGTACTTGCGCAGCCGCGCTGGGATGCGCGCGGAGACCCAGTCTCGCGCGATGAAGCGCGCGAACGAGAAGCCGACGATGCTCGCGGACATCGTGCCGGCCATCGAGAGCGCGAACGCGGTCTGCCACGGCCAGATGAGCGGCGCCGCCACCAGGAAGATGGAGCCGGGGACACCGAATGGTTGCAACACCGTGTAGGCGAGGATGAACGCGAGCCAACCCCACGCGCCCATCCCGACGAGCTTGTGCGCCAGGACTCGCGGCTCGCCGACCTGCTCGAAGACACCGAAGTGCCAGGCGCAGGCGAGCACGATGAGCACGCCCGCGATGACACCGAGCTTCGCACCGCGAGGAGAGTGAGTCATCGCGCTCATGCTCCGACCCGGTTGATGTCGGCGGACTCGAGGATGAACCGGTCGGCCCGTCCCTGGACGACACGCAACATCGCCCGGCCGAGGCGCTCCGACGTGGTGAACAGCCCGGGGACGACGCGGACCAGCAGCGGCACGAGCAAGAACAGCGGCTTCAGCAGGGTGATGCCGAACTGGTAGCCTCGCGTCTTGCTCCGGATGCCGGGACCTGGGCGGATGAAGCCAGGGCGAACAGCACCCGCGTGCCGGAACGGCATCTCCTTCAGCGCGCCTTCGACGCGGCGCCTCACGCGAGCCCACATTCCCGGGCCGCCCGCGCCCCCCGCGGAGCAGTAGCAGAAGGCCATGCCCGGGTTGAGCCGCAGGAGCGTGTGTGCCCACGTGAGCGTCAGCTCCTCGGTCACCAGGGCATAGGCCGCCTCGTCGAGGCCGACGGAGCTGACGCCAATGGCCCAGATGCACGCGTCGTAGCCGCTGAGCTGGCCTTCGACGGCGGCGACATCGAAGAGGTCGGAGAGGAGGATTTCGCGCAGCTTGGGATGCTCGACACCGCACGGCTGTCGACTGATGCTGAGCACCGCCTCGACGTCGTCGGATGCGAGCACCTCGCGCAAGGCGCCCGCTCCGACCATGCCTGTCGCGCCGAAGATGACGACCTTCATGGTTCGCCTCCCAGGTGTGTGTGGCCACATCGAACGCGCATCGGCCGCGCTGTTGTCCCCGCCGCGCTCATGACCGCGTTCCTTTCTTCGATGACTTGGGAGCGAAGCGCTCCGCGAGCAGTTGCGTCCGCCGCTCGAGCACGTCCACCGGCGGCTGGTCCGCGAGCAACCCGTCGAGCGCGAGGAGGAAGACCTCGGCACTCGCCTCATCGCCCAGGATGGTGGCGACGCACTCCCGCGCGACCTTGCGATGCAGCGCATCGGCCTCGGGGTCGATTCGCTCGCAGGCCTCGAAGAACTCGGGCCCCATGGGCGCCCCGACCATTTCGGCCCAGGGTTCGAGGACCATCAGCCGGCACACCCCCAGCAAGCGCTCGAGAGGGCTGCCGGGCTCCTTGGCCGCCTTCCTCGCCGCGGGATGCCTGGAGACCAGCCAGTCCACGAAGACGGCTCGGTAGATGTCCTCTTTGTCCTTGAAGACCCGGTAGAGCAGCGTGCGCGAGAGGTTGGCGCGCCGGGCGATGTCCTCGAACGCTGTCTTGGCGAAGCCGAAGTTGAGGAAACACCACCGGGCGGCGAGGAGGACACGCGCGCGCCGGGCCGCCGCTTCTTCGTCTGTCATCGTCACCGGCATGTGTTCAAAGTGACAAATGGTGTCCTGGTTGTCAATATGTCGGGATGTCGCCAGCAGCCGGGCGAGCAAGGGCGCGGCTCTCGCCGACACCAGGTGCGGAGCGGGTGCGAGCTTCGCGCCGTGCTTGCCGGGCACGGCATCCGGCTGTCCTCATCGCCGAGGTTTCGCGTTCGCGAGCGCCACTTCGGGCCGTGGCATGGGGCCAACCGTCGCCCGTCCGCCACTGAGGCCCTCAAGCGTCGGATGACGAACGTGCGGGCCACACGTCCCCGGCGCGTGCGGTGGACGCGGCACTAGGGTCCTGGCTCGTGCAGCCACGGGACGCGGTCAGGAAGCTCAAGCGTGGGAAGGGGCCCTGGGCGGAGGGGCCCTGGCTCCCCAGGGTGGCCTGGAAGAGCGCGCTCGCGCGCGTCGCCTTCATGTGCATCTCGTGGTGGGCCCTGTGTGACGGCGACCCGAGCAGCGTCACCTTCGGCGTGCCCGTGGTGACGGTCGTGCTGGTGGTCAGCTTCATGCTGAGCCCACCGCGCAAGTACTCCTGGCGGCTCCTCGACATCGCGCGCTTCGCCGTCTTCTTCCTGGTGGGCTCCGTGCAAGGCGGCTTCGACGTGGCCCGGCGCGCGCTGGCGCCTGGCCTGCCCATCTCCCCCGTCTTCATCCGCTACCGGCTGCGCCTCCCGGCGGGGGCTCCCTGCACCGTGTTCCGACTCACGCTCAGCTTGATGCCGGGCACGCTGAACGCGGATGTCCTGGGGGAAGTGCTGGTGGTGCACTCACTCGTCGACCGGGGCGAGGTGCTCCAGCACGAGCTGGAAGACCTGGAGCGCCGGGTGGCGCGGCTGTTCGGCCTGGACGCTCCTCCTCGGGAGGCCACCCATGCATGAGCTGCGCACGGGCGTGGCGTTCTTCCTGTTCCTCACGCTCCTCGCGGGGCTGGTGCGAGTCATCCGCGGCCCCACCCTGACGGACCGCTTCATCGTGGCGCAGTTGTTCGGCACCACGGGCGTGGGAGTCCTCGTCCTGCTCGCGGCGGATGGAGACCGGGGCGCGCTGCGAGACGTGGCCCTCATCTTCGCGCTGCTGGCCCCCGTCACCGTGGTGGCCTTCGTGCGCTTCGCCATCGGCGACCCTCCGGAGGATTCACGGCGATGACGCTCTTGAATGTCATCTCCGCGCTCTTCCTCCTCGCGGGCGCGGGCTTCTGTCTGGCGGGCACCGTGGGCGTGCTGCGCTTCCCGGACGTCTACTGCCGACTCCACGCCCTCACCAAGGTCGACAACCTGGGGCTCGGGCTGGTCGTCGTGGGCCTGGCGCTCGAGGCGGGCTCGTGGGCGACGGCGCTCAAGCTGTTCCTCGTCTGGTTCTTCGTCCTCATCTCCAGCGCCTTCACCTGCCAGCTCATCGCGCGCGCGGCGCTCCGCCGAGGCGTCGGGGCCTGGGGAGGCTCGCGCGAGTCATGATGGACGCGCTGCTCGATGGAGGGCTCGCGCTGAGCCTGCCCTTCCTGGCGTGGCTGGTGCTCCACACCGAGGCCCTGTCCCAGGCCGTGGTGCTCTTCGTCGCCATGGGCTTGATGTCCGCGCTCGCGTGGGCGCGACTGGAGGCCCCCGACATCGCGCTGGTGGAGGCCGCCGTGGGGACGGGCCTCACCGGCGCGCTCCTGATGCACACGCTGAGCTGGACGGAGGAGACCGCGCCCGAGGCCCACACCCGCGCCACCCGCTGGGTCTGGGACATCCTGGCCGCCTCCGCGCTGACGGGCGTGCTGGGGTGGGCCGTGCTCGCGCTGCCCGCCGACAGCCTGGGCCTGGGCCCCGAGGTCACCGCGCGGCTGGCCGACAGCGGCGTGGAGCATCCCGTCACGGCGGTGCTCTTGAACTTCCGTGGCTACGACACGCTGCTGGAGATCGCGGTGCTGCTGGTGGCCGCGCTGGGCGCGCGAGCGGTGAACCCTCGCACGGAGAGGCCCTCGCTGGAGACCGAGGACGACCCGCTGACGGGCGAGCTGTTCCGGATGATGACGCCCGCGGTGCTGCTGCTGGCGGGGTATCTCGTGTGGGTGGGCGCGCACGGCCCCGGGGGCGCGTTCCAGGCGGGCGCCATCCTCGCGGGAGGCGGCGTGGTGGCCATCCTCACGACGCGGCTGGGGACCCCGCGAATGTCGTCGCGCAGGGTGCGCTGGGCGCTGCTGATGGGCCCGTTGTTGTTCGTGGCCGTGGCCGTGGCGCCCCTCTTCCGCGGAGGGCGGCTGCTGGAGTTCCCACCTCATCTGGCGGGGACCCTCATCTTCGTGGTGGAGCTGGCGCTGACCGTCACCATCACCCTGGTCCTGCTGATGTTCTTCCCCGGGGTTCGTCCACCCAAGGTGGAGCGCGAGGGGACACCGTGAGCTCCTGGGTGCTCTATGCGCTGTCCGGCATGGCGATGTTCAGCGTGGGGCTGGTGGGCCTCTTCGCGCACCGGCACGTGGTGAAGCGCATCCTGGCGTCGAACATCATGGGCTCGGGTGTGTTGCTGGTCCTCGTGGCCCTGGCGCGGCGAGTCCCGTCGGGTGCGCCGGACCCGATTCCCCACGCGCTGGTGCTCACGGGCATCGTCGTGTCGGTGAGCTCGACGGCGCTGGGGGTGGCGCTGGCGCGGCGCATCTCCCGGCTCCAGTCCACGGAGAGCGACTCGTCGCGCTCCAGCCCGGAGGGCCCATGACGGGGGCCTGGGCCTTGATGGCATGGCCGGTCATCCTCCCCTTGCTCGGCGCGGTGCTCGCGCTGCTGGTGGGGCGAGACGGGGTGCGCATCGTCGCGGGTGTCGCCTCCGTGGCGACGCTCGGGGCGGTGGCGGTGCTGGCGTGGGAGGTGGCGACCGTCGGCGCGCTGCACCAGGATATCGGAGGCTGGGGCGCGCCCCTGGGTATCGGGTGGCGCGCGGATGGGCTCGCGGTGTTGATGATGCTGACCGTGGCCCTGGTGGGCTCGCTCATCAGCGTCAACGCGCTGGACCACCTGGGGAACCGCGAGGACCGTGAGTACCTCCCGCTGTGGCTGTTCGTCTGGTGCGCGCTCAACGCGCTGGTGATGTCGGCGGATGCCTTCAACCTCTACGTCACGCTGGAGCTGACGACGCTGGGAGCCGTCGCGCTCATCGTGGTGCGCAGGGACCTGCCAGGACTGGAGGCGGGCCTGCGCTACCTGCTCTTCGCGCTGCCGGGCTCGCTCTGCTACCTGCTGGGAATCTCGCTGCTGTATGGCGCGTACGCCGCGCTGGACATGGGGCTCCTGGCCCAGCGCGTCCAGCCAGGGCCCGTGACGTGGATGGCGGCGGCGCTGGTGACGGTGGGGCTGTGCCTCAAGACGCCCCTGTTCCCCTTGCATGTCTGGCTTCCGCCGACCTATGGCGGCGCGCCCACGCCGGTGACGGCGCTCCTGTCGGCGCTCATCTCGAAGGGCTCCTACTACGTGCTGTTCCGCATGTGGCTGGAGGTCTTCGCGCCGGTGCTCGACCCCGAGGTGGGGCAGTTCCTGGGCATCCTGGGCGCGGCGGCGGTGCTGTGGGGCTCGTTGCTGGCGCTGAGCCAGTCGAAGCTCAAGCAGGTCGTCGCCTATTCGAGCGTGGCGCAGATCGGCTACATGTTCCTGGTCTTCCCGATGGCGACGAGCGGGGCCCGGTCGGGCGCCATCTACCTGGTCGTCTCGCACGCCGCCGCGAAGGCATCCATGTTCGTGGCGGTGGGGAACATCCACCAGGCGGTGGGCATCACCGAGCTGGGCAGTGTGCAGGGGTTGGCCTACCGCATGCCCTTCACCTTCCTGGCGATGGCGCTGGGCGGCATCAGCCTGATTGGCATTCCGCCCAGCGGTGGGTTCATCGCGAAGTGGTACCTGCTCAACGCGGCCATCCAGACGCAGCAGTGGTGGTGGGGTGGAGTGCTGCTGTTGGGGAGCCTGCTGGCGGCGGCGTATGTCTTTCGCATCCTCCGAGGCTCCTTCCTCCCGCTCCCGCCCGGCGTGGAGGTGCGCTCGATTCCGCTGGGGAACGAGCTGGCGCCGCTCGCGCTCGCGCTCATCGCGTTGGTGTTGGGACTGGTGCCGTGGTTCCCGCTGGACCTGCTGGCGGTGGGGGCGGCGCGATGAGGAGCACCTGGCTCCCGGTGTGGGTGCTGTTGAGCTCGCTGCTCCCCGGGCTGGTCATCTTCCTGCTGCCCCAAGGTCAGCGGCGCACGCGGACGACGCTCAACCTGGCCGCGGCGGTGACGAAGCTGGGGCTGACCCTCTTCATGGCGTGGGGGGTGTTCCAGGGCCGTCACTATGAGACGCGTGTGCCCTTCCTCCCCAACGCGGACCTGGTGCTCCGAGCGGACACGTTCAGCCTGCTCTTCATCCTCCTGTCCGCGGTGCTCTGGTTCGTGACGACCATCTACGCGGTGGGCTATCTGGAGGGCACCGAGCACCTGAGCCGATTCTTCGGCTTCTTCTCGCTGTGTGTCGCCTCGACGATGGGCATCGCGCTCGCGGGCAACCTGCTCACGTTCTTCCTGTTCTACGAGATGCTCACGCTGTCGACGTACCCGCTGGTCATCCACAAGGGGACGCCCGATGCGCTCCGCGCGGGCAATGTGTACCTGCGCTACACGCTGACGGGGGCCACGTTGCTGCTCGCGGGCGTGGTGCTGCTGTACGTGCTCGCGGGGGCCGTGGAATTCACGGAGCGGGGCGCGCTCTGGGGCGCCGTCGAGCACCGCACCGGGTTGCAGGTGGCCTTCGTGTTGATGATTGCCGGCCTGGGCGTGAAGGCGGCGCTGGTGCCGCTGCATGGGTGGCTGCCCGTCGCGATGGTGGCGCCCGCGCCGGTGAGCGCGCTGCTGCATGCCGTCGCGGTGGTGAAGGCGGGCGCCTTTGGAATCACACGCGTCATCTACGACGTGTATGGCGTGTACCTGGTGCATGACCTGGGAGTGATGCGCCCGCTGGCGGTGGTCGCGGGAATCACCATCCTCTACGGCTCGCTGCGAGCACTCCAGCAAGGCGACTTGAAGCGGCGGCTGGCGTACTCGACGGTCAGCCAGGTCGCGTACATCGTGGTGGGCGTCTCCATCTTCGGCACGGTGTCGACCATCGGCGGGCTGGTGCACCTGGTCCACCAGGGGGTGATGAAGATCACGCTGTTCTTCTGCGCGGGGAACTTCGCGGAGGAGTTGCACGTGCATCGCGTGAGGGATTTGCGCGGGGTGGGGCGGAGGATGCCGCTCACGATGGGGGCGTTCACCATCGCCGCGCTGGGGATGATTGGGATTCCTCCCGTCGCGGGCTTCATCACCAAGTGGTACCTGGGCATCGGCGCGCTGGAGGCGAAGGAGCCCTGGTTGGTGGGGGTGCTGCTGATGAGCAGCCTGCTCAACGCGGGCTACTTCCTGCCCATCCTCTACTCCGCCTGGTTCCAGGCGCCCCAGCAGGAGTGGGAGCCGAACCCTCGCCGCTGGGAGATTGGCCTGTCCCTGCTGCTGCCCACGCTGACGACGGCCGCGCTGTCGCTCGCGATGGGGCTGTTCGCGGGATGGGAGTTCAGCCCCCTGAGCTGGACGAAGCTCATCACCGAGCGGGAGTTCCGGCCGTGAGCCTGGCGGAGGTGGCCGTCGGCGCGGCGCTGCTGGTGCCGCTCGTGTGGGTGCTGGCGGTGATGATTCCCGGCACGCGTGCGGTGGGGATGTGGCTGGCGCCGTGGGCCGCGCTGCCCGCGCTGGGGCTGGGGCTGGGCACGGGAGCGACGCTCCACTGGAAGAGCGTGCTCCTGGGGATGTGGCTGTACGGGCCGGAGACGGTGACGCGGACGTATCTGATCTTCACGGGGGCGCTGTGGCTCTTCGCGGGGCTCTTCGCGAAGGGCTATCTGCGCGAGGACTCGCGCCGGCCCTCGTTCTGGGGCTTCTACCTGGCGACGCTGGCGGGGAACGTGGGAGCGGTGCTCGCGCTGGACGTGGCGAGCTTCTATCTGTTCTTCGCGATGATGACGTTCTGCGCTTATGGCCTCGTCGTCCATGTTCGGGATGAGCGCGCGGCCGAGGCGGGGCGGGTCTACATCGTGATGGCGTTGCTGGGAGAGGTGAGCCTCCTGGCCGCCTTCTTCCTCACGGTGGGGACGCGCATCAACGTGATGCTGGTGGACGTGGCGCGAGTGGTGTCGGAGTCGGGCTCGCGAGACCTCATCGTGGTCCTCGTGCTGGTGGGGTTCGGAATCAAAGTGGGCGCGCTGCTGCTGCACATGTGGTTGCCCCTGGCCCATCCCGTCGCGCCCGCGCCCGCCAGTGCGGTGTTGAGCGGCGCCATCATCAAGGTCGGCGTGCTGGGGTGGCTGCGCTTCCTTCCGCTCGGGCAGTCGAGCCTGCCGATGGTGAGCCAGGTCTGCGTGGGGATGGGGCTCGCCGCCGCGTTCTACGCCGTGGTCGTGGGGCTCACGCAGCGCGAGGCGAAGACGGTGCTCGCGTACTCGAGCGTGAGCCAGATGGGGTTCATCACGCTCGCGGTGGGGCTCGCGCTGGGGACTCCAGAGGCGGCGCCGATGCTGGTGGTGGCGGTGCTCGTCTATGCGGTGCACCACTCGATGGCGAAGGGACTGTTGTTCCTGGGGGCGGGACTGTTGCCGGCGACGGGCTGGCGCGGGTGGCGAGGGGGATTGGTGCTCGCGGGGCTCGCCTGGTCCGGGCTGGAGATCGCCGGCGCACCGCTGACGAGCGGGGCCCTGGCGAAGCTGTCCCTCAAGTCCGCCGAAGCCGCGGCGCACGGCCCCGAGTCCTTGCCGTTGTTGCTGTCACTCGCGGCGGTGGGCAGCACGCTCCTCATGGCGCGCTTCCTGGAGCGTGTGGTGGCCGAGTCGCCGGAGCAGGGCACGTCCAGCGCGGGCTGGATGGGCGCGTCGTGGGGATTGCTGTTCGCGATGGATACCGCGCTGCTCTTCTGGAGTCCGGTGGGGCGCGAGGCGCTTCCGCGTCTGCTCGAGGCGAAGAACCTCGTGTCCTCGGCGTGGCCCGTCCTGGTGGGGGCAGGGGTGTGCGCGCTCGCCTGGAGCCTGCGACGGAGACTCGGCTGGCGGCTGCCACGGATTCCCGCGGGCGACGTGCTCTGGCCGCTGATGCGTGTGATTCAGCCCGCCTGGAGGTTGCTGACCGCAGGGGCGGAGCGGGAACCCACGGGGGAGGGGAAGACGTCCGAGCGTCTCCAGCAAGGCGTGGAGCGGCTCCAGCACTTCCTCCTCGACGAGGTGGACCAGGTGGAGGCGCGGCTCAGCCGCTTGCGGCAGGTGGGACTCGCGTTGCTCGTGTGGCTGGCGGTCTTCCTGCTGCTCCTCGTCCGCTGAAGCCCCGCGTGCTCGGTGGCTTCTTGTCGGACCTCGCTCACGTCTCATGCGCGTGGGGCACCCACGAATGGGGCGTGGCGCCCTCGTGTCGTGCATGCGGGCAGGCCGTTGAGCCTGGACTTCTTCCTCACGTCTCATGCGCGGTGGCGCACCGCGAACAACTCACGTTCTTCCTCACGGGGAACGGAGCCCGGCGCCGTCACGTCAGGGGCACTCAGCCCTGACGTGACGTGCCGTGGTGCCGACTCAGGCGCGCTCGACGCGGATGCGCGCGGGCAGGCCGTTGAGCTGGACCTCTTCCTCCGTCCCGGCGAGGCCCTCGGGGCCCACCTGGATGGAGGCGGCCAGCGTCTCGCGAGCAATCAGCTCCCGGCCCTCTTCCGTGACGCGCTTCACGCGCGCATCGCCATCCACCCACAGACGAATCTGGTCCGTGTAGCCCAGCTCCATGTCCTTGCGAGCACCCTGCACTCGGGCCAGCAGCTCACGCACCAGGCCCTCGTCGATGAGCGCCTCGGTCAGCTCGGTGTGGAGCACCACGACGCCCGCGCCCGTGCCCGCCGCCGCGTAGCCCGGATTGGCCTCCACGAGCGTCTCCAGCTCCTCGGCGGTGAACACCAGCGACTCACCGCCCACCGTCATGGCCACCTGGCCCGTCTGGAGCAGCTCCCGGTGCAGCGCGCGGCCGTCACCCGAGTCGAACGCCTTGCGCACCGGCGCCAGCTTGGGCCCCAGCCGCCCGCCGACCGCGCGCAGGTTCGGCCGCACCCGGAAGCGCACCACGTCCGCGTCCGGGCTGCCCGGCTCCACGAAGCGAACCTCGTGCACGTTCAGCTCGTCGGCGAGCAGGTCCTTGTACACGGCCAGCCGGTCCGTCAGCTCCTTGCGCGCCAGGATGATGTCCGCGCGCGACAGCGGCTGACGCACCTTGAGCTTGTTGTCCGTGCGCACCTTCAACCCCGGGGACACCAGCTCGCGCACCGCCGCCATGTCCGCGGCCAGCTCCGCGTCGATAAGGCTGGCGTCGACCTTGGGGAAGTCCGCCAGGTGCACGCTCTCCGGCTGCGTCGTGGGCCACGGCTTGCGAACCAGGTTCGTCCACATCGCGTCCGTGAAGAACGGGATGAACGGCGCCGCCATCGCGGTGATGGTGGTGAGCGCCTCGTACAGCGTGAAGTAGGCGTCGCGTTTGTCCTGCTCCAGCCCCGCCGTCCAGTAGCGGTCTCGGCTGCGGCGCAGGAACCAGTTGGAGAGCCCGTCCACCAGCGCCACCAGCCGCTGGGCCGCGTCGTAGACCTGATACGTCTCCAGCGCCTTCTCCACGTCGCGCAGCGTGAGCTGCACCTCGGAGAGAATCCAGCGGTCCAGGAGCGGCCGCTGCTTCACCTCGCGCCAGCCCTGGCTCTTGCGCACGGCCAGCCACGGCGCCTCGGTGGCACTCGGGTTCCCCGCCGCGGGGCTGAAGCCGTCGATGTTCGCGTAGATGGTGAAGAACGAGTAGACGTTGCGCAGCTTGATCTGGAAGTCCTTCTGCAGCAGGCGCACGTTGCCCAGCGAGTGGCGCGTGTTGGACCACGTCGGGCTCGCCGCGTAGAAGAACCAGCGGAACGCATCCGCGCCGGGGGACTTGGCGTTGGGGTCCTTCACCGTCACGCGCTCGGACGCGGCCAGGCGAGGCACCTCCACCGGCATCACGCCCACGCCCTTCGACGACGGGGCCACGCCCAGCGTCTGGACCTCCGAGGGCGCCAGCAGCACCACGCGGCGCTTGAGCTTCTTGTGGACCTTGAGGGGAACCGTGACGGAGACCTCGGGGCGGTCCGGGCGGAAGAGCTGCACCTTCGCGCCCTCCGTCAGGTCCAGGCCCTCCAGGTCCTCGCGGGCGATGAGCGCGACGCCGGGCTCCGCGGGCACACCCGCCTCGGCGGCGGTCAGCACCGCGAAGTCCATGCGGACTTCATCGAGGATGATTTCCGGAGGCGTGTAGTTGCCCTTCGACTTGGACTCCTTGCGGCCCTCCTTGTCGGAGACGTGGCCCAGCACGATGCAGCTCTTGTACGGGCGCGGCCACTCGCGCAGGGGCTTCATGCCCATGCGCGCCTGGGTCTCCTCGTCGAAGACGAGCGTGTTCACCATCAGCAGCGAGTAGAACCAGCCCCGCGTCTGGTCGATGGCCTCGGAGATGAAGTCGGCCGGGTAGGCGCGGTTGAAGATGTCCAGCGAGCCCGGCGCGTGCGGGAAGCCCCACTGCGCGAAGGGCATGCAGCCGGAGTCGAACCACACGTCGATGACCTCCGGCACGCGCTGGAAGTGCCCCGGCGTGCCGGGCTTCTGGTACGTCACCTTGTCGATCCACGGCTTGTGGACGATGAGGTGGCGCGCGTTGGCCTCGTGCGGCTTGCCGGCGAGGAACGCCGCGAGCTCCGCCTCCACGGCGGCCAGGTTGCTGCCCGGCTTCTCGCGCAGGGCCTCGAGCGAGGGCATCGCCTCCACTTCGCCCGTCTCGGTGTGGACCCACAGGGGGAGCGGCGTGCCCCAGTAGCGCTCGCGCGACAGGGCCCAGTCGACGTTGTTGGCGAGGAAGTCGCCGAAGCGGCCTTCCTTGATGTGCTCCGGCACCCAGTTGACGGCGCGGTTGTTCGCGATGGCCTGGTCCTTCATGGCCGTGGTGCGGATGTACCAGGCGGGGCGCGCGAACTGGATGAGCGGGTCGTCATCCGCGCGCCAGCAGAACGGGTACTCGTGCTTGTACTGCTCGGTGACGAGGATGAGGCCGCGCTCCTTCAGGTGGCGCTGGATGTCCTTGTCCGCGTCCTTCACGAACTTGCCGGCGACCAGCGGCACTTCCTCGGAGAAGGTGCCGTCCGGCTTCACGGCGCAGAACAGCTCCAGGGCGTGCGGCTGGGCGAAGCGCTCGCGGTCCTTGCGGAAGGCGTCGTAGTCGTCCTCGCCGAAGGCCGGGGCGACATGGACGATGCCCGTGCCGCTGGAGAGGGTGACGAAGTCCGCGGCCAGCACGCGCCAGGCGCGCGCGTCATCGCCGCCGTCGCGCAGCTTCGCGCGCGTGTCCTGCTCGTTCGCGAAGTACGTGTCGAACGGCGGCACATAGCGCTTGCCGACCAGGGTGCTGCCCATCTGCGTGTCGAGGACCGGCAGGTCCTTCTTGAGCTTCTTGGCCAGCTCCTCGCGCAGCGCGGCGGCGATGATGAGCTTGCGGTCGCCCGCGTCGACGGTGACGTAGTCCACGTTCGGGTTGACGGCCGCGAACATGTTGGACGGGAGCGTCCAGGGCGTGGTCGTCCACACGACGAGCGCGGTGTCGGGCGTGTCGCGCAGGGGGAAGGCGACGTAGACGCTGGGGTCGTCGACCGTCTTGTAGCCCAGGCCCACCTCGGCGGAGCTCAGCGCGGTGCCGCCCTGGGGCCACCACCAGACCACCTTGTGGCCCTGGTACAGCAGGCCCTTCTTGTGCAGCTCGGCCAGCGCCCACCAGACGCTCTCCACGAAGGGGCGGTGGTAGGTGACATAGGCCTGGTTCAGGTCGACCCAGAAGCCGATGCGCTCGGTGAGGCGCTCCCACTCGGAGGTGTAGCGGAAGACGGACTCGATGCAGCGCTCGGTGAAGGGCTCGACGCCGTAGCGCTCGATTTCGGCCTTCCCGTGGATGCGCAGTTCCTTCTCGACCTCCACTTCGACGGGCAGGCCGTGGGTGTCCCAGCCGGCCTTGCGGGGCACGTAGTGGCCGCGCATCGTCTGGAACCGGGGGAACAGGTCCTTGATGACGCGGGTGAGGACGTGGCCGTTGTGCGGCAGGCCGTTGGCGGTGGGAGGGCCTTCGTAGAAGACGAAGCTCTTGGCTCCCTCACGTGCCTCGAGCGAGCGCTCGAAAATGCGGCGGTCCTTCCAGAAGGCGAGGATGCGGCGCTCCTCGGCCGGGAAGTCCATCTCCGCGGGCACGGCGTCGAACAGGGAAGAAGGCTCGTTCTCAGGCATGGTGCGGTGCTTGATAGCACCGCGAGGCCGGGAAGGAAGGGGGCTCCGGGGGAAAACCCTCCCAGTTCCAGGGGATTTCTGGCTTCGAAGTGTTGGCCGTGTCCCAGAAGCAGGTCCCCCGGGTGGACGTCAGAACGCCTCGCCCACGTTCAGGTAGAAGCTGGGCTCGTTGCCATAGGCCACGTCGAGCCGGATGTTCACCGGCACGTCCGAGAGCGGCGCGAAGCGCAGGCCCAGGCCGCCCGCGGGCTTGATGTTCTTCGCCTCCAGGTCCTTCAGGCTGTGGGCCACCGTCGCCGCCGACGCGAACACCACACCGCCGAACTTCCAGAACAGCGGCGCCCGGTACTCCACCTGCGCCCCCAGGTGCTGCCGCTCGCGGAAGCGCCCCTCCAGGTACCCTCGGCTCAGCTCCATGCCCCCCAATCGACCCGTGTCGTAGAAGGGCACCTCGCCGTCCCGCAGCTCCACCAACCCCTGCAACGCGAGCACATGCCGGGTCCCCCACGGCAGTGACACGTAGCGACGCACGTCCAACCGCAGCAGGTCGAAGTCGTAGTCCGAGCCCCAGTCCCCACTGGCCGTGCGCAGGTTGAGCCGCGCCAGCAACCCCGTGGTGGGATTGAGCGTGTTGTCGCGCGAGTCATACAGCGCTGTCAGCCCGAGCTGGAGCGTGTTCCCCCCGTCGGCCCCCGGCGTGCTCCGCACCGCGCCGTCCTCGGCGAGCTTCGTCATGCGCACGTTCTGCAGCCGCAGCGTGGGCCCCACGTACAGCCGAGGCGCGATGCGCCACTTGGGACTCACCTCCAGCTCCATGTAGATGGGCGTGAAGTCCTCTTCATCCTCCGAGCGCGTGTCGGCCCCCATGCCGTAGAAGCGGTCCGGGAAGCGCGCGCCACTCAACGTCGCCGTCAGGTTGAGCCGGTCCTCCAGGAAGTAGACATCCGGCTGCAACAGCAACGTGAACTGTCCTCGCACGCTCGCGGCGGCGGCCAGCAGCACCTGCGACTCCCGGCGCCCGGAGCCCGCGGGCGGCTGGTACACGAACGAGGCCGCGCCTCCCAACAGGAAGCTCGTCTCGGGCTGATACGCGGGCAGCAGGAAGGGGACGATGCTGAACTTCCCCTCCGTCACGGACTCCACGGGCGCGGGCGGTGGTGTCTCGGGCTCGGTGGGCAGCGGAGGCGTGGAGGCGAGCAGGGCGCCCAGCAGCGGGACAACGGTGCACAGGGGTGTCATGGGGCGGTTACACGTTCTCGTCGAGCCAGTCGAACAGCCGCTCTTCCGCGAGCGCCGCGGAGGCCGCCTGGCAGTGCAGGGGCGCGGCCTCGGCCTGGGTGAAGGTCATCAGGTGCTTGGGGCCGCGAAGCGCGTCGTACAGCTTGCGCGACTGGCCCGGGGAGACGTCCTCCGCCTCGCCGTCCATGATGAGCACCGGGCAGCGGATGCGTTCCACGATGGCCTCGTTGGTGAACTCCTCCAGCTTGCGAAATAGCTCCGAGGGCGAGCGCGCGCCATGTTTCCAGTACACGTCCTTCAGCCAGTAGTCCGCCGTGGGCCAACGGCTGGCGAGCCCCTGGATGGCCTCGTCGAACGCCTCCGGATGGGACTTCAGCAACGACAGCGCTCCCGGCAGGAAGCGATTGAAGTGCTCGGTGTGCTGCTCCCACCAGCTCAACACCCCCGGATTGGCGATGCACAGCGCCACCCGCTGCTCGAACGCCACCGCCCGAGGCGCCAGCGCTCCTCCAAACGACAGGCCCATCAACAGGATGCGCTGGGGGTCGACTCCGCTGATGCGCTCGGCCGCGTCCACCACCGGGCTCACGGCCTTCTCCCAGTCCGGCCGGAAGCTCAGGTTCTTCTCCCGCAGCGCCCGTCCTTGCCCCGGACCATGGAAGAACAACACGTGGTAGCCGCGCCTGCGCGCTCCCTCCCACACCCACTTCGTCTCCTCCGGCCAGGCGTGCAGTCCCTGGTGGAGCAGAATCACCGGAGCGCTCGGCTTGGCGTACGGCGAGCGCACGAAGTACGCCGGCAGGCTCGAGCCCTCGTAGGGGATGTCCATCGGCTGGATGTCGAACCCCAAGAGCCCGTTGGACTTCTCGAAGGTGGACGCCGCCGCCCGCGTCACCTCCATCAGCGCCGGGTCCTCGCGGTTCGTGTAGTGAATCGTCGCGGCGCGGTAGTAGTTGGCCGCGCGGGCATACGCCTGCCCCGCCGTCACCCGGTGGCCCTTGGCCTCCGCGGCGGTGGCGTGCTGATGCACCCGCGTCGCCGTCTTCCTCCACTCCGCGAACCAGCTCTTCTCGTCCCCGGGCTGGATGCGCCGCGCCGTCTCCAGCACGTCCCCCACGTCCGACTGGCCATGCGTCGCATGCCCCAGGAACCACAACAGCTGGTTGTCCATCAGCCCGTCCCCCGACAGGCGCAGGTCGTACCAGGCGTCGGTCCGGGGATTGAGGCCCTGCACCTCCTTGGACTCGGGCTCCATCACCCTCCGCGTGCCCGCCGTGATGGCCACTCCGCCGACGAAGAGCCCGGCCCCCGCCAGCACGCCTCGTCGGGAGAGTCTGCCTGCGCTAGTGTCGGGCCCTGGGTTGGCCATGGGATTCAATCTCCGGAGTTAATCAGTTGATTGAATCAATAGAGTGAGAGAGGTTCCTGCGTCAAGCGTGGGGCCCGAAGTCCTGTTGTTTCAAGGGTTTGGTGGAATGGGAACGAAGGAGCAAGACGCCCAGGAGCGAATCCTCCGGGCCACCATCATCTGCATCGAGCGGGATGGCCTGGATGCGACGGGCATCCGGGAGATTGCCCGCGAGGCCCAGGTCAACAGCGCGGCCATCAGCTACTACTTCCGCAGCAAGGAGAAGCTGATTGCCCAGGCGCTGGAGGCCACGCTGGACCAGGCCTTCGGGCACGTGCTGATGGACTTCGACAAGCTGGTCGCCGAAGGGCTGTCCATCCGCGAGGCCTTCGAGACGCTGCTCGAGGACATCGCGGGGAACCTGGGCCGCTATCCCCGCATCGCCCATGCGCACTTCCACGACGCGCTGGTGCATCAGCGCTACGACGGCGCGGCCATCCACCGCCTCAATGCGTTCCTGGAGGAGCTGTCGCGAAAGCTCGCCCCCGCCACGACGCACCTCACGGAGGACAAGCGGCGCATCGCGCTCGTGCAGCTCTGGTCCTCCGTGTCGCTCATGTCGATGGCGCCGCGCACGTTCGACCAGTTCATCCTCCTGGACTTCCACACGCTGGAGACGCGGCGCACGTGGGTGAAGCAGTCGCTGCGCTTGCTGTTTCCCGCATGAGCCGGCGCTGCGGGTGACAGCGCTCGCGCCCCGGCTTCAACGCGACGGCTGATTTCGCGCCTGTTTAAACCTGACGGACCCGGAGTCCCTGCGTGTGTTCACTCATGGGCACTGCAGCCCCGCACGGGAATTGATGTTCCGGCTGGTCTGACATTTCGAGAAAGTATCGATTTTCTCGTCACATCTTGCGGGCTCGACTGCGAGGGCACTCCCAGGTGGGGGTGTCTGTCTCATCCGCGTTTCGCGGGAGGACCGCATGCGTCTAGCGTCGAAGTGGGCCGCCTGTCTCGTGCTGTGTAGCAGCGCGCTGGCGTGGGCTTTCCAGCCATCTCAAACAACCCAGTTGTCGAGCCAGGCGTTCTTCAAGCCGGAGCTGTACCTGCCCGTCTCCAATATCTCGTTGGACGAGGCCCGGGCGAAGCTGAGCGGTGCGGGCCCGAGCGCGTGGGATGACTTCTTCGCCCGCAACGGGAAGGACTTTCACGTCTACCTGGACCCGCTGACGGGCTCCCCCACCGCCATCCAGGGCTCCATCCCGCTCATCCCCGGCACGGGGGTGGGCAACACGGTGAGCCTGTCCACGCTGCAGCAGCAGTTGGGCCGCTCCACCGGAGCGGTCGACGCGGCCGTCGTCGCGGACGTCTTCTTCAAGTTCCTCCACGACAACCAGGCCGCGCTCGGGGTGGACCTGCTCCAGCTGGGGCAGCCCAAGGTGACGCAGGTCACCGACGTGCTCTGGCACGTGTACGTGCCGCAGGAGGTGGACGGCATCCCCGTGCGCCATGGCCGGCTCGTCGCGACCATCAACCACGGCAACATGGTGCTGGTGGGCACGGAGGCGTGGAGCAACGTCACCGCGTCCACGCGCCCCACGCTCAGCCCCGAGCAGGCGCTGACCTTCGGCGGTGAGCGCTTTGGTCTCCTGGAGTCGCCCGCCACGATGTGGCAGGCGCCCACGCTGGAGCTGGCCCCCATGGCTCGCGCGGACGCGGGCTTCGGCCAGGGCTACCACCACCAGCTGGTGTGGACGTACGGCTTCCAGAACCCCGGCGAGCAGGAGCGCTGGAAGGTGACGGTGGACGCGCACACCGGCGAGGTGCTCGCGCTGGAGGATGACAACCACTACCTGGACGCGACCATCAAGGGCGGCATCTACCCGCTGAGCAACACGGACATCTGCCCGAACAACACCACGTGCGGGACGATGCAGGCCGACTCCCCCATGCCCTGGGCCAACACGGGCCTGGCCGCGCCCAACAACTTCACGGACGGCGCCGGCGTCTTCAACTACAGCTCCGGCAACGTCACGACGACGCTGGCCGGCAAGTACGTGCGCGTGAGCGACACGTGTGGCTCGCCCAGCACCAGCTCGGGCACGGGCACGGGCAACATCAACCTGGGCGGCACCAACGGCCAGCATGACTGCGCCTCGGGCGGCGGCGGCGCGGGCAACACGCCGGCCTCTCGCTCGGCCTTCTACGAAATCAACCGCATCGCGGAGCTGGCGCGTGGCTGGCTGCCGTCCAACACGTGGCTGCAAGGGCAGCTCACCGCCAACGTCAACATCAACAGCACGTGCAACGCCTTCTGGAACGGCTCCACCGTGAACTTCTATCGCAGCGGCGGTGGCTGCCGGAACACGGGCGAAATCGCCGCCGTGTTCGACCACGAGTGGGGCCACGGCATGGATGACTTCGACTCCGGCGGCGCGCTCAGCAACTCCAGCGAGGCGTACGCGGACATCGCGTCCATCTACCGGCTCCAGGCCTCGTGCGTGGGCTACGGCTTCTTCGCCACCACGGACCTGGGCTGCGGCAAGACGCCGGACGGCACGGGCTACAACCAGAACGAGGCGCAGGCGGGCGGCGCGTGGTGCAACGCGCGGTGCTCCGGCGTGCGCGACGCGGACTACATGGCGCATGTGAACCAGACGCCGGCCACGCCGCAGAACTTCGTGTGCTCGCGCTGCTCCTCCGGCACCGGCCCCTGCGGCCGTCAGGTGCACTGCGCCGCGGCGCCCGTGCGCCAGGCCGCGTGGGACCTGGTCGCTCGCGACCTGCAGGCCGCGCCGTTCAACTACGACTCCAACACCGCGTACATCATCGGCAACAAGGTCTTCTACCAGGGCAGCGGCAACGTGGGCTCGTGGCACGCGTGCAACTGCTCGGCGGGCACGTCCGACGGCTGCGGCGCGAGCCATGGCTACATGCAGTGGCTGGCCGCGGATGACGACAACGGCAACCTGAACGACGGCACGCCGCACATGACGGCCATCCACGCCGCGTTCAACCGCCACGGCATCGCCTGCCAGACGCCCGCGCCCACCAACTCCGGCTGTGCCGCGGGCCCGAAGACCGCGCCCACCGCCACGGCCGCCCCCAGCGACGGCCAGGTGGCGCTGAGCTGGAACACGGTGCCCAACGCCAGCGAGTACTGGGTGATGAAGACGGAAGGGTACGCGGGCTGTGACTTCGGCAAGGTGCGCGTGGCCACCGTCTCCGGCTCCACGTACACGGACACCGAGGTCGCCAACGGCCGTCAGTACTGCTACTCCGTCGTCCCGGCCAGCTCCAGCGCCTGCTATGGCCCCGGCGCCTCGTGTGTCTGCGCGACGGCGGGCGGCCCGTGCACGCCTCCGGGCACGGCCACGCTCTCCACCCCGGCGGATGGCGCGGCCAACGTGGCGCTGGCGCCGGTGCTCGACTGGGCGGACGTGGCGGGTGCCACCTCGTACGAGGTGCAGGTGGCGACGGACGCGGGCTTCGGCACCGTGGTGCGCTCGGCGAACGCGCTCTCCAGCAGCACGTGGAGCGTCACGCCCGCGCTGACGGCCAACACGCAGTACTTCTGGCGCGTGCGCGCGGTGAGCGGCTGCGGCACCAGCGCGTACAGCACGGCCTTCCGCTTCACCACCGCGGACACCACGTGCCAGCCGGCGGCGGCGCCCACGCTCTCCACCCCGTCCAACGGGGCGACGGGCGTGGCGCTCTCCCCGACGCTGGACTGGGGTGACGTGACGGGCGCCACCTCGTACGAGGTGCAAGTGGCGACGGACGCGGGCTTCGGCACCGTGGTGCGCTCGGCGAACGCGCTGGGGAGCAGCACGTGGGGCGTCACGCCCGCGCTGACGGCCAACACCGCGTACTACTGGCGGGCGCGCGCGGTGGACTCCTGTGGCGCCGGCAACTACAGCGCGGGCTTCAGCTTCACCACGCAGAGCGGCGGGGGTGGCACCTGCACCACGCCTCCCGTGGCGGCGTATGACAGCACGCTGGGCGCACCCGCCTGTGGCACCGGCTGCGGCTGCGACACCGGCACGCTGGTCAACAGCCGCGGCAGCCAGTTCCTCGCGGCCGAGCCCAACACCCCGAACGCGGTGGACGGTTGCCCGGATGGTCCGTTCGGCTTCTACCACCTGGATGAGAGCATCGACCGCGTCGTGCTCCGCAGCGTGGACGGTGGCCCCATCACCCCGGGCAAGCAGGTCAAGGTGGACGTGACGGTGTGGTGCTACGACGCCTCGGACCGCCTGAACCTGTACTACGCGCCCGTGTCGGGCTTCCCCACGTGGTCGACGCTCGTCACCGGCCTGACGTGCACGGGCGCCGGCGCGAGGACGTTCAGCCACACCTTCACCGCGGGCAGCACCGTGGGCCAGCACGTGCTCCGGGCGCAGTTCGTCGAGGGCTCCAGTCCCCAGGCGAGCTGCACCTTCGGCCTCTACGACGACAATGACGACGTCGTCTTCGGCGTGGCGGCCTCCGTCGCGTCGGGCCCCGTGAAGTCCTCGCCCGCCCAGGGCCGCGCGCGCGCCACGCGCTGAGCCCGGGTTGGCGAGAGGCCACCGCCTGCCCTGTCTCACATTCGACAGGGCAGGTGTTGTCTGGCTTTGGAGACCCCTCCCCGCGGGGCATCGCCCTCCAGGGAGGGGTGTTCGTGACGATTCTGTCGGGCAATAGACATACAGACTTGCGGGCCTCTTGGGAATTTTGAGGAGTGAGTAGAATTCCAATCGCAGGCAACTCGTGGCCTGTTGATAGGAGCCCGCATGCAAGCGATTCCAGCCCCGGCGTTTCTGTTCAACCTTTGCGCCGGATATTTCGCGCCCAGGTGTCTGCATCTCGTGGCGCAGCTGGGTGTGGCGGATGTCCTGGGGAGCACACCCCTGAGCTCGGAGGAGTTGGCACGGGCCACGGGGGCCCATGCGGACACCCTCCACCGGATGATGCGGATGTTGGCCTCGAACGGGGTGTTCGAGCGGCGGGGCAACGGCTGGGCGCACACGGACTACTCCGAGCACCTGAAGGTGAGCCACCCCCACTCGCTGCGCTCGTTCGTGCTGATGATGGGCAATGACCTCAACTGGAACGCGGCGGGGGCGCTGGGCGTCACGCTCCGGACGGGAGAGACGGCGGCGGAGGTGGTGTCGCCGGGCGGGCTCTGGCCGTACCTGCGGGCACGCCCCGAGGATGCGCGCATCTTCGACGCGGCGATGATCAGCAAGTCCCACATGGCCATCGGCGCGGTGCTCCAGGGGCTGGACTTCAGCCGCTACGAGCACGTCGCCGACATCGCGGGAGGCCGAGGCCACATCCTCTCGGCGATTCTCGACGCGACGCCTCGCGCGCAGGGCACGCTGTTCGACCTGCCGGACGTGGTGGCGAACTCGCTGACGCACCCGCGCATGAAGAGGCACCCGGGGGACTTCTTCGTGGGGCCGCTGCCTCGCGCCGACGCGTACCTGGTGAGCAACATCCTCCACGACTGGCTGGACCCGCAGGCCATCTCCATCCTCCGGCACATCCGGGCGGTGGCGCCTCCCCACGCGGAGTTGCTGGTGCTGGAGATGATGCTGCCGGAGGGACCGGAGCCGCATCCCGCCGTGGTGATGGACCTCATCATGCTGTCGCTGGCGGGAGGCCGGGAGCGAACGCAGGGCCAGTATGACGCCCTGTTCGCGGAAGGGGGCTTCAAGCTGGACCGCATCATCTCCACCCAGAGCCCCTACTCCATCCTGGTGGGCAAGGTGGCGTGACGAGAGGGGGGCCTCTAAATCCTCCATTTCGTTGAAATTGTCACTGGGTGGCGAAACTGGGACAGGGCGCCGCGCGAGGGACGCGCGGACGTCCCGCCGAGTCGGGATAGGCTGGGAGGCTCCTTCCCTTCGGGAGCCGCGCCATGATTCGCCGCCTCGGTGTCTTGAGTCTCGTTGCTTGTGTCGCCTCGGGCTGTGTGGATGACCGGCCGGGGCCCATGGAGGAGCCCCCGAAGTCGGACTGTGAGGCGTTCGGCCGGTATGGGCCGGAGGGCACCACCTTCACGCTGCCGGGGCCCGACGCGAACGGCGAGCTGTACGTCCCGGACGTGCAGAAGCGCTTTCCCCAGGTGGACTGGCGCACGCTGGACCGGCTCTACATCCCCGCGGGCCGCTACACGCTCATCAACCTGGGCAACCTGCCGGACCGCGCGGCGGACCGGCGGCTGGTCATCACCAACATCGGGGGACAGGTCGTCCTCCGCCCCAACGCCGGGAGCAAGCAGGGGTATCTCTGGGCGGTGAATGGGGGCTCGAACTGGGTCCTGACCGGCCGGTATGACCCGGTCTCGGGCACGGGGCACGTGGACTTCCCCGGGCATCGCTGTGGCGAGTATGCGACGTCGCGCGAGCGCTACGGCATCTCGAGCGACGATATCTTCCTGAGCGGCGGCCACATGGGGCTGGGCATCGGGGACGCGCACAGCTTCGAAGTGGAGTACCTGGAAATCACCCGTGCGGGCTTCGCGGGCGTGCGCATCAACCGCGCGGCGGGGAGCGACGGCAAGGTGCCGCCCCTCAACGACATCCAGTTGCACGACCTCTACATCCACGACACGGCGAGCGAGGCCATCTACTTCGGCTCCACGCAGGGCGCGCCCACGCCGCTGGGCGCTCGGGTGAAGGTCTACAACAACCGGCTGGTGCGCACGGGGACGGAGGCGCTCCAGATCCAGAACCTGGGCGATGGCTCGGAAATCCACCACAACGTCTTCGCCTTCGGGGGCATCGACTGGCGCGCGGCCTTCGCGGGCTATCAGGACAACAACTCACAGGCCCAGGTGCGCGGGGGCCGCATCCGCTTCCACCACAACGTCTTCGTGGGGGGCGCGGGCTCGCTGCTCAACTTCTTCGCGCAGCCGGAGCCGGGGGACGCGCCGCTGGATGTGGAGTTCTCGGACAACTACTTCGCGGACACGCTGTCGTTGGGCATCTGGTTCGGGGGGACGACGGGGACGGAGGCCCGGTTCCTCTGGGAGCGCAATGCCTTCCGAGGACTCGACTTCGGCTACCAGGCTGTCTATCCGGCCGCGAGGGACCCGGAGGTCGTCCTCGCCAAGGCGGACACCCTCAAGTCCCCCATCACGCTGAAGGAGAACCAGTGGGAGGGGTCTCGCAAGCTGTTCGCGGGGTTGACGGGGGGAAGTGGCACGGCGGGGACGGTGATGGCCACGGGCAACGTGAATGGCCCGGTGACGCCGCTGACGTTTGTCTCCACGGGGCTGCCGGAGGGGACCGCGACGCGTCAGCTCGAGCGGTGGGCGGCGCGTGCCACCCTGGCGCCCAACACGCCCGAGGTGACGTACGCGGCGGGGGCGCTGGTGATGCACGACGGGCGGCTCTTTCGGGCGCGGACCCAGAACACGAACAAGGTGCCTCCGGACAACGCGGCCGTGTGGGAAGTGTTGCCTCTGCCCGTGGATGACCTGCGCACCGCGCCGGGCACCGAGTGGGCCCAGCGCGGCATCGGCTTGCTCGACGTCGCGCGGTAGGCGCCTGGCTAGCGGACCTGGCTCACGAGCCAGGTCTGCGCATCGGGGCGGCTCCAGAACTCATCCCAGCCGCTGTGGGTGTTGCCGTCCATCACGGTGACCTGGAGCTCGCCGGTGTAGTTGGTGCACTGGCGCATGAGGGTCGTGTAGCCGTCGGTGGGGTTGGTCCACTTCCACGCGTTGAAGGTCCCATCGCCCCGGTTGCCCGCGGCCCAGATGGGGAAGTCCGCCAGCGCGCAGAGCGGCGTGGCGGTCGGCGTGGTGAACGCCAGGGGCATTCCGCCGGCGTAGGTGCTCCGGTACTGCTGCATCTGGTCGATGACCCCCGCGCCTCCGAAAGACAGGCCCGTCATGGTCACCCGGTCGGGGTCGATGGAGTAGAGGTTGATGGCCTCCAGCACCAGGGCGTGGGTGAGGGCGGCGTTGAAGTAGCTGTCCAGCGGCGCGCCGATGCGCGGCGCGTTGGGCGCGATGACGACGGCGGGATAGGTGTTGATGAGCGGCTTGCCGGGGATGAGCTGGCGGATGAAGCCCTCGGGATTCGAGTTCACCTGGGTGTGGTCCGCGGTGAGCGTGATGCCGCCTCGGCCATGCAGGGAGAGGACGAGCGGGTACTTCTTCCCGGGAATCGCGCCGAAGTCGATGGGGAGGAACACGGCGGTGTCGTAGGTGCCGCCGCGCGACCAGACGTGCAGCTTGCCCGCGCGTGCGTCGGGCGCGACGGTGCCCGGATGCACCATGACGCTGACGGTGTCCGAGGCCGACCTGCCGCCGTTGTCCGTGGCGGTGAGGCGGAAGACGTGGAGGCCGCCCTGGGTGAGCCCGCTGATGCTCACGGTGGGCGTGTTGGCGTTGCCGAGGACCGCGGTGGACGCGCCGAGGACCTGGTCCCACTGATAGGTGGCGATGGTGCCGTCGCTGTCGCTGGCCGTGCCCTGGAGCTGGACCGACGTCTGGACGGGGAGGACGATGCCCGTGTCAGGGCCCGCGTTGGCGGTGGGCGGCTGGTTGGCGAGCCGCTCACCGATGGCTTGCAGCTCACGGACGCGGCACAGGCCATCGGTGGGGGCGCGCTTGCACTGGAGTCGCACGTAGCGCGTCTCGAGGGGCTGGGCGAGCGTGAGCGTCCAGGCAGGCTGGGTGTTGTTGGTGATGGCCGCGCCGGGGATGAGCTGGAAGGTGTCCGTGAGGGCGGCGCGGTGGAGCAGCTCGAAGTCGAGCATCTGCTGACCGACGGTGGTGTCCCGGCCGGAGTGCAGGGTGAGGCTGTCGAGGCGGTGGATGCCCTGGAGGTCGACCTCCAGCCACTCGGGGCTCGTCGACGCGGGGACGGCGGCGGAGGCCCAGCGGTCCTCGGTGTTGAGGATGCCGTTGAACGCCTTGGCGTGGCCGTACTGCGTGGGATAGCCGTTGGCGTGCACGGATGACGCGGAGGACGGCTTGCCGAGCGCGACGTTGGTGGCTTGCGCCCACGCGGGAAGGGTGAACAGCGTCAGCGCGGTGACGAGGAGTCTCCGGGGGAGCCTGGACATGAGACCTCTGGGACACGGGTTGTGAAGAGTTTCGGTTGCACTTGAATTGGAATTGCAAGTGCATCCATTGAACGAGAAGTGCCTCGCGAGGTCGCGCAAGCGACGGCGACTCCTCGTCCCGTGTTCCCTCAAGGGCTTCCGGCACGCGTGTCCGGTTACAGGGAGACCGAACGGGTCGCGTCAGCGCGCCGAGGACTTCTTCCCCGTCGACTTGCGAGCGGCGGTCTTCTTCGCGAGAGCGGCCTTCTTCGCTGCGGTGGTCTTCTTCGCGAGAGCGGCCTTCGGCGCCGAGGCAGCCTTCTTCGCGGAAGCCGCCTTCGGTGCCGAGGTCGCCTTCTTCGCGGAGTCAGCCTTCGGTGCCGAGGTCGCCTTCTTGGCGGAAGCCGCCTTCGGTGCCGAGGTCGCCTTCTTTGTCTCGGTGGCCTTCTTCGCGGAAGCCGCCTTCGGTGCCGAGGCTGCCTTCGTCGCGGTGGCCTGGGGCGCCCCGGTCAGCGCGGCATTCCAGTGCTCGATGTACTCAGCGCGAGCCTGTGCATCGGGGAGTCCCTCCATGTGCAGCGCGACGGTGCTCCCTCGCGCGGCGGCGAGGACGCGGAGCTGCGCGGTCCTCGGGTGGGGCCAGTCCGCGCGGCTCAAGCGGATGCGCAGCAGGGACGGGGGCCGCACCCGAACGGCGAGGACCTGGGTCCCATCCTGGAGCGTGGTCTTCTCGCCCTCCTTCAACGCCGTCCGCGCCTGGGATAGCCAACGACCCAGGCCCTGGGCCTCGGCCCAGTTCCTCCACGCGTCCTGCGCGGTGAGGTCCATCGTGCGACGGGCACCCGCCTGGTAGCTGCCATCCGCCGTGAGTCCTGTGGGCATGCGTGTGATTCTCCTTGGGTGCGCACGATGAAGAGTGTCCGCCGCGCGGGCAACGTCGAACTCGACGGCACCTCCTCGCACAGCCCCCACTGTCCGAAGGGGTCCTGGTGTAGACAGTGCCCGTGCGTTCCGACTCCTCCGCGTCCTCCCCGGCCCTCGAGCTCCTGCGGGAAGAGACCCGCCGCTACGTGCGGGGCTATCGCTCCGCCTCGCTGTGCGCTGGACTCACCGTGCGCGGAGAACACCACGTGCTCCCCTTGCGCGGAGAGGGGACTCCCCCCGCCGAGAATGCCCTGTACTTCCTGGGGACCCTGACCCAGGTCTTCACCGGCTCGCTCCTGAGCCTCCTCGCGGAGGGAGGCCGTGCGCGGCTCGACATGCCGCTGTCAGAGGTGATTCCCAGGCCGCTCCTCCCGGACCCTGACGCGGGCACCGTCACCCTGGAGCAGCTCGCCCGGCACACCTCCGGGATGCCGTACCTGCCTCCCAATCTGAACGTCGCGGCGGCCAACCCCGAGGACCCCTTCGGCCACTACTCCGCGAACCTCTTCGGCGACTTCCTCCGGAGCTACCATCCGGACTCGCTCCCTCCGCGCCCCACCTCGCCGTCCCTGCTGGGCATGGGCGTCCTGGGCCATGCGCTCTCACGCCGCGCGGGCCTCAACTATGGCCACGCGCTGCGGGACTGGCTGTTCACGCCCCTGAAGCTGACGGACACCTCCATGCGGGTGACGGACGAGCTGGCGCCGCGGCTGCTTCCGGGGCACTCCGCGCGAGGCAAGAAGCTGGCTCCCTGGACCTTCCCCGCGCTGCCCGGCGCCGCGGGGCTCCACTCCACCGTGCCGGACCTGCTGCGCTTCCTCGACGCCTGTCTCGGAGGCGGCGGCGGTGATGAAGCCCTGTCGAAGTCCCTGAAGCGGACATGGGACTCAGGAGCGGCCCCCGGAATGGGGTTGGGTTGGTCCCTGTCCCAATTCCAAGGCCACACCATCGCGTGGAGCTCCTCGGTGATGGGGGGCTACGTCGGCTTCATGGGGCTGGCGCCCGCGGCGAACGCCGGGGTCGTCCTGCTCTCCGACACCGCCTGGTCCTGGTTCTCCGCGTTCAGGAACCGAGTCCCCCTGGAGGCGCCCGGCTTCGCGCTCCTGTCCCGGCTCCTCGCGGAGTCAGGCGCGCGGTGACGAGGGGCCGCGCTCCTCGTAGGGGACGGGGCGAGCCCTTGCTCGGAACCCCACGGAGTTGCTCGCGCAGGGCGCCAGAGCCGTGGCAGCCTGCGCCCCCCAAATCCCATGGTTGAATACGACCCGCATCGCTGGTGGAGCTACTTCCATTACCTCAAGGGCTCGATGGTCCGCGAAATCGTGGCCCGGGTCATGGTGTGCGTCCTGTGGTCCGTGGGCGTCACCGCGTTCCACTACCACGTCCGCTCGGTGGCCATCCCCGCCACGGTGCACACGCTGGCGGGGCTCTCGCTGAGCCTCCTGCTCGTCTTCCGCACCAACTCTTCCTATGACCGGTTCTGGGAGGGGCGGAAGCTGTGGGGCGGCATCGTCAACGAGACGCGCAACCTGGCGCGGGCCGCGGGGGTCTTCCTCGGTGGGAACCCCGCGCTCTACGCCGCGCTGGTGCGCTGGACGGCCGCCTTCCCGTTCGCCTCCGCGTCGTCCCTGCGAGGCCGGGCGAGCCTGGGGCCGCTGGCGAAGGACCTCCCCCCGGACGAGGTGTCGGAGGTGCTGCACAGCCAGCACGTGCCCTTCGCGGTGTCGCGGAAGATGAGCGCCCTCCTGGACGAGGGGCGCCGCGAGGGCCGCTATCCCGAGTACGTGCAGATGCAGCTGGACCAGAACGTCCAGCTCCTCGTCGACTACCTCGGAGGTTGTGAGCGCATCCGCAAGACACCCATCCCGTTCGCGTACGTGATGCACCTGCGCCGCGCGCTGCTCGTCTACTGCTACACGCTGCCGTTCGCGCTGGTGGATGCGTTTGGCGGGCTGACGGTGCTGGCCACGTTCCTCGTCGCGTATGTGTTCTTCGGCATCGAGGAGATTGGCGTCGAAATCGAGGACCCCTTCGGCCACGACGACAACGACCTGCCGCTGGACCAGATCTGCAACACCATCCACGGCAACCTCTCCGCGCTGATCCCCGCGCAGCCGCCCCAGCCGGAGGCGCCTCCGGCCGACTGAGCGGGCCGGGGGGCTTCAGAGCGCGGCGAGCCGACCCAGGACCCGGGTCGTGTCCTTCTCCAGGAAGTCGACCAGCTCCGCGGCGCGCGAGTGCCGGATGAGCGGCGCGTTCTGTCCGGCCCACAGGGACATCAGGTCCTCGCGCCCCTGCCGGGACGCGGCCTGCCGCATGGGCTGGGTGAGCCAGTTCTGGATGGGGTAGGGCGGGATGTCCCGCTCCTGGGGCGTGAGCTCCTTCATGAAGCGGTTGCGGATGCCGCGCGCGTAGCGGCCGGAGAAGACGCGGGTCAGCGTCGTGGCGCGAGCGGCCTCCGGGTTCCTCAGCGCCCGTCGGTAGGCGTCGCTCGCGTTGGACTCCTCGCAGGCGAGGAAGGCGGTCCCCACCTGCACACCCTCCGCGCCCAGCGCCAGGGCCATGGCCACCGACCTGCCGTCCGCGATGCCTCCCGAGGCGATGACGGGCGTGCGCACCTGGTCCACCAATTGGGGCACCAGCGCCGTCGTCGCGGGAGCCTCCTCGACGGGCCTCAGGAAGCAGGCGCGATGTCCTCCGGCCTCGCTGCCCGAGGCGACGATGAGGTCCACCCCCGCCTGGTCCAGCGCGAGGCCCTCCGCCACGTGGGTCGCCGTGCCCACGGTGATGATGCCCCGGGCCCGGCAGGCCTCCAGGATGCGCGCCGAGGGGACGCCGAAGATGAAGCTGAACACCGCCGGCCGCATCGCGAGCACCGCCTCCACCTGCTCCTCGTAGTCCGGGGCGAAGGCGGAGGGGTACGCGGGGAGCGGGACCCCCAGCTCATCGAACCAGGGCTTCAGCCGCTCCACGCTGGCCTGGAACTCCTCGGGCGACGGCCGCAGCTCACGCTCCCCCTCCAGCGGGACCCACAGGTTGATGGAGAACGGGCGCGAGGTGAGCCCGTGCAGCTCCCGGATGGTGGCCTCGATTCGGGCGCCGTCCAGGTGGTTGGCGCCGAACGAGCCCAGCCCTCCGGCCTCCGACACCGCCGCGGCCAGCTTCGTCGACGACATGCCCCCGCCGAAGGGGCCCTGCACCAGCGGGAGCCGGACTCCCAACGTCCGCGTGACTCGTGTCTCGGTCCACATGGAGATGCCTCCTGTCGCCTGCGTGGCGTAGCGGCGGGGGGCTTGCTCCGCCTCCGGAACACCGGACGGGCGGGCGTGCATCCCCTCCCGAGGTTACCGCGAGCAGAAGCGGGCCTTGTCGAGCTCGCGCCGGCCGCCGCCGAAGCAGCGGGAGCTTGCTCCGGCCTGGCCCGGGTGCAAGCCTGCCGCCCGGCCACTGTGCCACCACCGACGTCCACGCCGTCTTCGGGGACCGCGACACCATGCAAGCACCGGGACCGACCCTGCACACCGCGCGACTCACCCTCCGCCCCATGGCGCTGGAGGACTTCGAGGGGTTCGTCTCCCTCATGTCGGACGAGGAGAGCGCCCGCTTCATCGGCGGCGTCCAGCCCCGCTCCGTCGTCTGGCGAGGCTTCACCGGCATGGCGGGGGCCTGGGCCGTCCAGGGGTTCTCCATGTTCTCGGTCCTGGAGCGCTCCACCGGCAGGTGGGTGGGCCGGGTGGGCCCCTGGCGGCCGGAGGGGTGGCCGGGCCCGGAGGTGGGGTGGTCCCTGCTGCGGGAGACCTGGGGCCGGGGGTACGCCGTGGAGGCGGCCACCGCCGCCATCGACTGGGCCTTCGACCACCTGGGCTGGACGGAGGTCATCCACTCCATCACCCCCGCCAACGTGGCCTCCCAGCAGGTCGCGCGGCGGCTCGGCTCCACCCTGAGGGGCCCCGGGGCGCTGCCGGCCCCCTTCGAGGCCACCCCCATCGAGCTCTGGGGCCAGACGCGGGAGGCCTGGAGGGCCCGCTCCGCACCGTCCGGTGGGTGACCCCGGGTGGGATTCCAGGGCATGGAAGGGCTCCTGGTGTTATGTCCGGTGGTGGGCTAGTCCTCGCCATCAGGACGTGCCCGCCCAAGGCTCCCTTTCTCAAGGAGCAGGGGGGCGACTAGATTCGAGATCTCGCACGGAGAGACACGTACCGTGCGCGAGTGTCAGAGGGGCGAGCCGCCCGCCGTACGCGTCGGCCCGACCCATGCCGTAACCAAAAGACCTGCCACACCCTTGGGAAGCAGGTCCTCCAACCCTTTCGCAGGAGCGTCACATTCTTCGTGATCAGAGAGGTAACCGCGGCGGGAGCCGCGACCAGAGAACCAATCGCCGTATCCGTGCCCGCGAGGTTCGCGTGGTCGGCTCCGATGGCTCACAGCTCGGAGTCATGCCGCTCGAGGCCGCGCTCGACAAGGCCCGCTCGGAAGGGCTGGACCTCGTCGAGGTCAGCCCCATGGCTCAGCCGCCAGTCTGCAAGATCATGGACTACGGCAAGTTCAAGTACGAGGAGAAGAAGAAGGCCTCGGAAGCCAAGCGGGCTCAGCTGATTGTCCACCTCAAGGAAGTGAAGCTCCGTCCCAAGACGGAGGAGCACGACTACGAGTTCAAGGTCCGCAACACGCGGCGCTTCATCGAAGAGGGCAACAAGGCCAAGGTGGTCATCCAGTTCCGCGGGCGTGAAATCACGCACAAGGAGCAGGGCACGGCCATCCTCGATGACGTGGCGAAGGACCTGAAGGAAGTGGCCGTCGTGGAGCAGCCGCCCCGGATGGAAGGGCGACTGATGTTCATGATTCTGGCGCCCACGCCGAAGGTGGCGCAGCGCGCTCGCGAGCAGGCCCGTCAGGCCGCGGGAATCACCAAGCGCCCCACTCCGGCGCCGTCCGCCGACGAGAAGTCGGCCGCGCCCGCCGACGAGAAGCCCGCCGCGCCCGCCGCTGCCGCCGCCGCCCCCAGTGCCCCCTCCGAGGAGCGCCCGCCCGCGTCTGACACGACGGGCCCGACTCCCTGAGACCCACACCCCCGCACGCGGTGGATGGCTTCCACCTCCACCGCGTGGGGGGTCTCCCCTGGACCTTTCTTCACCCCGCCGCGACTTCCAGCTTCCTTGGAAAGGGAGCGTGGCTTCGCGGACGTTGGGATGCTTCAGGGGTGCATCCTCCGCGACATGACGGTGTAGGCTGATAGGTTGGAAGCCTCGGAAATCTGACTCAGCCCATGCAGCAGAAGCTTTCCGCCGACATGTCGACGACCGCTGTCCAGACGAAGGGCAAGTCCGCGCAGGCCCCGCGGAGTGTGCCTGCCCTGACCGTCGTGTCCCATCCGCAGGCCCAGCGGATCGGCGAGCGGCTCCTCCTGGAGGTGCTCGCCAGCGTGGGCCGGACGGCGGCGCTCTCCCGCAACGCGCCGGATTTCTCCCGGCCGGGAGGGCTGCTCGCGCTCCCCTTGTCCGACCCGTTCCTCAGCCGGACGCCCGTGCTCTTCGAGCCCGCGGCGAACGGCGGCCTGCGGCTGTTGGTGCCGGAGGACGGCACGCAGGTGTCCGTCGCGGGCGAGTCCGTTGCGGGCGGGCGCGAGTTCTCCCGAGAGGAGCTGGCGGCGGGGGTGCCCCTGGTGCTGGCCGAGCGCGTGGTGCTGCTGCTCCACCTGGCGTCGCCGGCCTCGGAAGGGGCCGTGAAGGACCTGGGCTTGGTGGGGCAGGCGGAGGGCATCCAGCAACTGCGCGAGGACATCCTCCGGGTGGCGGACCTGCGGGTGCCGGTGCTCATCCGGGGTGAGACGGGCACGGGCAAGGAGCTGGTGGCCCGCGCCATCCATGACCAGGGGCCCCGGCGCTCCGGTCCCTTCATCAGCGTCAACCTGGGGGCGCTCTCCAAGGAGCTGGTGGCCGCGGAGCTGTTCGGCGCGCAGCGCGGTGCGTACACCGGCGCGAACCGGGACCGCGAGGGCTTCTTCCGCGCCGCGCACGGCGGCACGCTCTTCCTGGACGAGGTGGGCGAGGCGCCCCCCGAGGTGCAGGCGGCGCTCCTGCGTGTGCTGGAGACGGGCGAGGTGACGCCGGTGGGCGGCCACGCGCCGGTGCCGGTGGACGTGCGGCTGGTCGCCGCGACGGACTCGGACTTGGAGGCGCGCATCGAGGAGCGCATGTTCAAGGCGCCGCTGCTGCATCGGCTGGCGGGCTTCGAATTGTGCGTGCCGCCCCTGCGCGAGCGGCGCGAGGACATTGGCCTGCTCTTCGTCCACTTCGCGCGCCAGGAGCTGGAGACCACGGGCGAGACGTGGCGGCTGGCTTCGACAGACCCGCGCGCGCAGCCGTGGCTGCCGTCGGCGGTGGCCGTGCGGCTGGTGCGCTACGGCTGGCCCGGCAACGTCCGTCAGCTGCGCAACGTCACGCGCCAGCTCATCATCGGCAGCCGGGGCCTCCCGGGCCTGCGCGTGGACTCACGGCTGGAGCAGCAGCTGGAGGGCGAGTCGCTGCCGGTTCCGGGGCGGGTGCTGAGCGCTCCGGCGCAGGGACAGGCGGAGGCCTCGGACGCGAAGGCCTCCCGGCGCAAGCCCTCCGAGGTGGGGGAGAACGAGCTCCTGGAGGCGCTGCGCTCGTGCTCGTGGGACTTGAAGGCGACCGCGGACTTCCTGGGCATTCCCCGCCCGTCCGTCTACGTGCTCATCGACAAGAGCCCGCTCATCCGCACCGCCCGGGACTTGAGCCCGGAGGAGATCTCCCGCTGCTTCCAGGAGTGCGAGGGGGATTTGGACAAGATGGTGCAGCGGCTGGAGGTCTCCCGTCGCGCGCTCCAGCGCCGCGTCCGCGAGCTGGGCCTCTCGGACGCATAGCGGTCCGGACACGTCAGACGGGCATGATGACGTGTCGTTGACGCGTCCAGTGCGCTCACCGGAGGAGGCCCGTCGAGTTCCTCCCGAGTGAGTCGAGCACGCGACGCGGCTGGTACGGTGCCTGCAACCCCACGTCGTCAACGCGCAGTCCAACCCCAGAAGGAGCCACGGCCCATGGCCAACAAGAAGCTCGAGCCCGTCATCATCCTCATCCAGCCCTCGGGCCCCCTTCCCGCCGACCCCCGTGTCCACCTGGGGCAAGAGGTGACGTTCCGGCTGGATGGTGTCGCTTCCGCGGAGGTGCGCTTCACCGACGGGAGCTGCTTCTCGCAGCCCGGCCCGTTCCTCCTGTCGAACAGCTCCCCCCTGGCCGCCAACAGCGAGCACACGGTGACGTTGACCGCCTCCCCGCGCAACTACCCGTATGACCTCGTCCTGCCCCCCACGGCCGCGAGCCGCCTGGGCGGCAACGCCGAGACGAAGAAGGGCGGCCTGGACGTGACGACGGACCCGCCCGAGGACCCGAAGTAGTCCTCGCCGCGAGGCCTCATGGAGGGGAAGGGCGGGTGAGCGGCTCCACGTTGGAGGCGAGCCTGCCCTTCCACCACGCGGCGAGCGAGGGATTGCGCGCCAGCGCTTCCTCCGCGTCCGCGCGGGCCCGCTCTCGCCACACGTCTTGCTGAGTGGCGGGCGCGGAGCCTCGGGCCAAGGCCTCTCTCAACCCGGCGCGCAGGAGCCGCGCTCGTGCCCACTGGGGCCGTGCGGCCAGGATGCGCTCCACGAACTCGATGCCGCGCATCAGCACCGGCGTCGCGTCCTCGCCCCGGTTCTGCTTCCACTGCCCCCAGGCGAGCTGGAGCTCTCCGGCGGCCAGGACGTACTCGTGTCTCCTCGGGGCCAGCTCCACCGCTTGCGCGAGCGCCGTCGCGGCCTTCTGGAAGTCCTCGTCCGTGGCGACGCCCTTCATCACGCGATGCCGGGCGCGCACGTCGAGCACGCCGCCCTGGTAGCGCCAGGCATACCCGAGCCGCGGGTTGAGGGCCTGGGCCCGCGCGAGCGCTTCCTCCGCCTGGGCCAGGTCCGGGCCCACGTCGCGCTTGCGCTCCAGCGCGTGGGTGGCCCACAGCACGTGCAGGCGCGCCAGGTTGGTCCACATGTCCGCGTCGCCGGGCAGCAGGTCCAGCGCGCGGCGGTAGTCCTCCTTCGCCGCGCGGAGGCTCGCGGTGGGGTCCTCGCCGCGCGTCAGGAGGAAGCCCGCGCGCACCGCCTCCACCTCGCCCAGATTGTTGTAGGCGAATGACTGTTGTGGCGCGATGTCGCGAGCCTGCTCGAAGGCCCGCCGGGCCTCGGCCAGGAGCGACTCCACTTCCTTGCCGTCCTCCCAGTGCTGCTCGGCCTGCCACAGGAGCGTGGCGCCCTGGCCGTTGGCGAGCTGGGGCAGTCGGGGGTTGATGTCCCGGCCCTGCTTGTAGAGGGCGAGCGCACGCGCGACGTCCGGCTCCGGGTCCTGGCCGTGCTCCTGCTTCCAGCGCGCGAGCTGCTCGGACACGTCCGCGCCCTGGTAGCAGGCGATGACGTTGCGCGGGTTGAGCGAGAGCGCCCGCTCGATGGCCTCCATGGCGCGGCGCAAGTCGCCTTGCGTGTCCGTGGCCTGGGGCAGGCCCGCCCGCGCCCGATAGGCGTTGCCGAGGTTGATCCACGCGTCCGCCTGCGTCTCGCGCATGCGGATGGCCGCCAGGTACGTGTCGATGGCCTTGTCCTGGTGGGCGCGAGGGTCCAGGCCGTGCTCGTTCTCGTAATCGGCCCAGATTTGATGCGTCAGTCCCAGCGTCGCGAAGAAGGCATAGTCGCGCTCCTCGGGGCTCAACTGCTCCAGCGCCTCGACGGCCAGGCCGAGCTGCTTTCGCGGGTCCTGCGAGAGCCGCTGCTGGTGGCGGGCCCAGAGCCGGTGCGCGATGGCCAGCTCCAACGTCACGCGGTCGCTGGGCGGCGCCAGCTTCAGCGCGGCCTGGGCCGCGTCGATGGCCTTGCCCAGGAGCTCCTCCACGTCGCTCGCGTTCTGGTTGGCGTGCTGCTCGGCCAGGCGGCGGTGCAGGCGCGAGCGCACGATGAGGGAGGGGTGGTGGTCCGGCGCGGCCTTCAGCGCGCGCTCCAGGGCCTCCAGTCCCTTCAGGTAGAGCGGCTGGATGTTGCCCGCGCCATAGAGCTCCATGACCAGCGCGGCCAGCTCCAGTCGCCCGAGCGCGTAGTGCCCCGCGGGCTGGCTCTCCGCGGTGGCGATGGCCTGGGCATAGGCGCGCCGGCCCGCCTCCAGGTCCGCCTGGGAGCCGGCCGCGTCGCCCTGGTGCCAGCGCCCCGTCGCGCGCGCGAGGTACACGTCGCCTCGCAGGAGGGGGGCCTCGTAGAACCAGGGCAGGGCCTCCCCCATCGCGTCCAGGTGCGCGAGCGCCTCTTCATGGCGTCCCTCGTGGAAGGCGAAGAGGGCCTTCACGTACAGCGGCGGCGCGGGGACGTCCGGCCCTTCGGCCTGTCGGAGGTAGGCGAGCGCGGGGTCGCGGTAGCGCTGCTCCAGCTCCTTGCGGCGCGCCTCGCGGCTCTCCGGGCTGCGGCGCTCGACGTCCAGGAGCAGCTTCTCCCGGTACTGGTCTCCCAGCACCAGCGCCAGCGCCCACGCGGCCCGAGGCTCCCGGTAGCCATGCTCCCACGCGGCCTCGAGCTTCTTCCTCGCCCCCTCCACGTCGCCCAGCGCCCAGAGCGCGCGGCCCAGGGCGTAGTTGCCGGGGCCCGCCGCGCGCCCGCCCGACTCACGCACCTCCGCCTCCAGCGCCTCCATGCTCGCGCGCAGCGCCTGGTGGTCCTCGCGTGTGTCGTGCAGCCGGGAGAGGGACGAGTAGCGCGCGGACGCTTCGATGCGCTCCACCCGCTCGGTGAAGCTGCGGGTGAGCCGCTCTCGCTCGGCCACTTCGCTGCGCGCGAGCACCGCCTGCCCCAGCGCCAGCGCCACCACCGTCAGCGCCGCCGCCGCCAGGCTCAGCATCACGCGGTGCTTGCGCGCCTTCTTGCGCAGCCGGTAGCCCACGCCCCGCCGGGCTTGCACCGGCTCTCCGCCGAGGAAGTGCTCCAGGTCATCCGCCAGCGCCCGCGCCGAGTCGTAGCGGGCCGAGCGCTCCTTCTCCAGGCACTTGAGGACCACGGCCTCCAGGTCCTCGGGGATGTCGCGGTCCAGCGTGCGCGGCGGGGGCGGCTCCTCCGTCTGGAGCCGGGCGATGATGTCGTGCTCGGTGTCGCCGCTGAAGGGCGTGCGTCCGGTGAGCAGCAGGTACAGCGTGGCGCCCAGGCCGTAGACGTCCACGCGCCGGTCCAGCCGGGCCGTGTCGCCTCGGGCCTGCTCGGGGGCCATGTAGTGCGGCGTGCCCATCACCACGCCGCTCATGCCCGCCTCCTCGCGCCAGTCGCGGGCGAGGCCGAAGTCCATGACGAAGGGGACGAAGTCGCCGTCTTCCGTGCGCTCCACCAGGATGTTGCCGGGCTTGATGTCCCGGTGGACCAGGCCCGCGCGGTGCGCGGCGTGTACGCCCTCCGCGGCCTGGCGCAGCAGCAGCACCTTCTGCTCGGACGTCAGCGTCGGCGCGAGCTGCCCCAGGGACTGGCCCGCCACGTAGCGCATGGCGATGTAGCCGCGCCCCTGCACCTCGCCGACCTCGTACACCTCGCACACGCGCTCATGGCGCACGCGGGCCTGGGCGCGGGCCTCGGACAGGAAGCGCCGGGCGAGCTCCGGGTCTCCGCCCCGCACGAACTTGAGCGCCACGTTGCGCCGCAAGAGCGGGTCATACGCGAGGAACACCTGCCCCATGCCGCCCTGGCCCAGGAAGCGCACGGGCTGATAGCGGTCCCAGTCGGGGACGGGGAAGCCGGGCTCCGCGGCCGCGTCCGCCGAGGCGGGGGCCTGCGGGGACACCACGGGCGTCTCCGGGTCCAGCGTGGCGGCCTCCAACGGGCCAGGGCCCGTGCCCGCCGTGTCGTCGAAATCCCGGGAGAGCTCATCGCGCAGGGCCACGAGCGTGGACTCGCCCAGTCGCCCCTGCTCACTCAGCAGCTCCAGGGGACTGCGGCCCTGGTCGAGCGCCTCCTCGCGCAGCGCGGCCGCCTCCTCGGCGGAGACGAGCCCTTCATTCAGCGCGAGGAGCAGCTCCTCCTCGTACCTCTCCTGCGTCTTCCCCGCGATATCCACGGCCCCCAGCATACGGGGTTGCGCGGCCCGACGGGGAGACCCGCCGGGAGGTCCACGAGTCCCTGGGTGAGGGACTGGGGGAAGGGTGTGGACCTCCCGGCGGAAAGGGGGAGACGGCCTTAGCGGCGCTTGTTGCGGCGGCGCAGACCGAGCAGGCCCAGCAGCGCCAGCCACGACGAGGCCGGAGCCGCGCTGCAGCCACCACCCGCGAACGAGCGCGTGTTCAGCACCGTCCACTTGTACTCGGCGGGGGTGGCGTCCACGTTGCCCGCCTCATCCACGGCGCGCACGCGCAGGGTGTGGTCCCCGTGCGAGACGTCGTAGGTGGTGCTGCAATCGACGTACGGGCCGCCGTTGAGGCTGCACTCGTACCGCACGCCGGTCTCGGTGGAGCCGTAGTCGAACTCGGCCTCCGAGGTGTCGGTGCGGCCCGGCGGGCTGCGGACGAACGAGGTGTCCGGCGCCACCGTGTCGATGCGGAACGTGTCCACGTTGGAGACGGGGCTGACGTTGCCCGCCCGGTCCGTGGCCGTGGCCGTCACCGAGTGCGAGCCGTCCGCCATCGGCGTGGACGGCGTGCAGCTCCAGCGGCCGGCGTCATCCGTGACGGCGGTGCACAGCACCGTGGCGCCCTCGCGCACCGTCACCGTGGTGCCCGGCTCCGACGTGCCGCTGATGGTCGGCGTGTTGTCGTTGAGGAGCGAGCCCGGCGCGGGGCCGGTGATGACGGGGGCGGCCGGCGCCGTGGTGTCCACCGTGAAGGTGGTGGGCGCGGACGGGCTGCTGACGCCGCCACCCGGAGGCGCGGCGGTGGCCGTCACCGTGTGCGGACCCTCGGGGAGCGGCGTGGACGGCGTGCAGCTCCAGCGGCCATTGGCGTCGGCCGTGGCGGTGCACAGCACCGTGGAGCCCTCGCGCACCGTCACCGTGGCGCCCGGCTCCGAGGTGCCGGTGATGGCCGGCGTCGGAGTCGGGACGACGCTTCCCGTGGCGGGGCCGGTGATGACAGGCGGGGCGGGGGGCACCCGCTGGATGACGATGTTCGTCGGAGGCGCCGTCTCCGTGGTGCCCAGCACCGTGGACGTGACGACCACCGAGTGCGAACCCTCCGGGATGTTGCCCAGGTTGCAGGTCCAGTTCCCGGTGGCGTCGGTGACGGCGGTGCAGGCCGGGGTGGGGTTCCCATCGACGTAGACGTGGATGGTGGTGCCCGGCGTCGCGGGGCCGCCGATGACCGGGTCCGTCACGCCGCCAGGGCCCGGGTCCGTCAGCACGGGGATGAGCTGGCAGATGGAGAGCGAGTCCACGCGGAAGGTGGCCGTCGTCGCCGAGTTGTTGTTGGTGGCGCAGTCGGTGTCGATGAAGGCCACGCGCACGTCACCCGTGGCCGCGTCGAAGTCGCGGCGCTCCGTGAAGCCCTGCTCCATGGCGGCCTCGCGGGAGGTGGACCCCGTCGTCGGGGGAACGCGTCCCAGCGAGAAGCGCTGCGCGCCGGTGCTGGTGGTGTGGTTGACGCCGAAGATGCCCGGGTACCAGCGGGGTGCTCCGTCGTAGTCCACCGCGCCGGAGACGTAGCTGATGCGGTAGCGGCCCGGCACCGTGAGCGCCGCCTGGATGTCGCCCTCCGGCAGGGTGGGCGTGCCGATGTTCCCGACCTGGGTGCACTCGTTGCGAGCGTGGCGGGTGAGGATGACATTCACCGCCTTGTTCTGGCAGCCGGAGCCGGACTCCACCGCGCAGGTGGCATTGCAGCCGTCGCCCGCCGCCGTGTTGCCGTCGTCGCAGGCTTCCGTGGTCGCCTTCACGCCGTCACCACACCGCACCGCGCAGTCCGAGGGGATGTCCAGGCAGCTGTAGCCCGCCTCGATGGTGCACGTGGCCGTGCAGCCATCGCCCGCGGTGGTGTTGGCGTCGTCGCACTGCTCGCTCCCGTCGAGCATCCCGTTGCCGCAGATGTTGGCGGTGACGCAGAGGTCCGAGTGCGGGTTGCAGGTGCCGCTCTCGCAGACGCCGGACGCGTTGCACGCCTGGCCGTTCTCCCACAGGCAGCGCGGCGAGCAGGTGTCTCCGCCCTGGAGGTTGCCGTCGTCGCAGACCTCGGCGCCGGCGACCACGCCGTCACCGCAGGTGGTGCTGCACGCGCTCGGCGCGCCACTGCACGAATAGCCGGGCTCCGGGGCGCAGTTGCCGCTGCAGCCGTCGCCCGCCGTCTTGTTGCCGTCGTCGCACGTCTCGCCCGGGTTCAGCACGCCGTTGCCACAGCTCTGCGTACACACGGAAGTGGCACCCACGGGGCGCGTGCAGACATAGCCGGACTCCACCGTGCAGGTGGCGCTGCAGCCGTCGTCCACCACGGTGTTGCCGTCGTCACACGCCTCGGTACCCGCGACCTGGCCATCGCCGCACAGGGTGGTGCAGGCGGAGGGCACGCCGGAGCAGGAGTAACCCGGCTCCGCACCGCATCCGGACGAGCAGCCGTCGCCCGAGTGGGTGTTGCCGTCGTCACACGTCTCGTTCGGGTCCACGACATTGTTGCCGCACGACGGGACGCACACGGAGGGCGCGTTCGTGGGCCGGCTGCAGGCGTAGCCGGACTCCACGCGGCACTCGGTGGCGCAGCCGTCCCCCGGGTTGAGGTTGCCGTCGTCGCACTCCTCGCCCGGGTTCACCACGCCGTTGCCGCACGTGTTCACACAGGGCTGGCCGGGCGTGGGGCAGGAGGCGCCCAGCTCCAGGGTACAGGCCACGGAGCAGCCATCGCCCATGGTGGTGTTGCCGTCGTCGCACAGCTCGCCGGGGTTGAGCTGGCCGTTGCCGCACAGCGGAGCGCAGGTGGACGGGGCGCCGCTGCACTCATAGCCGCCCTCGATGCGGCAGGACGCGGAGCAGCCATCGCTGCCCAGCGTGTTGCCATCGTCGCACTGCTCACCCGCGTTGATCTGCCCGTTGCCGCAGGTGGCGACACAGGCCTGGCCCGGGGTGGGGCACGCGTGGCCGGACTCCACGCGGCAGCTCGCGTTGCAGCCGTCGCCCGCCGTCGTGTTGCCGTCGTCGCACTGCTCGCCGGCGTTGAGCTGGCCGTTGCCACACGTCCGCGCGCAGGAGCTGGGGGAGCCCGCGCAGCCGTAGCCGGTCTCGATGCCGCAGCTCGCGCTGCAGCCATCGTTGTTGGCCGTGTTGCCGTCGTCGCACTCCTCGCGAGGAGACACGGCGCCGTCACCGCAGCGGTCGTCGTAGGCGTCCACGAAGATGTAGCGGAACGCGTTGGGCTCCGAGGCCGCGTTCTCGTTGCACAGCTCGATGCGGTTGAGGCCCGTGCGCCAGCCCGCGTTCGAGCCGAACTCCCGGATGATGCTCTTCTGCCAGGGCTGGCCGCCCGGCTCGCTCACCGTGACGGGCGTGAAGGCCGTGCCGTTCACCGTCGCGTGGTCGAACTCGTTGTCGTTGAACGTCGCCAGCCGCAGGCGGAACTGGGAGACCTTCGTGGTCGAGGGGATGATGAACCGCTGGGAGACACACGTGGGGGCCCCCAGGGGTGCCGCCATGAAGCGCGCCGTCTGGATCTCCTGCGGCCAGTCCTGGGCGGTGCGCGCACCGGTGGCGGCGCCCAGGTTGTTGGCGGTGTAGAACCAGTGCGGGTCCAGGCCGGACTCCAGCCGGCGGTTGTTCTGGTCCACGCCCGTGTTGAAGACCACGACGCCCGCCCTCACGCAGCGGCTGGGCGTACCGGCGCAGGCGAAGCCAGGCTCCACCTCACACATGCGGTTGCAGCCGTCGCCCTCGGCGCGGTTGCCGTCGTCGCAAATCTCCTGGTCGAAGTTGGGCCACTGGCGGTTGTTGAACGCGCCGTTGCCACACAGCGACAAGTCACAGGTGGCGGAGCAGCCGTTGTTGCCCGCCACGGTGTTGCCGTCGTCGCAGGCCTCGCCGGTGTTGACCACGTCGTTGCCGCACAGCGAGGCCAGGGAGCAGGCCCGTCCGGGGACGTGGCACAGGTAGCCGGCTTCGATGGTGCCCGTGGCGGAGCAGCCATCGCCGCTCACCGTGTTGCCGTCGTCGCACTGCTCACCGGGTTGCAGCCGGCCGTCGCCCACGAGCGCGGAGGACTGGCTGGAGACCAGCGCCTCCTCGCCGGTGGAAGCCGGAGGCATGGGCTCGCAGCCGGTGAGGGCCGCGAGGAGCGCGAGCGCGAAGGCCGCGCGGAGCCCGGCGCGCGCGGGCGGCCGAGGCTCGGGACAGAAGGGTTCAGGGACTCGTGTCGTCATGGAGTGTCTGCCTCACTTCTCGAGGGTGTCGGCCCCGGGGGTCCCCTGCTTCGTCTCGACGCCCTCGGCGTCACCGACGATGCGGAACTCCACGCGGCGGTTCTTGGCGCGGCCTGGCTTGGTGGTGTTCTCGGCGATGGGCTTGGCGGGGCCGTAGCCCTGCGCGTCCAGCCGCTCGCGGCTGACCGTCTTGCCCACCAGGTACTTCACCACCGCCTCGGCGCGGCGACGGGAGAGCTCCAGGTTGTAGTCTTCCTTGCCCGTGTTGTCGGTGTGGCCCTCGACGCGCAGCTTCTCGATTTCAGGGTGCGACGCGAGGATGGCCGCCACGCTGTCGAGCAGCTTGTGGCTGCGCGCGCTGATGACGTCCTGGTTGTTCTCGAAGAAGACCGACTCGAGGATGCGAATCTGCCCCTCGCCAATCTGCGCGAGCTGCTTCGCCTTGCAGCCGTGGTTCTTCTGCGTCCCGGGCTCATCCGGGCAGTTGTCCAGCCGGTCCACCAGCCCGTCGCCGTCGCGGTCCTTGTCCGGGCAGCCGCGGTTCTCCTTCGGGCCCGCCTCGTTCATGCAGGCATCGCGCGCGTCCGCCACGCCGTCCTGGTCATTGTCCGGGTCCGGGCAGCCGTTGGTGTCCTCGAAGCCGTCCACGTCCTCGGGCTGGCTGGGGCACGCGTCCTTGGAGTCCGCGAGTCCGTCGCCGTCGGAGTCCGGGTCATCCGGGCAGCCGTCGGAGTCCTCGAAGCCGTTGAGGTTCTCCGCGTTGGCCGGGCAGCGGTCCGCCAGGTTGAGCAGGCCGTCCTGGTCGTCATCCGTGTCCGCGCAGCCGTTGAGCTGGGCGAGACCCGGCGACACCGGGCAGCGGTCCGCCAGGTTCTTCACGCCGTCGCCATCCGCGTCCAGGTCGGGACAGCGGGCCGGCTCGTGGGGCTGGCCCGCGACACATGACGCGACCTTCGTGCCGTCGGGGCCGAAGTTGACGCCCGCCAGCACGCGGAACTCGGGCGTGCCGGGCGTCTGGCCGAAGCCCGGGCCGCCCATGACATAGAACTCGGTGCCCTCGGTCCGCGCGCTGCGCAGACCCAGCAGCACCTCGAGCGACTCCGGCGCGTCCGCGAACGGCAGCGTGCCGCGCACCACCAGCTCCTCCCTCAAGCCGAACAGCTCCGTGGTGACGTTGACGCCGGCGTTCATCTCCACGCCCATCTCGTCGCGCAGCGGCGTCGCGCCGGGGGTGAGGGCGTACGTCTTGCTCCTCACGAGCGTGCCCACGTCCGCGCCCACGCGCCACGTGTCGGCAATCCGTTTGCCGAGCCCCAGGCGCGGGGTGAAGACGAAGCCATCATCCTTGGTGAGCACCTCTTCGCTGCCCAGGGGCAGGGCCACACCCAGATGCAGACCCAGGTCCACCGGCCCTCCGCGCGACTCGGACAGGATGCCCGCGCGCGCCTGGAGCCAGGGCGTGCCCAGCGCGAAGGTCGCCGGCGTCTCGAAGCCCAGCGTCCGCGTGTTCGGGCCCCACTGGGTGACGAGCGGAACCTGCGCGCCGACCTCCAACCAGTCCGTCAGGGCGTAGGCGCCGCTGAAGTGCACCGTCACGCGGTCGGAGACGATGGTGCCCTGGCGCTCGTCGTTGCGCAGCAGCACCAGCGGCCTGCGCTGATAGTGCGCCGTCAGGCCCAGGCGGAAGGTGCCATCCGGCAGCAGGTCGCCCGTGGACAGCACGAGGCTGTCCTTCGCGCCCGGGTTCAACTGCAACCGCTCCAGCTCCAGGCTGGGGATCCGCTGGGTCTGCGCCTCAGCGGAAAATGCCCAGAGGACAGCGAGTCCCCCGAGCAAGGATGAGTGACTTCTCGATTTCAAGAGTTCCTCCACGTCCACGCGGCTCCGTGAGAGCGCGCGACCTTCGACCACCCGTTGGGTGCGCCGGCACAGTTGCACGGCGTGGGCCAGGGTGTCGTGAGGTGGACGGAGGAACCTGTGAGGGGTGCTGACGTGTCAGGGCGTGTCCGGGTTCATCCCCGCACGTCTTTGACACGTCAGCGCGTGAGGGGCTGGGTGGAGGAGTACCCAGCCCGAATCACGGGCTTCGGTGGGGCTTCAGCCCTGGGCGAGGGAGGCCGCGTCCAGGCCCGCGTCGGCCATCAGCAGGGCCAGCTCCGCCTTGAGCTTGTCCTTGGCGCGAATCTCGAGCTGACGGGCGCGCTCGCGGGAGAAGCCGAAGTGCTCACCCAGCTCGCTGAGCGTCATCTCCGAGTCACCCATCACGCGGTTCTCGATGATGAAGCGCTCGCGCGGGTCCAACCGGCGCAGGGCGCGCTGGACCAGGTCCTTGGCGAGGCCCGCTTGCTGGCGGTCCGCGACCTCGTCCTCGTGGGACGCGGAGGCCGACTCCACGAAGTCCAGGTGGGTGGCGTCACCGTCCTCGCCCACCGGGGCGTCCAGCGACAGGTCCCGGCCGCCCATGCGCTGCTCCATCTCGCGCACCTCGGAGGCCTTCACGTTGAGCTTGCGCGCAATCTCCTCCGCGTTGACGACGCTCGCGTCGCCCGCGCCCATGCGCTCCAGCTCGCGACGCGTGCGCGCCAGGCTGAAGAAGAGCCGGCGCTGCGCCTGCGTGGTGCCCAGCTTCACCAGGCTCCAATTGCGCAGGATGCAGTTCTGGATGTACGCGCGAATCCACCAGACCGCGTAGGAGATGAGGCGGATGCCCTTGTCCGGGTCGAACTTCTGCACCGCCTTCATCAGGCCGATGTTGGCCTCCTGGATGAGGTCGGACATCTTCAGCCCGTAGGAGCGGTACTCGTAGGCCACCTTCACCACGAAGCGCAGGTTGGCCGTCACCAGCTGGTGGCCCGCCATCAAGTCACCCTTGCGGAAGCGGCGCGACAGCTCCTGCTCCTGCGGCTGCGTCAGCAGCGGGTATTGGTTGATCTCCGAGAGGTACGTGGAGAGGGAGTCCGGGGAGGAGAAGTGAGAAGAGTCCTGCATGGCATCTCTCGGGGAAGGGGGCCGTTGGGAGCCGCGTTGGGCGGCCTGGGGCTCCTTCGCAATGCGCATGCCATTTTCGAGTCCCCCCGTTTCCAAGTGAATGCGCGGGTTTGCATCACCGGAGCAGGGTGCTTAAGGGCGGCACCCTTTCGTTTTTACAGGGGTGGGAACCGAAGACTCTTCCGATTGTGTCCTGGCCGACGGGAGCGGTCCGCACGGTCCGCTCGTCCTTTCGTACAAGTCTCCTTCCGGGGTGCGGACGCGTCCGGTATCGCGCTCACGGGGTGGGAGTGTTGTCCTCGCGAAGCTGTGTGAGGGTGAACTCGAGGATGCGCCGGTGCCGCTGGCTCCGAGTGGAGTCCGGGCCCAGCTCGCGCAGGGCCTGGGTGAGCAGCTGCTCCGCCTGGGCGCGCTCTCCTCGCGCGCGGAGGACGCGGGCATGGCCCACGAGCACCTGCGTCCGCGAGGGACCCTTCACGCGCGCCAGGGCCCGCTCGCTCGCGGCGAGGGCCAGGTCCTTCTGGCCCGCCATCAGGTACAGCGAGGCGAGGCGCGAGGGAGGACCGGGGTCCTCGGGAAACTCCTGCTCGCTGCGCTCCAGCGCGGGGATGGCCACCTCGGGGCGGTCCATCAGCGCGGCGGCCATCTCGCGATGGGCATCGAGCGCCGCGCGCTCCTCCGAGTCCTTCGCGCGCGCGGCCTCTGCTTCGAGGAAGCGCCACCACGTCTCCGCCAGCTTCTTCATGCCGGGCTCATCCCCCGTCACCTCGCGGACCTCGCAGACCACCTCGTACAGCGACGAGCGCTGCGGCGAGGTCAGCGTCCCTTCGGGTGTGTCGAGGGCGCGCAGGGCCTCCTGCTCGAGCGCGCTTCGCAGGGTCCGCGCTTCCTCCGTCTCGATGTCGAGCGCGCAGCCCAGGCCCACGTACAGGAGCCGCGAGCGGTCCTCCACGCGAGACAGCGCGGGCAACTCCTTCGCCGTCTGTCTCACGCAGTCGAGGGCGCGCCCGGTGGCGGCCAGGGACTTGATCAGGGAGACGGTGGTGCCCGGGCGGCGAGCGTCCTCGCGCGGCAGCGTCTCCAGGAGGCGTTGATAGGCGGTGGCGGCGTCCTCGTGGCGGCCGGCGAGCGCGAGTGCGTCCGCTTGTGCCAGGTCCTCGCGGCCCTGGCGGAAGGCCTGCTCGGAGTGGTCGAGGTAGCGGATGAGTTGCTGCACGGACACGGCCCCCAGCGAGCGGCTCACGACTTCGCCTTGCTCCGGCTCCAGGACGAACAGGGTGGGCCAGGTGTCGATGGGGTAGCGCTCGAGGAAGGCCGCGTTGGTGTCGACCTCCGTGTTGATGGCGAGCCAGATGAACCGGTCCGCCAGGGGCAAGAGCTCGGGCGAGGGCATCACCGTCGCGCGCATGGAGCGGCAGGACTGGCACCAGGGGGCCCAGACATCCACGAACACAGGGATGTTTCGCTCCCGGCCCGCCTGGAGGGCTTTTTTCCAATCATTTTCGATGAAGGAAATCCCAGGCGTCGGGGTCGTGCCGCGCTGCGTCGAGACGCCTGGCGTGGTGCAGGCGGAGAGGAGCAACAGCAGGACGCCAACAGCGGTTTTCAGGGCCATGGGGGCTCCGGAGGGAGGGGTTCCGTCGGGAGTCCCCAGACACCCGTGAAGCGATTGGGTTCCGTGGGTGGGGTGTCTCGCGCAACTTCGTGAGACGTCATGAGACAATGGAGGGGACGCCCTATCCCCCTGGGCGGGAGCCCTCATGAGCCAGATCAGCCGCAACCGTCCTTCCCTCGCCTCGACTCCGACCACGTCGCTGAAGAGCCCCGCTGGAGAGCAGGCGCAGGCGCCCAAGAAGGGGCAGGCGGCGCTCCTGGGGCGGGGCAAGGATGAGTTCCAGCCGCAGACGAAGTCCGCGTCGCTGAGCGGGATTCAGATGATTTTCGGCGGGAACAAGGCGGAGCGGGCGAACGACGGCCTGTTCATTGGCGCCAAGGGGCAGACCTTCCCGCCCGGCACGGCGCTGAAGGACATCCCGGGTGTCACGCCCGCGGGCAATCCGAACCCGTCGAAGACGATTCTCTACGTCAACGGCATCCTGACGACGGCCTCCGCGCAGATGGATGAGATGAAGGCCATCGCGGACAAGTCGGGTGCGCGCGTGGTGGGCATCCACAACTCGACGCAGGGCATCGTGTCGGACCTGGCCGAGTGCGTGGGGGACAAGCTGGACAAGGGCAAGAACCCCGCGGTCGACACGCTGGCGGACACGCTCTACACGGAGTTGAAGGCGGGCCGTGAGGTGCACCTCATGGGCTACAGCCAGGGTGGGCTCATCTCCGCGCGCGCGCTGAACGACGTCCAGCGCCGGCTGCGCATCGAAGATGGGATGTCCTCGGCGCAGGTCGAGAAGCTGATGGGCAAGCTGAGCGTGGAGACCTTCGGCGCGGCGTCCACGCGCTATCCGGACGGTCCGCAGTACGTGCACTACATCAACAACCGGGACCCGGTTCCCACCGTCGCGGGCCTGGGCGGCAGCGTGGACCCGCTGGCGTTCATGAAGGACGCGGGCAAGGGCGCGGTGGTGCACCGCTTCTCCGAGGGCGGCCTCAACCTCCTCGACAACCACATGCTGAACATCAGCTATCTGAAGCACCGCGTGCCCTTCGAGCAGGCCCGCGCTGGCGACTTCTAGAGCGAGTCCTCGCGAGGGGCGGTGGTCAGCCCCTCGCTGGAAGGATTCGGGGCGGTCAGAGGCAGGACACGACGGCCGCGGCCAGGTTCGACGCTCGGGGTTCGCCGATCCGGAACGACCAGAGGTTCGTGACGTAGCCGAAGCCCACCCCTTCGTCGGGGTCGGCGAATGCGACCGAGCCTCCGGAGCCGGGATGTCCGAACGACCCGGGGCCGACGAAGGGCATCGGCGGGCAGGCTCTCCAGAACCCGAGCGACATGTAGAAGGAGCGGTTGGCGGGAACGTCCAGCCCTGGCGGCAACCCATGCATTCGCGTCTTGTCGGTCTGCACGCGGGTCATCTTCTCGACCGTCGCCTGATTCAGCAGCCGCACGCCGTCGACCTCGCTCACCGTCGCCGCGTACATCCGAGCCAGTGAGTGGGCGTCCGAGAACATGTTCCCGAAGGGGAACTCCGCGGCGCGGAAGGCCCGCGTGTTCATGTACCCGCTGGTGTGGTCGAAGGCACCGCCGAGCAGACTGGCGCGGGCCTGCACGGAGCTCGGGCCCCACACGGCGTTCATCCAGGCGATGACCGTGTCCCTGTCCAGGCCGGTCGTCTCAATCATCCCGGCAGTCATCTCCTCCAACGTGAACGGAGCCGCGTACTCGATTCGAGCCACCCGTTCCTCGTGCTTCTCGGGCAGCCCGATCCAGGCGCTCAGTCCGAGCGGGGCCACGACCTCCTCAGCGAAGAAGGTACCGAGCGACTTGCCGGTGATCCTCCGCACCAGCTCCCCGACGAGGAATCCGTAGGTCATGCTGTGATAGACGTGCTCGGTGCCGGGCTGCCACTCCGGCTTCTGCGCCTCGAGTGCCCGGATGACGGGATGCCACGCGCAGGCGTCGTCGAAGGACAGCGGACCGTCGACGACTGGCAGGCCCGCCTGATGTGAGAGCAGCCAGCGCACTGGGATGTCTTCCTTTCCGGCGGCGCCGAACTCCGGCCAGTACCGGGCCACCGGGGCGTCCAGGTCGAGCTCGCCTCGCTGTGCCAGCAGATGGGCGCAGATGGCCGTAGCGCCTTTGGTCGTGGATGCGACCAGCGCGATGGTGTCCTTGCTCCACGGACGGTTCGCCTCGCGGTTGGCGAGACCGCCCCACAGGTCGACCACGGGACGGCCGTCCTTGTAGACACAACACGCCGCGCCGACTTCGCCGGGGACTCCCGTGAGGTTCGCTCGGAAGACATCGGCCACTTTTCCCCAGCCATCCTCGACATGGCCTTGCACAGCGGTTCCACGAGTCGTGTCCAACACGTTGCACGTCCTTTCCTGGAGGGTTCGAAACGCATGGCGCGGCACCGGAGTGCTCGGATTCGCGCTTTGTGGGCGGATGTCTCAGGTCTGCTGATGTCTTTGTTTTGTCGGGGCGACGAAACGCGATGTCTCGGTCGCTTGTCTCGACAGGGTGTTCGACGGCTTCCTCGCACGGCGCAGTGGCGCTGGCCGCGAGGAACTCGTCATGGATGCTGCCTGGGGCGGTGGTGCGGCGTCTTGCTCAGACGCTCTTTGCTTGTTCTTCGGCGGCGCGTGCGAGAGCGTTTGTCAGACGTTCACGCTCCCGGAGGATCCACTGGCCCTTCGGGTAGTTCCGGACGAACGCCTCGATGAACTCCACGGGGTCCTCCCCCACGATTTGTCGGATGGGAGTCTGGTTCGCGGCGCTCTGCTCGAACAGGTCGACGAGGTCCGCGTACATCGCAGTCCCATCGCCTCCTGTCCCGAAGTACGTCAGATACCGCTCCAGCGCTTCGAGGGCTGTGCGGTAGCTCGGCGGAAGCTGTTTCGCGCGAGCCTTGTATTGCCGCCATTGAGTCTTGTCGCCGATCACCTTCGAGATGAACGTTGAGATGGACATATCATCTGCCTCCTTTTTGGAGCCGGTCGAGCCGCTCGGTGAGGAATCGCCATGTCTGCCAGAACTCGTCGAGAGAGGCTTGGCCCTCGGCGTTGAGTGAGTACACCTTGCGGGGTGGCCCCTTCTCGGAGGGGACCTTCTCCACGGCGACCAGGCCTCGCTGCTCAATCCTGACGAGCAGCGCATAGACGGTGCCCTCGGCGATGTCGGAGAAGCCCATCTCCCGCAACCGCGCCGTGATTTCGTAGCCGTACTCCGGCTGAACGGACAGGATCGCCAGGACGATGCCCTCCAACGTGCCCTTGAGCATCTCCGTCATCTGCTTGCTCACGAATCGCTCCCCGAGCTACTTGGCGTCGCTGACTACCAGTACATAGTAACGCTGAATAGCTGGAGCGCAAGTCCACCTTGCGCCAAGGAGGAGCGCCCCTCCTGGCGCCGGCTGTAATGAAGTCGCTCACATCCTGCAGGGCGGGGACTTCTCCCTCGACTGCGAGGGGAGAAGCGGCTCCATTCGTCGACAGCTTCCCGGGTGGCTCGACGAGCCCTACAAGGGAACTGACGCGGTGCTCCCTAGGGAGTACCGGCGAACAGCACCACCTAGGGGCCTGTGTCGGGACAGTGACAGTGATAGGTCCTTCCGCAGGCTTCATCGGACTTTCCGCACGGCACCGTCATTCCTCCGAGGTTGCTGACGAATTCTGTCCCTTCGATAAAGGTCTGGCCGATCGTGTAGCTGCACTCGGGCGGCCCTTTCGCGATCTGGATGACAGAACAGTCGTCATAGTCCAGTGCTGGGGTTGGGCGCGCAGCGGGTTGGGGCGTGGGGGGCTCACTGGGTTTGCACCCGATGATGCATAGCCACACATGGATCATCAGTGTGAGTTTGTGTTTCACTTTGACCCGGGGACTCATTCTTGTTGGATGACGGGCGCGCTCCGCCTTCTGTCGCTGGGGTCGAACTCTCGGCTGGAGGTACGTGGGGGCGCTACCGGTGCACGAAGGGTGGAAGGGCGTCGTCGTGGAGCTCGCGGTAGAGCTCCTTGAGGCGGGCTTCCTCTGCCGTCTCCGTCTTCTCCTCCATCGTCTTGATGCCCACCTCCAGTTCCCATCCCGACATGAGGAGCGCCCAGAACGGGGCATTGATGGTGTGGCCATAGAAGGCCAATTCATTCAGCCTGCGTTGCAGATTGTTGGCCCTGCCGATGTAGATGATGGGGCAGGTGAGGCGGCCCTGCTGGATGCTGAGTCTGTCGAGCCGCTCGAGCCGTTGCAGGTAGTACTCAGCGAACGCCCAGTTCTGTCCCTCGCCCAGGCCCAGCTCGGCGAACATCGCGCCGCTGGATGCGTCCACTTTCCCCTGGAGCTTCATGAACGGGGAAGAGGTGAACGTCTTTTTTACGTGCTCCAGGTCCGTTGTTCCCTCCTTGCGGACCCGAAGCACATAGACGCCCGAGTCGGCGAGGATGTTGGCGAAGGCGCCTCCTCCTCCCTGTGCGGCGTCCTTGAGGGGCATCCAAGTGCCCACCTCGGTCGAGATGGCTTTTCCATTACACATGCCTCGAGACTATCAATCCGGGCTCACCGGGCGAGCTTGAAGGCGACGACCGCCTTGTCGTCGACGGTACCGGACAGCGTGAGGCGCAGCTCCCAGGCGCCGGGCATGAAGAGGTCCAGTTCAGAGACCTCGAAGTCACTGTCACCCCGCGCTGTGATTCGCACGGGCTCATCGAGCCCATGTCCCATGGTGGGCATCCACGGTTGAACGGCGAGGCGCAGACCTGGGACCGGTTTCCCCGTGGTGCTCTCCGTGACGCGGAAGAGAAAGCTCCGAGGTCCTCTGCGCAGCGGCAGCACATCCGTCAACGCGTCGATGCGCAGGCGCCCCGAGGTGCTCGTCACGGTGGCCACCGGTGCGGACAGGGGAGCACGGGCGGCTGTTCCTGTCTCCAGGGCCTCGGGCTTCGCGGGAGGCGTGGCGCTCATCAGCAGGCACAGCAACAGGGGCGTCTTCATGTGTCCTCCCGTGGGGAATCCCAGGTGCGGAACCTTGTAGCGGGACGAGACGCTCGGAGACGCGCGACAAGTTGCCACAGCACATGCGCGGTCCGTTTGCGCGAGGGTGGAGCGCATGGACCGCCCTCCTCCACGTCACCGCTTCGCGGGAGCCGCTCGCCTGCTCTGGTGGGGCCTGGGCGCGTTGAGCTTGTCCGGGGTGTTCGTGCTGGGGGCCGCGATGGTGTCAGTCGCGAGGCTGGCGCTGTCGGAGGTGCACTGGTTTCCACCGAGCACCGAGTGGGTCCAGAGTCCCTTGCCCTTTCAGGGGCAGCTGCCTCGCTACGCGCTCCACGACACGGAGGGTGCCGAGGTGGGGACTCGCCAGCTTCGCGGGCACGCCTATGTCCTCCAGTTCGTGGCGCCCGAGTCGCCGCTCAACTCGAGTGACGCCGTGCCGAGGCTCACCGAAGTGATGCACCGGCTCGAGGCCCGCGGCGTCTCGCTGCGATTCGTCGTGCTGAAACGACGGACGGCCAAGGACGAAGTGCGCGCGCCCCCGCCCTCGTGGCACGTCGTGGAATCAGACGGAGCCCTGGAGTCACAGGTGTGGCCACTGTTGCGTGAGGCCGCGCCCACGAACGACCTGCACTCAGGGGCCACGCTGCTGGTCGACCAGGCAGGGGGCCTGCGAGGCGTCTACGCCCTGGCGGCGGATGCACGCGCCATCGACGCCCTGGTCGCCGATGCATGGCAGCTCGCGGAGGCCGGGCCCGTTCCCGCCGTCGCGGGCCTTCCGTCGAACCATCCCCACGTCACCGGCGTGGGCTGTGAACTCGAGCCGAGGAGACCTTGACGATGGACACGACATCCCAGGAACAACCCCCTGTCCGCACTCGGCGCTGGAGGGGCCTGCTGCTCGTCGGCGCACTCGCACTCATCGCCGGGCTTGGCCTGCCGCTGTGGCGCGACACCCAGGCTCGCATGCGTGCGGGCGGCCTCCCCACCTTCGGAAACCTGCCCGCGTTCCAACTGACGGACCAGACCGGGCGCGCGTTCTCCGACGCGGACCTGCGGGGGGAAGTCGTGGTCGCGGACTTCATGTTCACCCGCTGCCCCACGGTGTGCCCGCTGCTCACCGCGAAGATGGCGCGCCTCCAGCGAGAAGCCCGCGACAGCGGCCTCTCCGTGCGCTTCGTGTCGTTCAGCGTGGACCCCCGCTACGACACCCCCGAGCGGCTCGCCGCATACGCGAAGACACGCCACCTCGACACCTCCAACTGGTCCCTGCTCACCGGCTCCCTGGAGACAGTGGAGACCACGGTGCTGGAAGGCTTTCGCGTGATGATGGGGCGCGACGCCGATGCGGGAGACGACGACTTCCTCAGCATCTTCCACGGCGAGCACTTCGTCCTCGTGGACACCGAAGGCCGCATCCGCGGGTACTACCGCGTGGTGGACGACTCCGGTGGCCTCGAGTCACTCCAGCGAGACCTCGAAGCCCTGGTGCGGACGCGCGGCGGCTGAACCCCACCGCGCGGCCAACCCCCGTCCGGTTACCGACGCCCGGGCGGCTTGAGGTCCGCGGGCAAGCCCGGCCCGGTGGGCGGTCGCTCCAGCCGTCCGGGCTTCGTGAGACCCTGGCCGGCAAGCGGCCCCGCATCCTCCTGCGGACCCGGGCCACCCTTCGCTCCATCGTCCGAGCACGCGCCCAGAACCGCGCACGCGGCGATGAGGACAATCCCTTGTCGAATCATCGTTCGCTCCCAGGCCTCAGTACTTGACCCAGATTTCCGTGCCCGGATGAATCTCCGTCAGCACCTTCGTCCCGGCCTCGGTCTCGATGAGCGCCTTCGTCACGGGATTGGGGCTGTACGCACTGTCCCCCGCCCAGACGATGAGCGCGTCGCGGAACACGGCGAAGTCATGCACGTGGGTCTCCACGGTGTACTTGTTCCAGCCCGGCGTGCGAGCGGGGTACACGAAGAGCTCCGGAGCGGGCTCCGCCTGCGGCGTGGAGCCCGAGTCCGCCCCATCATGTCCTCCATGGCCGGACGTGCCCACCCACTCCACCGTCGTCTCGCGGCCCTGCGCATCCCGGCAGACCTGCGTGGTGGGGAAGTACACCGTGGTGAACGGCGTGTCGGGGAGCCGGGCCCGCAGCGCGAGCTTGTGCGCATGCGTGTCCGCGGGCAACACGTCGGCGGCGTTGCCTCGGGTCCAGGTGATGGAGGTCACCTGGCCATTCCCGTCCTTCTCCACGGTGGCCTTGCCGAAGGTGGAGTCGAGCGGCCGCACGGACGTGACGCCCGCGGGGATGCGGACCTTCACGCGATACGTGTCCGCGCCGCTGCACCCATGGCTGATGGTGAGCTGCGCGTCATACGTCGTGCCCGCGACGGCGGGGCCCGGTCCGGTGACGGAGATGTGAGCCTGTGCCGCGGTACCAGCCACCAGACTCGCGACGGCGAACAGCGTTGGAAGTGAGGACTTCAAGCGGGGCCTCCTGGAAGATGACTGCGCCAGGGACCTCGGCCTAGCAGACCGCCACGGAGCCACCGCTGCGGCCATTTGCCGCAGCACGGGAGGGCATGCCCATCACTTTCCCACGGCAACCATCCGGAAAGCGGATGTTGAGTTCACCACAACCCGTGCTCTCGCAAGAGCGCGCCCAAGGGGCGGGCTCCACTGCGATGCGCGTCGAAGAGGCTCGCGGCCATCTGCCGCGACGGATGTCTCCAGCCCAGGTGCTCGCGCCCCTCCTGGGACACGGGGCCGCAGAAGATGAGCGACGCGTGCAGCTCCTCCTCGGAGGTGAACACCGGATGCTCCAACGGCAGCGGGCTCTGGCTCGCGAGGAACACCTGCCGTCCGCCCAGCTCGCGCAGGCTCGCCTCCACCCAGCGCGGATGAAGCCCGTTGGCGGGCTCGTCGAGGATGGCGAAGTCCTCGTTGCCATCCAGGTAGTACAGCAGCGACAGCAGGCGCTTCTGCCCGAAGCCCAGCTCCGCCTGGCTGAGCGAATGTCCGCCCCGCCGGACGAACTGGAACGCCAGCCCTCCGAAGCCCACCCGCCCGCCATTCTCGAACGGGCGCTTCTCCAGCACCTCCACGCGCAGCCGCCCCGACTCCAGGTCCGCCAGGCTCACGAAGCGCGCGAGGAAGCCCTGCTCCAGGGCGTCATGCCGCAGCTCCAGCGCGTCCACGTCGGGCTCCAGCTCCACGCGCTCCTTCAGCCACCCCGGCATCCACGACGGCAACGCCATCAACCCCAACGGGAAGACCTCGCCGTCGCGGACCTCCATCGCGTAGCGCATCGCGCTCATCCGCTCGAACGTCCCCAGCATCTCGTCGAAGCGCTGCGGCGCGAGCAGGAACGTGCGCCGCAACAGCGGCTTGAGGCGCTCCTTCACGCCCGCGTCGATGTACTGCGCCGTCATGAACAACAGCGTCCACACCGAGCGGTCCAGCAGCGACCAGCTCATCGCGCGGGACCACACCGGCGCGCCATCCACCTTGCAGTCAATCCCCTCCGCATCCGCGCGCATCACCAGCCGCGCCGAGGGCGAGGACCACCGCAGCTCCAGCTCGATGAGCGGCTGCAGCCCCGTGTCCGCGCCCGCCGCCCGCATCGGCAGGAGCCCCGCGCCCTGCCGGGCAAGCGCCTCCTGCCGAGGGGGCACCTCTGACTCATTGCGCGCATAGACGTGCAGCTTCAGCCCGGGCAGGGCGAGCTCGTACTCCAGCGCGAAGGGCTCGTGGATGAGGCTTGCGAAGTCCGAGCCGATGACCGTACTGAACAACTCCAGCAGCGTCGTGCGTCCGGTGCCATTGGCGCCCAACAGCAGGTTGAGCGAAGGGCTGGGTGTGAGCTCGGTGCCGGGAGCAACACCTCGGTAGCGGTGGACGGTGAGCCGGGTGAGCTTCATTCGAGTTCCTCGCGCGGCAGCTTCGCCCCGTCGGTGCCGCGACGGGAATACCCATGCCCGCCGAGTGTCTGGTTGCCTGCCCGTACCATGACGCACTCGGGCGCGCTCGAAGCGTTTGGTGAGGCCTGGAGTCGTCTATACACTCCGCCCGCTTTCGCACCCCTCTGGTTCAGAAAGGAAGAAGTGAGGACCATGAAGAAGCTTGCTCTTGGAGTCCTGTTCTCCGCGCTCGTGGCGCTGGTCGCCGCGCCCGCGTCCGCCGAGCTCTCGCTGCCCGCCGCCAGCCCCTCCGCCAAGGCGTCGCAGGACGTGGGCGTCAGCACCATCTCCATCGACTATTCCAGCCCGGCCGTGAAGGGCCGCAAGGTCTGGGGCGACCTGGTTCCCTGGGACAAGGTCTGGCGCTCCGGTGCCAACGCGTCCACGAAGATTACGTTCAGCAACGACGTGACGTTCGGCGGCAAGCCGGTGCCCGCCGGCACGTACTCCATCATCACGCTGCCCTCGCAGAAGGGCTGGAAGGTGATGCTGAACAAGGAGCTGGGCCTGTTCTCCACGCCGGCGCAGTACTCCGCGGCCAATGACGTGGCCACCGTCGCGGGCACCACGACCGCGATTCCCAACCGCGAGCGCCTGACGTACATCTTCTCCAACACCACCGACGACGGCACCACGCTGGACCTCGAGTGGGAGAAGCTGCGCGTCTCCGTCGCCATCAAGGTGGACACCACCGCGCTCACCGCGGCGAACATCGCCAAGTCGGTTCAGTCGACGGCGTCCGAGCACGCGCAGGCCGCGCGCTACATCTCCGAGAACTCCAAGGACTACGCCGCCGCGCTGAAGCACGCGGACCTGTCCGTGGCCATCAACTCCAACTGGTACAACCAGTGGACCCGCGCTGAAATCCTGGCGAAGAGCGGCAAGTACGCCGAGGCCCGCCAGGCCGCGCAGGTGGCGTGGGACCTGGGCCTGAAGGCCCCGAACTTCTTCTACAAGAACCAGGTCCAGCAGGCCCTGGCGGACTGGAAGAACAAGTAGTCCGTCGTGATGGTGGAGCCTCTCGCCCCTTCAGCGGCGAGGGGCTCCGCTCACGAGCCGCCGGTAGAGCGACTCGTACTGGTCGATGGCCGGCTCCTTCCTGAAGCGCTCGACGACGTCGGCTCGCGCTCGGAGGGAGAAGGCCCGCCACCTCGCCGAGTCCTTCAGCAGACTCAGCACGTGCCCCGCCATGGCGCGCACGTCCCCCAGCGGCGCGAGGAAGCCCGTCTCCCCGTGGCGCACCACCTCGGGAATGCCTCCCACGTCGCTGGCCACCACGGGCACCCCGCAGCTGAGCGCCTCCAGCGCCGCGAGCCCGAAGCTCTCCTGTTCGCTGGGGAGCAGGAACACGTCCGCCGACGCGAGCAGCTTCACGAAGTGGTGCTGCTTGCCGGGGAAGGCCACGCGGTGGGACAGCCCCAGCTCGCGCAGCATCCCCTCCGCGGGCGCGCGCTCCGGTCCATCACCCACCATCACCAGCCGGCAGGGAAGCTGACGGTGCACCTCCGCGAAGATGCCCACGACGTCGGTGATGCGCTTGACGGGGCGGAGGTTGGAGACGTGGATGAGGACGGGCTCGTGCTCGCCCAGGTCCGGGAAGAGGGCCTTCAGCGCGGCGCGCTCGCGCCCGGGGGCGTAGTGCTCCGTGTCCACGAAGTTGGCGATGACGTCGATGGGGACGCTGGTGGGGATGTTGAAGCCGCTCCACGTCGCGTCGCGGAGGAACGCGGACGGTGTCGTCACCGCGTCGCTGCGCAGGATGGAGAAGCGCGTCATGGGCAGGTAGCTGGGGTGGATGCCCACCAGCGTCGTGTCCGTCCCGTGCAGCGTGGTGACGATGCGCGGCGCCTTGTCTCCCAGCACCTCGCGCGCCATCCACGCCGCGGTGGCGTGAGGCACCGCGTAGTGCACGTGCAGCACGTCGAGCTGCTCGGCGGTGGCGACCTCGATCATCTTGGAGGCCAGCGCGATGGGGTACGCGCCGGAGTGCTGGAGCACGGGGTAGTCGCTCTCCGTCACCTCGTGGAACGTCACGCCCCGAGGCAAGGTGTCCAGCCGCACCGGGAGCTCCCGGGCGATGAAGTGGACGCGGTGTCCGCGCTCGGCCATGGCCAGGCCGACGCCGGTGGCGACCATGCCGCTGCCGCCAAAGGTTGGAAAGCAGGTGATGGCGACGCGGAGGGGAGGGCTCATCGGCTTTGAGGGAAGAACAGGGGCTTCTCGAAGCTATTCCGGCGGAAGTGCTCCACCGGGTCGACGAGCCCCAGCATCTCTCGGACGATGTACGGCTCTCCATGGGCCACACCCACCTGGGCGCCATAGAACCTGTCGCGCGCCTCCAGCGAGGAGAGCGACAGCGCGGAGCCCACCAGCGTGGCGGGGGCCCCCGGACGAGGCAGCACCTGGCTTGCGTAGCAGTGCACCGCCGCCGTCTTCGTCTCGTACACGGCGGACACGTCCACGACGAAGCTGGGCGCGGCGAGGTGCCGCAGCGGGTAGTAGAGCACCTGCCGAGGGGTGAAGGGCGCGCCGGGCGGCTCGGTCTCGAACTTGCGAACGCCCGCGAAGAACAGCGCGCGGGTGACCAGGGCGCTCGCGGCCTCGTGGTCCGGATGGCGCTCCTCTTCCCATGGGACGATGACCAGCTCCGGACGCAGCCGGCGCAGCACCTCCACCACCCGCGCCACCGCGGCGTGGCGGGTGCGCTCGGGCTCGGGGGTCTCGAAGCCAGCCCAGGGGTTGAGCCAGCCATCCGGCAGCTCGAGGTTCTCCCGCACCGTCAGGCCCAGCACCTTCGAGGCGGCCTGGGTCTCCTCCGCGCGGGTCTCCAGCGTGCCTCGGGAGCTCTTCTCGCCTCGGGACAGGTCGATGATGCCGGTGCGGTGGCCCTGGCTCGACAGCTTCGCGAGCAGTCCTCCGCAGAACAGCTCCACGTCGTCCGGGTGCGGGCCGAAGGCGAGCGCCTCCAGCCCGTAGGCCGTGCCACCTGGGGTGCCGCTCATGGCGTCAGGTCCTGGAGGTCCCCGGAGAAGGGGACACAGGCGTCGAGCACCTTGCGCGTGAACTCCCGCGTGCCGAAGCGGCAGGCGTAATAGGACATGCCGTGGATGCGCTCTTGCGGCGCGCCTTCCGGGACGAGGAGCGCGCGCAGCCGGTCCAGTCGCTCGGCGGCGACGGTGTCGCGCAGCGCGAGTGCCCGGCCATAGCGCCCCACGAGCCGCGACAGGGCGGTGCGCACGGTGCCTCGCGTGCGCTTGAGGGCATCCAGCAGCTGTGGGTCGAGCTTGAGCATCGCCTCGCCCAGGGGCTCCAGCTCCTCGAGGAAGGTCCTGAACAGGCGCGCCTCCAGCATGCCGGCGGACTCGAAGGGCTCCGCCTCGCTGCGCGTGGCCAGCCGCGCCAGCAGCGCTTCGCGGGGCTCGTTGACCTCGTCGGGCGTGAGGTCCAGCTTGTTGAGCAGCCTGCGGGCCCGGTCATCCACCACGCGGAAGCGCGCGCGCGGCACCACCAGCGGCATGGGCCTGCCCGCGTGCTCATAGAGGGGCGGGAGCTGCGCGAAGTAGGAGATTTCTCCGGGGCCCCCGACATAGGCGGCCGTGGGCAGCAGCGTGTCCTGGAGGAGGGGCCTCAAGAGCGCGGAGGTGGTGAAGCGCAGCGGCTCGTGCTCCAGCGCGCGCAGCAGCTCGTCCGTCGTCACCTGGGCACCCGCGGGATGGCCCACCAGGCTCCACCGCCCGGGGCCCGCGGGGTCCAGTCGGTAGCGCGCGCCGTCGAGTCCATCCGGGGAGTAGAAGCTCAGCGGCGAGCCCGGGCGGATGTGGACCTGCACCGAGAAGCCCGCTTGCGTCAGCGCATCCACGTGACGGGAGAGCTTGCCGGAGATGGCCTCCGCGTCCTGGAGCGCGAGGCGATGGATGGGGGCCGCGAAGGGCGCGATGCGCGCGTCCCTCGGGTCGATGAACACCAGGCCCTCCTCCGCGAAGAGGGATGCGAGGACCTGGGTGAAGGCCTCCGAGAGTGTCGCGTCGGGCCGGTACGCCTGCTCCAGCAGCGCCAGGTGCTCGGCGGCTCGCGGCTCCGCGCTCAGCTCCGCGCGCAGGGTCTCCAAGGCCCGGGTGACGCCGGGGCCCAGTCGCTGGTGCGCGACGGGCGCACGCGAGGCGGCCGCGTCGGCGATGTCCAAGGACACGCGACAACAGGCACCTCGCGGGCTGGCGACGAAACAGTGGTCCACTTCCGGCAGGTCGTGGTCCTCGGTCTGAAGCCAGAAGATGGGAACACAGGGCCGGCCGGTTTCTTCCCGAAGTGCTTTCGCGTCCGCGATGGCGGCGGCGGCTTTGTAGAGCGTGTAGAGGGGCCCGAGGAACAGGCCCATCTGTTGGCCCGTGACGACGGCGATGGTGCCGGGACGGGAGAGCTCCTCGAGATGCCGCAGCCGGGCGGGACTCGGAGCGAGCCTCGCGTTCTGGGCCGCGATGATATCGAGCAGCGCGGGTGGGATGGAGCGAGCGCCAGCGGCCGCTGCGGCCTCCGCGCGGGTGGCGCGGTGACGGAAGCGGTCGGGCAGGAAGGCGAGCGCGCGTGGGTCTCCCTTGAGCCACGCGGTGGGAAAGGAGGGCGTCACGAGGGCCGTGATAACAGGTCGGCTCCTTGCCGGCACGGAGAAGGTCGGTGGGCGTCCACGCGACGGATGCATCTGGCCGGCCGCGTCATGGACATGAAGGCCGTGCGCGCGTGGGTGAAGACCTTGTTGTAGGGTCCGCCCCGGATGCGAAACCTGCTCACCTTTGGCATGGCGTTGGTCATGAGCGTTGGAATCGGGACCCCAGCTCTCGCACAAGCACCTCGACAACCTCACGCGGGAGAAATCGCCGCCGGTCTGCGGCGGCTCGGCGTGACGGGAAGCGTGCTCTACGTCGCGGCTCACCCGGACGACGAGAACACGCGCTTTCTCGCCTGGCTGGTGGGAGAGCGCGGCCTGCGCGCGGGCTACCTCTCCCTCACGCGGGGCGATGGAGGACAGAACCTCATCGGCACCGAGCAGGATGAGATGCTCGGCCTCATCCGCACGTACGAGCTGCTCGCGGCCCGCCGCGTGGATGGCGCGGAGCAGCTCTTCACGCGCGCGCGGGACTTCGGCTACACGAAGTCCGCCGACGAGGCGCTGCGCATCTGGGGACACGACGCGGTGCTGGCGGACGTGGTGCTGGCCATCCGCCGCTTCCAGCCGGACCTCATCGTCACGCGCTTCGACACGAAGCCGCCGAACCACGGCCACCACACCGCGTCCGCGCTGCTCGCCGCCGAAGCGTTCAAGGCGGCCGCCGACCCGAAGCGCTTCCCGGAGCAGCTGGACCTGGTGAAGCCGTGGAAGGCGGACCGGCTGCTCAACAACGTCCCCATCTGGAACCGGAAGCCCGACGCGGACATGTCCGCGTATCTCAAGGTGGACGTGGGCGGCTACGACGCGCTCCTGGGTCGCTCGTGGGGCGAGGTCTCCGCGGAGAGTCGCAGCCAGCACAAGAGCCAGGGCTTCGGTGTGCCGGCGGAGCGCGGCCCGCAGTTCGAGTACTTCACGCCGCTCGACGGCACGCGTCCCAAGGCCGATGTCTTCGAGGGCTTGGATTTGTCCTGGAGCCGGTGGAAGGGCTCGGAGGCGGTGGCTCGCGCGGTGGATGAGGCGGTGAAGGGCTTCGATGCGCGCGTGCCGTCCCGCTCGGTGCCCGCGCTGCTGCGCGTGCACGAGGCGCTGTCCGCGCTGCCCGACGACCACCCGTGGAAGGCGCTCAAGCTGCGCGAGACGGAGTCGCTGGTGGCCGCGTGCGCGGGCCTGTTCCTGGAGGCGCGTGCGTCGGAGCCGGTGGGCGTGCCGGGCGCTTCGGTGAAGCTGAACCTGTTCGCGCTGAACCGCTCGCCCGCGGCGCTCAAGCTGGTGAGCGTGTCGCTGCCGGGAGGCGAGCGCGTGCAGGTGGACGCGGCGCTCGCGGAGCACGCGCCCTTCAAGTTGGACAAGCAGGTGCGGCTGCCCGAGAACGCGGCCATCACCACGCCGTACTGGCTGCGCAAGCCGGTGGCCGGTGGGATGTTCGCGCTGGACGAGGCGGACCGCGCGCTGACGGGGCTGCCGGAAGGGCCCTCCGCGCTGATGGTGTCGTTCGTCTATGAGGCGTCGGGGCGGCGCATCACCGTGACGCGTCCGGTGGTCTTCGTGTGGACGGACCCGGTGCGAGGCGAGCTGTACCGCGCCTTCGAGGTGGTGCCCTCCGTCACCGCGACGCTGGAGCGCGACCGGGTGATGTTCCCCAACGGCGCGACGCAGGTCGTCCCGGTGGTGCTGGGCGCGGGGCGCGCGGAGGCCCGCGGGAAGGTGCGCCTGGAGATGCCCCCCGGGTGGAAGTCCGAGCCAGTGGACCACGCCTTCCAGCTCGCCGCGCGCGGCGACGAGCGGACCGTCCAGTTCAAGGTGACGCCGCCCAAGGGCGCGACGGAGAAGGGGCGCCTGCGCGTCGTCGTCGACTCCGGCGGCCGATTGGAGTCGTGGAAGGTGCGCACGGTGGCGCACGAGCACCTGCCTCCGCTCGCGGTGCGACAGGCCTCCGAGGCGACGCTGATTCCCTTCGCGCTGACGACGAAGGTGAAGCGCCTGGGCTACATCCCCGGGCCCGGGGACAAGGTGGCGGAGAGCCTGGCGGCGGTGGGGTACGAGGTGACGGTGCTCCCGGAGGAGCGGCTGGCCTCGGAGAAGCTGGAGCGCTTCGACGCCATCCTCGTGGGGGTGCGCGCCTTCAACGCGAACCCGCACATCGCGGTGCATCGGGAGAAGCTGCTGAGCTACGTGAAGGGCGGCGGACGGCTGGTGGTGCAGTACAACACCAACAGCCGCGTGGGACCGCTGGAGTCCTTCGTGGGCCCGTATCCGCTGGAGATCGGTCGCGACCGCGTGACGGACGAGACGGCGGTGATGACGCCCGTTTCCGCCAGCGAGCCGCTCCTGTTGGCGCCCAACCGGCTGACGCCCGCGGACTTCGAGGGCTGGGTCCAGGAGCGTGGGCTCTACTTCGCATCGAAGTGGAATGAGCAGTACCGCCCGGTGTTCGCGATGAATGACGCCGGTGAGGAGCCGCTGCGCGGCTCACTGCTGGTCGCTCGTCATGGCAAGGGCGTGTTCGTCTACACGGGCCTTGCGTTCTTCCGTCAGCTCCCCGCCGGTGTCCCCGGCGCGTACCGCCTCCTGGCGAACATCCTCGCGCAATGAGTCCTCCCGTGAATCCCGACACCTCGAAGGCGCCTCCCGAGAAGCGGGCGGAGCTGGATGACGCGCCGCCCGTGCTGGGCTCCTGGCGCAATATCTACCTGTTCGTGGTGGGCGTCTTCGTCTTGTTCGTGTCGCTGACCTGGACCCTCACCTGGGTGTATTCGTGACTTCGCTCGACTGGTTGGTCCTCGTCGGAACGATTTCGCTCATCGTCGGCTGGGGGATGTGGAAGGCGCGTGGCGCGCGCAACGCGGAGGACTTCCTCCGAGGCAAGCGCGTGCTCAAGTGGCACACCATCGGCTTGACGGTGATGGCGACGCAGGCGAGCGCCATCACGTTCCTGTCGGTGCCGGGGCAGGCGTACGAAGACGGGATGCGCTTCGTGCAGTTCTACTTCGGACTGCCGTTCGCGATGATCCTCATCAGCGCCGTGTTCGTTCCCATCTACTACAAGATGAACGTCATCACGGCGTACCAGTACCTGGAGTCGCGCTTCGACTTGAAGACGCGCCTCCTGGGCGCCTTCCTCTTCCTGGTGCAGCGTGGAATGGCGGCGGGCATCACCCTCTACGCGCCGTCCATCATCCTCTCCACCATCCTGGGCTGGCCGCTGGAGCCCACGGTGCTGGCCATTGGCGCGGTGGTGATTCTGTACACGGTGTCGGGCGGTGCGAGCGCGGTGAGCCAGACGCAGAAGCAGCAGATGGTGGTGATGATGGGCGGCATGGTGGTGGCCGCGCTCGTCATCCTCTGGCGGCTGCCTTCGAACGTGGGCTTTGGCGACGCGGTGGATGTCGCGGGGGCGTTCGGCCGGCTGAACGTGGTGAGCTTCGACTTCAACGTGCAGGACCGCTACAACTTCTGGTCGGGCATCACCGGCGGCTTCTTCCTGGCGCTGTCGTACTTCGGGACGGACCAGTCGCAGGTGGGGCGCTACCTGTCGGGGAACTCCATCTCCGAGAGCCGTCTGGGCCTGCTGTTCAACGGCGTGCTCAAGCTGCCGATGCAGTTCATCATCCTCTTCGTCGGCATCCTCGTCTTCGTCTTCTACCAGTTCAATTCGCCGCCGCTGCTCTTCAACGACACGCTGCGCGCGCGGGTGCAGGCCACGGAGAAGGCGGGGGAGTACGCGGCGCTGGAGTCGAAGTGGGAGCAGGTGCAGTCCAGCAAGCGGGAGCAGTTGGAGCGCTACCTGGCGGCTGGGGACGCGGGAGATGCCGCGGCGCAGGCGGGAGTGCGGGAGTCGCTGCGCGCCACCGCGAACGAGGCCAGCGCGATTCGGAAGGACGCGAAGACGCTGGTGACGAAGGCGCTGCCCGGGGCGGAGACGAAGGACTCGGACTACATCTTCATCGGCTTCGTGAAGCGCTGGTTGCCCAGTGGCCTGTTCGGCCTGCTCATCGCGGTCATCCTGTCGGCGGCGATGAGCTCCATCGCGAGCGAGCTGACGGCGCTGGGGGCGACGACGACGGTGGACTTCTATCGGCGCCTGGTGCGTCCGGAGGCGTCGGACAAGCACGTGCTGGTGGCGTCGAAGGCGTTCACGGTGTTCTGGGGAATGGTGGCCGTGAGCTTCGCGAGCTTCGCGTCGCTCCTGGACAACCTCATCCAGGCGGTGAACATCCTGGGCTCCATCTTCTACGGGACGGTGCTGGGGCTCTTCCTGGTGGCGTTCTTCCTCAAGCATGTGAAGGGGCACGCGGTGTTCACCGCGGCGGTCATCTCGCAGACCACGGTGATTGCGCTCTTCATGCTCAGCAGCATCGGCTACCTCTGGTACAACGTGATTGGTTGTGCGCTGGTGGTGGTGCTGAGCCTGGTGGCCCAGGCCGTGATGCCGCGTGCGGTGGACGTGGCTCCGGTGGCGGGGGCGTAAGCCGCGCCCGTCGTTGGTGTCGGTGTGGCGGTCGCGTCATGATGGCGCGACCGCATGAACGACGACCTGGAGCGAGCGCGCCGCGAGGCACGTCCCGATGTGCTGGCCTCCCTTCGGCGGCTGGACGCCGCGCTTCAGCGCGCGGACGTCCGCTGGGAGGGGAGGACGGTGCGGGAGTGGCTGGCGCTGTATGTGGAGCCCCAGGGCCCGCTGGAGGCGCTGACGCACCTGCGTGCGGCGGGGCTGGGCGCGGTGCCGGCGTTGTTGGAGGGGCTGGAGGTCCGCCAGACGAGAGGGTGGGGGGAGGCCGAGCATGAGCGTCGGCTCCTGTTCCTGGACCTGTTGGCGCAGGTGGACCCGGTGCCCACGGGGATTGTCCCCGCGTTGCTGGAGCTGTTGAAGGTGCCGGGGGCGCGCGTGCGCCGGGCGGTGCTCGCGTTGATGGCGAAGCTGGAGCCCAGGCCCACGCAGGCGGTGCTTCGAGGGCTCTTCGCCGCGCTGAAGGACCGTGACGGAGAGGTCCGTGCTCGTGCGGCGCAGGTCTGCTCGAGGCTCGCGGGTCCCGTTCCGACGCGTGTGCGGGACGCCGTGCTCGCGAGGCTCACGGATGAGAACCGGTGGGCGAGGTGCTACGCGCTCGTGACGCTCGGGAGGGTGACTCCGGCGGATGCGTCGTTGGCGATGGTGCTGGAGGAGCAGGCGCTGCTCGACGATGACAACAGGACGGAGGCCCTGCGAGCCCTGCTCGCACATGCACCCGAGCGGGCCCTGCCGTTGCTCGTGGACGATGCGCGCAAGGGACTCACGAGCACCGATGTGTGGGGAGCGCCGCATGCGGCGGGCGTCCGGGCGTCGTGTGTGCTGCGAGAGCGGGGGCAGCAGTCCGCGTCGGTACTGAGCGACTTGCGGCGATTGAAGTCCGAGGCCCGGTCGCCGGTCTTCGTCGACGCGGCCATCGACGCCATCGTGCGTGATGAGCTTCGTTCACGTGCGCCCGGGGGCTCGGTCGAGGATTCTGCTCAGGTCGCGGTGCTGCGTGCCCGCCTGCCCGAGCCGCTGAGCGAAGCGGAGCGTCCGGTGGATTCACTGGTGCGTTGGGCCGTGTCGTGTGGGAGGCCCGGGACACAGCTGCGGGTGCGCATCGTGCTGGCGGCCGTGCGCCGGGTGGTGGGGCTCTGGGACGTGGAGTACCCGGACAACGAATGGCCCCAGCGGGGTCTCCAGGCGATGGAGAGCTGGGTGGGTGACCCGACGGAGGCGGCGGTGCGCCATGCCCGGCACCAGGCCAGCCTCTATCCCAGTCAGCTCAGTGCACCGGCGGCCTTCGCGGCGGCCTGGGCTGTTACACACGCGTCGCATTGCCTTCCCGTGGAGGGGCCGGTGGAGCCGCACGAGAGCGACGCGGAGGACAGGGCTCTGCAAGCCTGTCTCCAGTCAGCGACGAAGGCGCTGTCCACGTTGGCGGGGGACCTGGGTCCCTTGGGAGGAAGCCAACGGGCTCCGGATGGCCTCCCACCTTCGGATGCGGTGCGAGTCCTCCATCGCGCCATCCAAGAGGAAGTCCTCCCCTGGGCCCTCGGGACGTGGGACCCGGTGGTGGATGTGCTGCGTGCGAGGGACCGACTCAACTGGGCGTAGCACATGGCAAGGCTTTGCGTGGGGGACGTGAGCTGTCGATAGCCATCGAAGCCCGGGGGGCCTGTGTCCGTACATTTCAAGCTGGCACAATCCATTCGCTCCGGAATGCCTCGCGCCTGAGAGTGTTTCTTCACTGGCAGTCCGTTCTTCTGGTGTGACAGGATTCACGGTGAGTCACCGGCCCGACATCCTTGAACCCAACCATCGCGGACAGCGTCGGTGCTGCGTCCGCTCCACGAGGACCCATGAATATGAGAGCAAACCTGCCATTTCTCACCCTGGCCTTCCTGACGCTCGCCTCGAGCGCCAGCTTCGCCCAGGACGCCGCCGTGGACGACGTTTGCGCGGAGGACGGGTCGCCGCCAGCAAGCTTTCCGAGTTGCACCTGGTCTATCGCGGTGGAGGGGGGCGAGGTCCTTTTGGACGCGGTCGGTACCGCGAGTGCGGAGGAAGTCCGCGCCGCGCTGGCGGAGGGTCGGGACCCGACGCTTTCGCCCCACGTCATGACTGGCGAGGAGGGCGCGCGGGTCGTCGAGGCGGTGGTTCACGCCATGAGTGAGCTCCCCAGCGTCGTCCACGACGATTTGCCGCCCCATGAGCTGCAAGACCGCGAAGGGCCGGTGACGGTGATTGAGGGCAAGGTCGCCGTCGTGGGTCTCTTCGGCGGACGCGTCACCATCTTCGCGTGGGAAGATGGCGGCTACACCATCCTGTTCAGGTTCCCGGGGCTCCCTCCCTTGTTCTATGACAGCAATCGCGGCTGGCATTGGTAGCCTGCGCCGCTGGTGAGCCGTGGAAGCTCAGGGGTCGGTCTGTGTCGTGAAGACGCACTGGCCGGCCCGCTCGTCCCAGGCGCCACCTGCATCGAGACACCTGTCGACGCTCCACCATCGACGGCAGTACGGGAATGCGATGGCGAGCAACAAGGCCGCGACGACGGTCAATCCGATGGAGCGCCAGCGATGCATGGGCTCCCCGTACAGGTCTGGCGGAGGACCGTCCACTCACGCCAGGGCAAGACAAGGAGCGGGCCCGCCGTGGCGAGCCCGCTCCCGACAGCCTTACCTCAAACGCCGAGCTCGACGTTCTCGAGCACACCCAGCGCGTCCGGAACCAGGAGCGCCGCGGAGAAGTACGTGCTCACGAGATAGGACGAGATGGCCTTCTCGTTGATGCCCGTGAACCGCACGGAGATGCCCGGCTCGACCTCGTCCTGGAGGCCCGTGCGGTGCAGACCGATGACGCCCTGGTCCGCCTCGCCCGTGCGCATCACGATGATGGAGCTGGTGCGCGACTCGGTGATGGGAATCTTGTCGCACGGCAGGATGGGCACCCCGCGCCACGACATGACCTTGCTGCCCTGCACCTCCACCACCGCCGGGTACAGCCCCCGGCGCGTGCACTCCCGGCCGAACGCCGCGATGGTGCGCGGGTGCGCCAGGAAGAAGCGCGACTTGCGGCGACGGCTCAGCAGCTCATCCAGGTCGTCCGGCGTCGGCGGGCCCGAGCGCGTGTGCAGCCGCTGCTTCAGGTCCGCGTTGTGCAGCAGGCCGAAGTCACGGTTGTTGATGAGCTCGTACTCCTGCTGCTCCTTCAACGCTTCGATGGTCAGCCGGAGCTGCTGCTCCGTCTGGTTCATGGGGCCGTTGTAGAGGTCCGCGACGCGCGTGTGCACCCGCAGGATTGTCTGCGCGATGCTCAGCTCGTACTCGCGCGGCGCCAGCTCGTAGTCGACGAACCCACCGAACAGCGTCGGCTCACCCGCGTGGCCCGCCGCCATCGGAATGGCCGCCTGGCCCATCTTGTCCTGCGGCTTCTTCAGGCGCTCCTTGAACTTCTCGACGTGCGCCTGGAGGGCCGGGGACTGCTTGATGAGGTCCTCGAACACCTGCTGCGGCAGCATCAGCACCGTGCAAGGCGTGGTCGCCTTGACCGTGAAGGCCCAGCGGTCATTCGACTCCACCACGGCCTGGTCGCCGAAGTGGTCGCCGTCGCCAATCACATCCAGCGTCAGCTCGTCGCCGTACTTGCCCTGGCCCAGCTTCTTCGCCTTGCCGTGGGCCATCAGCACCACGTGCTCGGCCGGAGCCCCCGCGGAGACGATGGCGTCGCCCGCCTTGAACTCCTTCTGCACGAAGCGGGTCGCCAGAGCCCGGAACACCGAGTCGTCGCCCTCGAAGCCGCGCAGCAGCGGCAGCTTCGCGAGCTCCTGGGGCGGCACCTCCACCTTGGCGCCGATGTTGCTGAAGTTGAGCCGGTCGTCCCCGGCCGCGTAGCTCAGGCGGCGGTTGACGCGGTACACGCCGCCGGACACCTGCACCCACGGGAGCATGCGCATCAGCCAGCGAGGCGTGATGCCCTGCATCTGCGGCAGCGACTTGGTCGTCGTCGCCAGCTGCCGGGCGCCCGCCGTGCTCAAGCTCGTCGGCTGCAGCTCCATTCCGCCACCACCTGGATTGTTGGGATTCGTCATGGCGTGAGGGCTCCGTTACTCCGAGCGGCCCAGCTCCACGCTCTCCAGGATGCCGAGCGCGTCGGGCACGAGGACGGCGGCGGAGAAGTAGGCGCTGACCAGGTAGTTGATGATGGCCTTCTCGTTGATGCCCATGAAGCGGACGGAGAGGCTGGGCTCGATTTCGTCGGGGATGCCGGCCTGGTGCAGACCGACGACGCCCTGGTTCTTCTCACCCGCGCGCATCAGCAGGATGGAGCTGGTGCGCGAGTCGGAGACGGGAATCTTGTTGCAGGGGAAGATGGGGATGCCGCGCCAGGCGGGCACCATGTTGCCGTTGAGCTCCACGCTGGTGGGGTAGATGCCCCGGCGGTTGCACTCCTGGCCGAACGCGGCGATGGCGCGCGGGTGGGCCAGGAAGAAGGACGGGTCCTTCCACACCGTGGAGAGCAGCTCGTCCATGTCATCCGGCGTCGGCGGGCCCGAGCGCGTGTGGATGCGCTGCTTCAGGTCCGCGTTGTGCAGCAGGCCGAAGTCGCGGTTGTTGATGAGCTCGTGCTCCTTGCGCTCCTTGAGCGCCTCCACCGTCAGGCGCAGCTGCTGCTCCGTCTGGTTCATGGGCTCGTTGAACAGGTCCGCGACGCGGCTGTGGACCTGGAGCACCGTCTGCGCGACGCTCAGCTCGTACTCACGCGGGGACGTCTCGTAGTCCACGTACGTGCCCGGCAGCGTGGGCTCACCGGAGTGGCCGGACGCCAGCTCGATGGCGGCCTGGCCGGAGGTGTCCTGCTTCTTCTTCGCGCGCGCCTTGAACTGCTCGATGTGCTTCTTGAGCGACGGCGACTGGTCCACCACCGCCTCGAACGCGCTCTGCTGGAGCACCAGCACCGTGCAGGGCGTGACGGCCTTGGCCGTGAACTGCCAGTAGTCCTGCGACTCCAGCAGCGCCTGGTAGCTGTAGTGGTCGCCGTCGGCGAGCACGCCCAGCACCGTCTCGTCGCCGTACTTGCCGGCGCCAATCTGGTTCACCTTGCCGTGGGCGATGAGGACGATGCTGTCGGCCTCCTTGCCCTTCTCGGTGATGACGGCGCCCGCCTTGAACTCCTTCTGCTCGAAGCGGTTCGCCAGGGCCTGGAGCGCGTCCACGTCGTCGAACCCGCGCAGCAGGGGCAGCTCACACAGCTCCTGCGGGATGACCTGGACCTTGGCGCCCGTGGTGGAGAACGTCACCCGGCCATCGCCCACCGAGTACGTCAGGCGACGGTTGACGCGGTACACGCCGCCGGAGACCTGCACCCACGGCAGCAGCTTGATGAGCCACCGCGAGGAGATGCCCTGCATCTGCGGCACGGACTTGGTCGTCGTCGCCAGCTGGCGCGCCGCCGCCGTACCAAGGCTCAACTGAGAGTGCTCCGCCGTGTTGTCAGGCTTCATCGAGTTCGCCATGGATACACCTTGTCTTTCAGTGGAAAGGGGTTGGAGTCAGGAAGCGGGTGGGAGGAATTCAGGGCGAACGGAGTCCGCCGAACAGCGTGGCGATGCGCGCCGCGGAGGTGCCCAGCCCCGTGGGGCCGTGCAGCGCGGGGAGGAGCTTGCGGCGGCTGGCCTTCAGCTCGAACTCCTTGTAGCGGTCCACCGTCTGGTGCCACTTCAGGACACCCGCCATCCAGTTCTGCAGCCGCTGGATGTAGACCTGCAGTCGCTGCTCGGCCTGGGAGCTGAGGTTGAAGTTGCGCACCAGCGATGGAATCTCCAGCTTGATGATGTGCTGGAACTGCTCCATCCGGGCCGTCATCAAGTCATTGACGACCTGCACGGCGCTCGCCGCGTCGAGGTTCAGGAAGCGCTGGGCCACGAGGACGCCGTTGTTGAGCTCGCCCTCGAACTCCAGCTCCTTCTGATAGGAGAAGACGTCATTGACGAGGCACGCGTAGTCCGCCGCCGAGTTCTCCAACGCGCGGATGGGGCGCGTGTGGAAGACCTCCAGGGGGAGGGTGTCGACGTGGGACAGCCGCGACAGGCTCATGGTGAGGTCCGAGCCGAACGTCCTGCGGCGCATCTCCACGTAGTCGACCGGGTCCGGGATGCGGTTCTGCGTCTGGTTGGCCAGCTCCCACAGCCAGCTCTCCGTCATGTCCTGGATGGCCTTGCGGAAGATGGAGCGCATGGTGGGGGTGATGTTGACGACGGTGCGCGCCCACAGGTCGGCGAGGCCCCGCTCCACCGGGTTGGTGGGCACCGCCGTGCTGCTGGCGGGGTCGTCCGGCATGAAGGCCGTCAGCCGGGCGTTGAACACCTTGGCTCCGGCCATGTCCCGCGTGCAGCCATAGAAGGCCGGGAAGTAGTCGTCCGCGTAGGTGCCCCACACCAGCCAGGAGGCCGACAGGTCCAGCTCGGGGCCCGTGGCCTCCGGGTGGATCAGCGCGCCGCACAGGGCCACGTCGGCCACGTCGAAGCGGTGGTCATCCCAGATGTAGATGCCGGGCAGGCCGGGCAGCGCGTCCAGCATCCCCATCTTGCGCGCCCACGCCTTGGAGTTGCGCCGCGCAGCGTCCAGGTGAGGGCTGGGGGTGGTGGAGTACGGCATGTAGAACGCGGGCAGCGGCAGGTGACCCACGGGCGCGAACGGGACGTGCGCGAAGTACTTCAGCCGGTTGAGCCCCAGGGCGCCCGGCGTCGTCGGCAGGCGCAGCACGCCTCCGCCTTGCGGCGTGCCCAGCTCCGGCCCCGCCGAGGCGGGCTTCTGGTAGCGGCTGGAGCGGATGTGCCACTCGTGGCCGCCGGACTGCCAGTCCTGGAGGCCGCGGATGTACACCAGCACCTGCGCCTGCTCCGCGGGGGTGATGGCGTGCTCCACGAAGAGCGACGGCAGCTCCGTGATGGCGGTGTTCTCGAACTGCTGGAGCCGGGAGGTGAGCAGGTCATTGACCAGGTTCGCCGCGGCCTGCGGCTTCACGTCCAGGAAGCGCTCGAACACCAGCACGCCGTTGGAGAGCTCTCCCTCCTCCAGGATTTCGCGCTCGTAGGAGAAGAGGTCATTGCGCAGGTGGACCGCGTCCGCGAAGGAGTCCTTGAGGACCCGCATGGGCCGGCTGGCGGCGATGCGGTCGGGGACCTCGGCGAAGACGGCGTGCTCCACCAGGTCCGCGGACCAGGGCGCCCCACCGACCTTGCGGCGCATCTCGATGTACTCGATGGGGTTGGAGACGCGCTTCTCGCTGATGTTGTCCAGCTCCCACGTGGACTCGTCCAGGAGCGCCTTGGTGCTCTCGAAGAAGCGCCGGCGCCAGGCCTCGGACTTGGTGGGCACCGTGCGCATCCACAGGTCCGCCAGCCCCGCCTCGACGGGGTTGGTGGGCGGTGGCATGGGCGTGCTCAGGTCCACCGGCATGAACATGGGCAGCCGGTCCAGGTACGCCTTGGAGCCCTGGCGGTCCTGTGGCCGCTTGTAGATTTCGAGGAAGTGGTCGTCGAAGTAGAAGACCCAGACGTACCAGTCGGTGATGAGGTCCAGCTCCGGGCTCGGCGCCTCCGGATGGGTGTAGGCGCACAAGAGCGCGTAGTCCATCGCGTCGAACTTGGCCTCGCTCCAGATTTCAGGAGCGCTGCCGTCCTTCGGTACGCCGATGATGCCCAGCTCTCGCGCCCACGCCTTGGAGTGGACGCGGGCTGCTTCGAGGTGGGGATTCAGCCGGGCCGGCCAGGGGACGTAGAACTCTGGCAATACAAAAGGATGCTTGTCTTGAGCCTTGGCCATCAATGCCCCTCGTTTTGACGCGGGGGCCTTCTAAAGGGTTTGAGACCCTGAATCCAAGAGTTACTTGGGTGACGGATATATTTGATGGCACCGTGTCCGCCAGGTGACGTTGGCTGGGTATGGAGATACCCAGCCACTTGGAGACATGCTCAGAATCTGAGTAACCGGGTATCGTCAATGTCAGCCATGTCTGGCGACGTGTCTGTCATTGCGGGTGGATGGGGTGCGCGAGGACTGTGCTTCGAGTCCCGGAGGGGGACTGTACCTGTGATTTCCGCTTGAAGCGGAGCGGGGGGCGGGCTGAGGTCCTGGGCTCACGGTGGATTCATGCCAGGAGGCATGGGGCTCATGAGCAACAGCGGTGGAGCACCTGGTCGCTTCGAGGTGCTGGGCGAGAACGGGTTTGTCGTCTCGGATGATGCGGCCCGTATCGACATGGAGGTGGTGCACGGGTACCTGACGCAGTCGTATTGGAGCGCGGGTATCTCCCGAGCCATGGTGGAGCGGGCGTGCCGACACTCGTTGGTCCTGGGCGTGTATTCAGCCGAGGGGGCTCAGGTGGGCTTCGCGCGTGTCGTCACGGACCGGGCGACGTTCGCCTATCTCTGTGATGTGTTCGTCCTCGAGTCACATCGCGGGAAGGGGCTGAGCAAGTGGCTGATGGAGGTCCTCCTGGCTCATCCAGACCTCCAAGGACTGCGGCGCTTCTCGCTCGTCACCAAGGATGCCCATGGGTTGTATGCGCAATACGGCTTCACGCCGCTGAAGAACCCAGGGGGCTACATGGAGCGACATGACCCGGACGTCTATCGCCGGACGTGATGGGGGAGCGCGGGGTGGCTTTCCCATGACTCATCTGGGTCATCGCCGGGCTATCCTCGGTGGGACGAGGAGCGGCCATGGCGAATGGACATCGGCGGGGCGGTGGCCCCGGCCGGAGCGAAGAGACGCGAATCGCCCCCGAGGATGAGGATGCCACTCGGGACCTTCCGACCTTCACTCCCGAGGAGACCCGTGTGGCGCCTCCGGACCGCTCCTCGGACGGCGCGGGGGGCTTCGTCCCGGATGCTGACGATGAGGGACATGGGCAGGAGGACATCATCACCGAGGCGAAAGGTCCTGCCCGCGCCCGGCCTCTCGGCGCTGGGGGTGGGGCTCCGGTGAAGAGCGAGGTGGCCTCGTCGTGGGATGAAGACGAGGCGACCTCCATCATGGGGCTTCCGGGCGGCGCCGTCGGCGGGGCCCGGCGTCCAGGTGGGGCCGCGGAGGTGGATGCGCCGCCTCCGTTCGCCACCGAGGTGCGCGGCGGTGGTGCCCACGCGAAGGGGGGACGCGGCGACATGGATGCACCGCTGCCCTTCGCCACCGAGGTGCGCGGCAGCGGCGCCCACGCGAAGGGTGCGCGAGGCGACGTGGATGCGCCGCCTCCGTTCGCCACCGAGGTGCGCGGCGGTGGTGCCCACGCGAAGGGCGGGCGAGGCGAAGTGGATGCACCGCTGCCCTTCGCCACCGAGGTGCGCGGCGGTGGCGCTCCCGCGACGGAGGTCCGAGGCGGCCCGCCGCCGGTCCTGCGAGGCCCTCCGGGCAACCCGCCCTCTGGAGGCCGCACGGGCGCGGAGAAGCCGGCGAACTGGCTGTCTCGAGGCGGCGAGAAGCCCCCGTCGAGCGGAAACACGGCGGGCGTCGTGAGGCTCAGTCCGCTGGAGCCCGCGAACGGGAAAGTCGCCGCCGCCGAGGAGAGCGGCCCCGCGCTGCGGACGATGTTCGCCAATCACTCCGCGCTCCTCGCCGAGCAGCTTCGCGACGCGCTCTCGAAGAAGGTGTACGGCCGAGGTCCGCACCGGGTGCTCCGCATCGACGAGCCGGAGGGCCCCAGCACCGCGGGCGGCAAGCTGGCCCGGCAGGCCATCTCCCTGGTGCCGCGCAAGGGCTCGGGTCCCTCCCTCATGTGCGGCTGGGTCGACGTCGCCAAGCGCGAGGCGCAGCTCCGCGCCTACGAGGGCGTCGCGCGCCGCTACGAGGCCCACCACGGCGAGCCGCTGGAGCTCCAGCCCGAGGAGTACGAGCGCTTCCTGGGCGACGTCGAGGACACGCTCATCAAGGCCGTCATCAAGGTGCGGCTCCTCCTCCCCGAGGAGACCTCTGACGCGAGCACCGCGCTGCCTGCGGCGAGAGCGAAGTCCCGAGGCGGACTGGCCTGGCCGCTGGCGCTGCTGCTCATGGGCGTGGCCTTCGCCCTGGGCCTCTTCGTGGGGCGCATGCCCGGCTGACGTGGGCGGTCTCCACGAACGACAACGCCTCCGCGCGAGGACCCCAGGTCCACGACACGGAGGCGCTGAGCGGCGCGCGATGATGAAGCGCTAGCCGTGAATCACGGCGTGGGCTGCGCGATGGCCGGCTGGATGCCCCCGGCGGCCTGCTCGGCGGCGAGCTTCTCCGCGGCGGCCTTCTCGGCGGCGGCCTTCTCGGCGGCGGCCTTCTCCTCGGCCAGGCGCACGGCCTCGGCGCGCTTGGCCGCCTCGGCCTCCACCACCGGCTTCAGGTTGGCGAAGCCCGTCTCGAAGTCCTTGCCAATCATCTTGTCCATGTCCATCACCAGCGAGAACGCCTTGCTGACGAAGTTGTTGCTGCCGCTCATGGTCCACGTCACCTCGGTGCCGCCCTGCGCGGCCTTGAAGGTGAAGGTCGTGGTGTTCGTCACGGTGAAGGGCTTGATGAACTCCAGCTTGATGCGGACGAGCTCGTTCGGGCGGCTCTCCTCGATGGTCATCCGGCCCTCGCCCACCTGGTCGTTCCCGGTCCAGGCGTTGACGGCACCGGTGCCCGACTCCGCGCCCGTGTAGGTCGACTTCATGTTCGGGTCCAACTTCCCCCAGGGCGACCAGGCGGGCCACTGGTGAAAGTCATTCACCTGCGCGAAGACGACGTCGATGGGCGCCGGCAGCGTCGTGGTGCGGCTGATGCTGAACTCCGAGGGGCGCGTGGCGACGACACCGACGAGGATGAGGATGACGGCGGCGAGGCCGACGAGAATCTTCTTGAGCATGGGGTGTGTCCTTGTCAGGGCGGCTGCCAGCAGGGCGCCTGCCCGAGGCGCGTCATAGAGGCTGCGGGCCTTCCAACACAAGACACCCCCTGTTGAGGAGTGAACCTCCTGGGTTCATCGGGGGTGAAACGAAGGGGCTCGACCTGGACGCGCCGTGTCGAGCCCCTCGCGTCACCCACCCCGAAGCCGGGGCGGCGGACTCACTGGTAGGTGGCCGTGTAGGTGCCTGCCTGGGCGCCGTCGATGAAGACGAAGCCCACGCCCTTGATGGTGCGAGTCACGGTGGTGACGGGCGCACCCGCGCGGGTGACGGAGGACAAGGTCAGTCCCGTGGTGGTGCGCGTGGGCACCATGAGGGACAGGTTGCGCGCGGGGCTCGTCACGGTGAACGACAGCGACGTGCCGGTGTAGCTCAGCGCGGACACCTGCGTGGCCTCGCGGGCGTCGAGCCACTCGAGCAGCTGCTTCGCGGTGATGACCGGCACGCCGTCGCGTTTCGCGGAAGCGATGATGGCGGTGGAGCCCGGAGACGGGTGCTGGTCCACGTGCATGTTGGCGGTGAAGGCGCCGTAGTAGCCCTTGGGGCCCAGCGCGTTGGCGAGCAGCGTGTCGATGTGCAGCGGATACGACTGGCCGGACTCGTCCGTCATCTGCGTGGCGAGTTGGTAGACGTCCAGCGGCGTGCCGTCCACGTCCGCGAAGCGCATGGCCAGGCCGGAGCCGGTGAACAGGCCCGGGCGGTCCTGCACCCAATAGTCGGGCCAGTAGTAGTAGTTCGTATCCATGCGGATGCCGTTCAGGCGCGACACCTTGGGCTGCGTGGCCCAGTCGCTGAACGCGATGCAGTGCGTGCGGTGGGTGACGGGCGCGGGGACGGCGGGGAAGGCCTGCGCGAAGCTCGCGAGCTGCGGCGTGAAGAAGTTCGGGCCCAGCGTGAAGGGCGTGTAGTCCGCGCAGCCCGTGTTGATGTGCAGCGCGTACTCGAAGCCCTGGGCCACGTAGCCGTTGGCCTGGGGGGCCGTCAGTCCGCCCACGTAGTCATAGACGGTGCCGCGGATGCACTCCCAATCCTCCAGGCTGCAGCCGGTGGGGCTGTCGGCCAGGTATTGATTCAGGCGCTGTGAGGTGCCGCCGCCCGGGTGTCCATCCCCCGTCATCACCACCACGGCCTTGTGCGAGCGCGGGAAGTACCAGAGCCGGGGCAGCGGGATGCTGCTCGTCTGGTGGAGCAGGTTGGCCAGGAGGCGCTGCTGCTCGTCCGCCTGGGGAATCTGGACCTTGCCCAGGTTCACCCAGTCCGGCTGCGGGTCGAAGGACGCGTTGCCGTAGAACATGTCGCTGGCGCGAGCGCCGGGGCCGATGTTGGAGCCATCCCGGTTCTGTCCCTGCCAGGCCGGGTTGCCCTGACGGGTGAGGACGACGGAGCGCGCCAGGTCAAACATGAACGCGGTGGCGGTGCCGCTGCCCACGGTGCGCTGGCTGATGGCGGCGTAGGCCGTCGCGGTGGTGGCGTTGGAATAGAGCGTGGCCACCGCGCGCGTGCCGGTGGTCAGGGTGCGCTGGTCGGCGGGGCCGTGGTACTGCATCGTCTCCGCGGTGATGCCCGTGCCCGGGGCCTGGGAGGCATTGACCAGCAGGTAGCCGTTGGAGAGCGTGCCCTGGGAGGGATTGAGGCCCAGCAGGGACTCCAGGTTCGCGCCGGGGCGCAGGGCGATGAGGCTGCCGCCCGCGTTGACCCAGCTCGTGATGAGCGTCACCTGGTTGGCGCCGAGCGCCTGCTCTCCGAGCACCAGCACCTTGTAGTCATCGAGCGACACGCTGACGCCCAGGTTGCCCGCGTCGGTGGTGGCGTAGGTGGCGATGCCCTCCGCCTCCAGGATTTCGCGCAGGTAGTCGGTGAAGGGATTGCCCGGAGCGGTGGCCACGAGCACGGGGCCCGCGCCATGGACGCCGGGGCGAGGAGGCGGGCCCAGCGTCTCGAAGACGACGTCCACCCAGTAGTTGGTGTCCTGGTGGCTGCTGCTCGGGAAGGTGGACGAGCCGCCGTAGGTATAGACGCCGTTGCCGCCGCTGGTGGTGCCGGGCAGCGCGCGCAGCGGCGGGGCGTTCACGCCGCTGGCCAGGCCGCCGTTGGTGTAGGAATAGCCGCCCTGCGGCGCGAAGTACGACGCGACGTAGGAGGTGCCCGCGGTGATGTCGACGGGGGACGCGAAGGTCACCTCCTGCCAGCCGACGGCCGTCTCGTTGGAGAAGGTGGCGGAGGCCAGGGGCTGGCCGGTGGCGCTCCACAAGTTGCCCACGTGGGTGCCGCCGTTGCCGCTGCCCTTGTAGAAGCGCACGCCCTTGACGCGGCCATCCACGTCCGCGCGGAACTTCACGCCCAGCTCCACGGAGGCGCTCTCGTTCGCGGTGGGGTTGGCCGGCACATCCGTGGGGGCGAAGAGGCGGAAGGTGTTGCCCGGAGGCTGCGTCGGCGGCAGCGCGCCGGTGGCCTGGAAGAGGACGTCCACCCAGTAGTTCGAGTTGCCGAAGCTGTTGATGGGGAAGGTGCCCGCGGCGCCGTAGCTGAAGACGCCGTTGCCGCCGCTGGTGCTGCCCGGCAGCGCGAAGAGCGGGGGCGCGTCCAGCCCGGTGGCAAGCCCCCCGCTGTCGAAGGCATAGGCGCCCACGGGCGCGTGGTACGAGACGACGTGGGTCGCGTTGGCGGGGATGGGGATGGGCGTGGTGAAGAGGACCTCCTGCCAGCCGGAGGCCGTCTCGCCGGTGAACGTGGCGGAGGCCAGGCGCTGCCCGTTGACGCTCCACAGGCTGCCCACGTGGGTGCCCGTGTTGGCGGCGCCCTTGTAGAAGCGCACGCCCAGCACGTTGCCGCTCACGCTGGTCTTGAACTTCAGGCCCAGCTCCACGGCGGCGGAGTCATTCGTCACGGAGGCCACGGCGGGCGTGGTGGTGGGCGGCCACAGCGTCACCGGCGCGGCGGGACGGAAGACCACGTCCACCCAGTAGTTGGCGTTGGCGAAGCTGGTGAGCGGGAAGGTGCCGGCGGCGCCGTAGCTGAAGACGCCGTTGCCGTCGGGAATCCCCGGCAGCGAGTGCAGCGGCGGCGCGTCCACTGCCGCCGTCAAGCCTCCGCTCGTGAAGCCATAGCCACCCACGGGCGCGTGGTACGACGCGACGTACGTCGTGTGGGCGGTGACGGGGACGGGCGTGGCGAAGGCCACCTCCTGCCAGCCGGAGGCCGTCTCGTTGGCGAACGTCGCGAAGGCCAGCCGCTGGCCCGCGGCGCTCCACAAGCTGCCCACGTGCGTGCCGGTGTTGCCGGTGCCCTTGTAGAAGCGGATGCCCAGGATGTCGCCGTCGACGTCGGACCGGAACTTCACGCCGAGCTCCACGGCGTCATGGTCGTTCGTGACAGAGGGGACCGCGGGTGTGTCAGCGGGGGTGAAGAGGGTGTATGTCGTTTGGGATTGTGCGGCCGTGGGCAGGGCCAGCAGGACGGCCGCGAGCAAGGTGAGCACCTGGACACGCGGACGTCGCGTGACCCGGGCGGGTCGTGACTTCGGGGGTGTCATCCGGACATCTCCTTGGAGGGGGGCACGACAAGACACCCGGCGCGCTTCGCACCGGAGGACGCGACATATTGCTGTCGGCCTCTGACAGTCTCAACCTGACGGGGACGAGGCTGGGACGAATCGTGATGTCGTTGCCGCGATACGCGATTTTTCCTCGCGCATCGCGTGGCGACTCAATGACAGGAGACGTCTGGAATAGACCTCAGCACTCGGGCAGGCCGACGCTGAGATTGGCGACCTCGAGCACGTTGACGGCGAGCCCGCCGCGCGCGGTCTCCTTGTACTTGTCTTTCATGTCGCGACCGGTGTCGCGCATGGTCCGGATGACCTTGTCCAGGCTGACGAAGTGGCGTCCGTCGCCGGAGAGCGCCATGCGGGCGGCGTTGATGGCCTTCACGGAGGCCATGGCGTTGCGCTCGATGCAGGGCACCTGCACCAGTCCGCCAATGGGGTCGCAGGTGAGCCCCAGGTTGTGCTCCATGGCGATCTCCGCCGCGTTCTCCACCTGGAGCGGGGTGCCGCCGAGCACCTCGGCGAGCGCGCCGGCGGCCATGGAGCAGGCGCTCCCCACCTCTCCCTGGCAGCCGACCTCGGCGCCGCTGATGGAGGCATTCTCCTTGTAGAGCACGCCGATGGCGCCCGCGGTGAGGAGGAAGCGCACCACGCCGTCGTCGTTCGCGCCGGGGCAGAAGCGCCAGTAGTAGTGCAGCACCGCGGGGATGATGCCGGCGGCGCCGTTGGTGGGCGCGGTGACGACACGGCCTCCCGCGGCGTTCTCCTCGTTGACGGCGAGGGCGTAGAGGTTGACCCAGTCCAGCACGGTGAGCGGGTTGGTGAGGCCCGCTTCCGGGCGGCTGAGCAGCCGCTGGTACATGGCGGACGCGCGGCGCTCGACCTTGAGGCCGCCGGGGAGGATTCCGCTGGAGGAGCAGCCTCGGCGCACGCAGGCCTGCATGACGTCCCAGATGCGCAGGAGGCCCGCGCGGATGTCCTGCTCCGAGCGCAAGGTCTTCTCGTTCGCCATCATGATGGCGCTGAAGGACATGCGCTCCTTCTCACACAGCTCCAGCAGCGTCGCCGCGGACTGGAAGGGGAAGGGGAGCGGCGTCGTGTCCACGCGCAGCGGGTCCTGGCCGGTGGTCGCGGACTCGTCCACGACGAAGCCTCCGCCCACGGAGTAGTAGACGCGCGTGTCCAGCTCCGCGCCGTCCGCGCCGAACGCGGAGAAGCGCATGCCGTTCGGGTGGTAGGGCAGGGTGCGGCGGCGGTGCATCACCAGGTGCTCGCCGTCCTTGAAGGTGATGTCGCGCAGGCCGAGCACGCTGATGCGGCCCTCGGAGCGCCACGTCGCGACGACGGCGGGGATGCACTCGACGTCCACGCCCTCGGGCGTGTCGCCGCGCAGGCCCAGCACCACGGCCTTGTCGCTGCCGTGGCCCTTGCCCGTCGCGCCGAGCGAGCCGAACAGCTCGACCTTCAGCCGAGTGAGCTTCTCCAGGTGGCCATGCTCCGCCAGCCGCTGCACGAACGTGCGCGCGGCGCGCATGGGCCCCACCGTGTGGGAGCTCGAGGGACCGATACCAATCTTGAAGAGGTCGAAGACGCTGACAGCCATCGCGGGCGCAACATGCCACGTTTCCACTTCCGTCCCAGCGTCGCGTGGAGTGGCGTTCCTGTTGCGTGTGTGGGGCCTGACTTCTTGGCATGCCAAGGAGCGCTGACTGGAGAGTCACCAGGCAGGCTGTCCCCTGGTGACGCGTTGCGTTGGCTTGGTGGGTGGGCGTGGGTCCTCGTTCAGTGAGTGCTTCCGGTGACGAAGGTCCTGGGGACCTTGTGCTCCTTCATCCTTCCCGCGACGAGGTGGAGGACCTCTCCCCGCGTCAAGCGTCGACCTGCCGTGAGCTCTGCTTCGCGCAGGGCCTGCATGACCAGCCGGTTCCACTCGCCGGGCCACGTGTGACCCAGCTTCCAGTCCCTGCTTCCGGGAGTCGCCTCGGGGCGGGGCTGCTCCAACTGGACACAGAACTGGTCGATGTCCGTGTCGCCCTTGAAGCCGCGCTGCTCGAACCACTCGCGGTGCTCTCGCGGGAGGACATGGTGCTTCGGGGCCTCGGGCCTGTTCGCTCCCGCCGTGTCCATCCCCTGTCCGATGTGGATGCGGACCGCGGCGCTGACCGCGGGCAGGGAGAGGACTCCTGCTTGCACGAGCTGTCGCATCCGCTCCACCCACTCGGCGGAGAGGACGGTGCGTGAGCCCGGCGTCACGTCGCTGGCGCGCAGGACTGTCGTGCGGGTGGAAGGGGGCATCGGTGGAAGTGAGCGCTCCATCGGGGAGAGCAGCGTCATCCGCTCCAGCAACTGGGCCGCCGGGCTCACCTTCTCACCGAGCTTCATCACGGCGTGGGTGTCCTCGCGCAGCCTGGCGAACGCCAGGGTCAGCGTGCCCATCAGCTCGGGCATCGCGGCGGTCGCCTGCTCCAGTCGCTTCGGGTCCAAGGACTGGAGGTCCTTCCACGTGGGCTCCATCAAGTCCTGGACCTGGTGCAGGTCGATGGACAGCTGCTCGGCGTTGCACATGGGGCAATGACGGAGCGAGGCATCCGCGAGCTGAAGGAAGTCCACCCAGGTGGCCAGCAGCATCGTCCCGAACATCGCGGCCTGGAGCTTGGGGCCCGTCATGCGCAGCACGCCCAGCTCCATGTCGGAGTCCTCCGCCTCGGTGGCCACGCCCGCGAGCGTGGTCGCACTCTCGAGCGTGCCTCGAAGCCACTTCACCTGGGTGGCGCTGGGTTCGACATGGCGAGTGACCACCTCCGCGTTGGCCAGCCACGCCTCCTGGGCTTGAAGCCGGCTCACTTGCTTCGTGAACGTCTCTTCAATCCCATTCAGCGAGCCCGTCACTTCGCGGATGGCATCGAGGACCGCCTGTCGAGGCGGGGCGCTTGTCCGTGCGCTGCTGCCGAGGGGCGCGGAGGCGGTGCGAGGTGCCAGCGTCGAGCCCTCCCGTCGCATCGGGAAGTGCCGCTGCCGAGTGGGCGGCTCCGAGGCCGACCCCATCAAGGGGAGCAGCCACAGCAGCCAGGCGAAGAGTCCACTCCGATTCCTGAACATCCATGTCTCCTGGACATGCCCCCGTCGGGGGCACGAAGAACCCACGACTCGCGGCTCGCCGGAGCGGCTTGCGCCACGCTGGGGGGAGGTGGCGGTCGTGAGAGGGATTGAGGGCCGGCGCCACGAGGTCGGCTGTCTTCAGCAACATCCCGCGTCGAGGGGGCTCATGCCGCGGCGGGGGTGCGGGTCTCGTCTGTCATCGCGAGGGACTTGCGGTACTCGGCGGCCTCCGCGATGCGTGTCAGCTCGAACTCGCCGTGGTGCTCTCGCACGGCCGAGGCGATTTCATCGAGGGTCGCGCGGAAGAACTCCTTGCGTTCGTTGATGCGATTGACGCGGCGGTGCGTGAAGGTGCGGTGGAGCGCGGCTTCGAGGGACGGGGCGTCCGGGGTGCGGATGATGGCGTGCACGTCGAACTCGAAGGGAACGGAGGCATCGCCCAGCTCGTCGATGCGGTCCTGGGGGATGAGGCGGCGGGTCATCCCGACCTTGAAGACGCCCTCGCCGAACGAGCCGATATTGGAGATGACGTAGACATGGCCGGTGCGGGTGAGCTGGGCCTGGGAGATGGCGCGTTGGCGCTCCAGGTCCTCGGCCACGCGGCGCTCCAGCTCCGCGATGCGCTCCAGCAGCTTCGTGTTCTCGGCGCCCTTGCCGCGCTCCAGCTCCGCGCGGGCCTTGCGCAGGGCTTCTTCATCGCGCTGGGCTTCGCGCTCCGCCTCCAGCTTCGCGCGCTCCAGCTCCCGCTGGGCGGCTTCCTCCTCGCGCATCTGCTCGCGGATGCGGCGCTGCTCCTCTTTCTCCTGCTGACGCTTCTCTTCGTACTCGTGGGCGAGGCGCAGCTCCTCCAGCTTGAGGCTCACGTAGCTGGTGGCGATGGAGCACTGCTGAATCTCCGTGAGCGTGTTGATGGCCTCCGCGGACTTCTCGATGCGTGCCTCCATGGCCTTGATGTTCTTGTAGGTGACCTTGGCGACGCAGGCGTCGGCCTCGCCGTTGAAGGCGCGGAGCATCAGCTTGAGGGTGCGCTCAATCTGCTTCTTGCCTTCGGCCTTGCTGCCATTGACCTCCCACTCGATGCGGCAGGAGGCGGCCTTCTTGTCCTTGAGCATGGACTTCTGGCGGTCGCGCAGGAGGTCCAGGCGGTGCTCGTACTTCTCCGAGGAGGAGAGGTTGTAGATGGGCTTGTAGAAGCCGTAGGAGCGGAGGACGGTCTCCTCCTCGAGGGGACGAAGGTCGGCGCGGAGTTGCTTGATGAGCGGGTCGAGCCGGGCGTATTCCTCGCGGGCCCGTTGGCGTTGCTGCTCGGCGTCGCGCGAGGCCTCGGCTGCTTCTTCGCGCGCTCGGGCGAGCTCCGCGCGGCCCTGCTCGCGGGTGCGCGTCAGCTCGGTCTGGGCCTGCTGGCGGGTCTGGGCGAGCTCCGCCGCGACGCGACTGCGCTCGAGTTGGAGGGCGTGCTGGGTCTCGGTGCGGGTGCGCTCCAGGTCGGCCTTGGCGCCGCGGATGGAGGCATCGGCGGACTCGCGCTCCCGGGCAAGCTCCGTCGCGACGCGGTTGCGCTCGGCCGCGAGCAGGTGAGTGGACTCGGACTGGGCGCGTTCGAGGGAGGCGAGGACGCGCTGGCGCTCCGCCTCGACGTCGAGGACGGGCCTGAAGCGGGCCTGGAGGGCGCGCAGCTTGATGAAGGTCCGGGCCAGGAGCCCCGTCGACAGCAGGCTCGAGAGGGCCAGGAGCACGACGGTGGCGGACATGGGGGCGCTCCCCTGGAGACGTGTCGCGTCCGGCGGAGGCCGGAGCGGAGGAGGCCCACGATGCGCCACGCTCGCGGCTGCGGGGAATCACCCTGACGGGGGATTCAAAATGCACTCACGGAGAGGTGGTGTCTCGCATGGGAGTGTTTGGTTTCTGGCCGCATCTCAGTTGACGACAGTCGGGCCAAGAAAGTTCCGCAGGAGACGTCCCAGGGGGTATGGTGCCGGGCCCTTTCGATGACCCAGGAGAACCCCACATGACCAAGGTCAAGCTCACCACGAACCACGGCGACATCGTTCTTCAGCTGAACGCGGAGAAGGCGCCGAAGAGCGCCGAGAACTTCGTTCAGTACGTGAAGGATGGGCACTACAACAACACCGTCTTCCACCGCATCATCAACAACTTCATGATTCAGGGCGGCGGGTTCTCGCCCGGCATGCAGCAGAAGCCCACGCGCGCCTCCATCCAGAACGAGGCGGACAACGGGCTGAAGAACAACAAGTACACGGTCGCGATGGCCCGGACCAATGACCCGCACTCGGCCAGCGCCCAGTTCTTCATCAACGTGGCCGACAACGGCTTCCTGAACCACTCCGGCAAGAACGTCCAGGGCTGGGGCTACGCCGTGTTCGGCGAGGTCATCGAGGGCCGCGAGGTCGTCGACGCCATCAAGGGCGTCCGCACCGGCACCAAGAGCGGCCACCAGGACGTCCCCATGGACGACGTCATCCTCCTGAAGGCCGAAGTCGTCGAGTAGTCCCGCCTCACGCGAGAGACCCCGGCATGCGGACGCGTGCTGGGGTTTCCGTGTCGGATGGATTCATGTCTTCGCGGGCTCAGTAGCGATACTGGAAGGCGAGCTGGACTCGAAGGGCGTGGCTGGACTCGTTGTTGATGGCGCGGCTGTATCCCCACAGTCCTTCGATGCCCGCTTGAGTCCCCTCGACGATGTCGGCGACCAGGTTCAGTGAGGCGTATTGCGAGCGCCGGAAGCCCGTGTCCCCCAAGGACGCCTCGTGCTCCCGGTCCCACACCTGGAGCCAGCCATACGTCGCGGTGGAGCTCAGCATCTCCGTCCATACATAGGTGAAGGCCGCGTAACCCCCCAGCACGGGCAGGGCGTCGAGCGAGCCATCCACCTCCGGCGCGGCGTCGTACTGTGAATCCCCCAGCTCGTTGACGTACGCGGCGATGCCCTGGCCGCCTGTGATTCCCAGCTGCAGCGTGTGCTCGAGGCCCAGATGACAGGCGCCCGTCAGGTTGCCGCCGAGGCCCAGCGCCGTGTCACGCGTCGCCTGCTCCGGGTCCCGGCTGCTCACCGCGCGAATCACGCCGGCGAGCTGGAGGTGGCCCCAGTCACTCTCCGCGCGCCAGGAGACGATGCCATCCGGCACGGGGTCCCGAGCCGTCTGTGCGCCGGTGGGGAGGTTGGCACCAGGCTCCTCGAGCGCGACCTGGAGGAACATCCGCACGTCTTCATCGTGGTTCAGCAGGTGGCCATAGCGAAGCACCGCGTGCTTCTGGAACACGAGTGCGTTGGGGCCCGCGAAGTCGAGTGTCCCGGGATAGGCGTCGGCGTCGGCGAACGTCGAGTCGGCGAACCCCGCGACGAGGCCACCGAGCTGTGCGTAGGCGTAGCTGGCGTGGATGCCGACCGAGGCGTGTGGCTGGGCGAAGCCCGCGTTGAAGTGCAGCCGCAGGGCGCCCAGGTCCGTCTGTCCGTTGAAGTCGACGGAGACGTCGGCCGGGTTGGCGATGGCGAGGGTCTCTGTGCTCGTCGACGCCGGGCGCTCCTCGCCTTGGACGGGGAGGGCGGAGGGGAAGAACCAGGTGGGCGTCTCCATCCGCTGGGATGTCACACGGAAGTTCGTGCTGGCGGCGATGCTCCGCTCCATGAAGGGGAGCCTCCGCGTCTCGTCTGCCGTGCGGGTGGCGTCCGTGGTGGCCGTTGGCGCGTCGGGTTCGGAAGGGTGGGCTTGGGCCTCCCAGGCCCCGGTGCTCAGCGCGGACAGCAGGGCGATGACGCCGCGCCGGAGGGTGGGTGACAAGGGCTCGAGCGTCATTGCTTCCTCGGTCACAAGACGTGCCTGGAAACATAGGGAGCTTGCTTGCCGGCACACGGCGCCCCCGAGGGAGGACGAGTGTCTGAGACTCTTCGACTCCGCTCCCTCCAGACGAAGGTGCGGGCTTCAGCGCGAGGCTTCGAGACATGCACGCACCGCGCCGGGCGTGTCATCATGGGCTACCATGTCTGACTATTTGTTCCAGTGGAACGACAACCCGGTGGAAGTCGACCTCTCCTCCCAGGTCCTCGAGCTCGAGGTGGATGACGAGGTGACGTTCTGGTCGGTGCGTGGTCGGCCGGACCTCAAGCGTGAGCGGAAGCAGGATATCGCCGCCATCGACGTGAAGGCGCCCGTCGAGCCTTACCTGTACCCCCAGCTTCCCTGCAGCCCGACTCTGGGGAACTGGACGCCCTCCCTGGCCTTCTCGCTCAAGGCCAAGGCCTTCGATGATGGGTGTCTCGCGGCGGTGGAGCTCCTGGTCCAGGAGGGGACACCGCGTCTGGCCGGGAGGCGCGGGCTCGTGGAGGGCGTCCGGAAGGTCTTGCGCGGACGGTGGTCCGCGTCGGCCTCGGATGACCTCGGTCGGGCGCTGGCCTTCTTGCAGGTCGCGCTGTCGATGTCGGGCGAGGTCGAGGAATCGGACGCGGGGGTGACGCGACTCGCGAAGAAGTTGCGGAAGGACTTCAATGACGATCCAACACACTCGAAGCCGCAGGGGTTCTATTCATGGAGCCCCGCGCTGCGGTCCGTGTTCCTTCAGGACCGGTTTCTCCAGACGGGCTTGCCGGCGAACATCGCCGAGCTGCTCCATCAGGCGCTGGCGGAAGAGCCTTCGAGGTTGGCCGACTACCAGCGGCACTTGAGCCTCATGGCTCGGCTGACGAATCCGCTGGTGAAGCCAGCAGTCCATGAAGAGGGGAGTGAGCGCTGCTTCCTTCCTCCGTCGGACTCGCATGAGGGGCGCATCGTCAAGTCTCTCTTCGCGACGAAGGAGCCGCCCGAGGGCTTCCAGCTCGTCCACGAGCTCATCCAGCGCATCCGTGACGGGCGGCTCGACACCACGCCCGGTCCTCACTCGGGTGTCTATGATTATCAGCTTCATGCCCTGGTGCCGCTGCTGTTCCCGGAGCGGACTCCAGAGGCGGAGCGGCTGGTCCTGGGGCCCAAGTATTGCGCGGAGCTGGAGGCCCAGTTCCGCGCGCTCTTCGCGTTGGCTCGGGAGACGCAGGCCAAGCAGCTCGAACAGCTCTACGGGGGAGGCTGCCCGCTCATCGTCGCACCCAAGCTCTCGCTCGAGCCACTCGCCGAGCACTATCGGCGTCGCGCGGAGACGTACCGGCTCCTCCGCCAACTGCTCGGGGAGTTCCTGGGAGCCCCCGCCCTGGCCCTGGCGCGTCGCCTCAAGCCCAAGGGCACCCACGAGGAATCCCTGTGGGATGAGCTCGTGTGGATGGAGCAGCTCTTCCGAGGAGCACATGCCATCGCTCGGAACGAGCTGGGCTTCGGCCCCATCCCCGAGGCGGACCTCTCCGCGGCCATGCTCACGCGTCGATGGATGCGCACCCATCATGAGGACCCGGACGTCGTGGAGGACCCTCGCTGCGTGGTGCCGCTCTTCTTCGATGTCGAGCGTCAGCAGACCAAGGTCTTGGCGGTCATGGGCTTCCTCTCCACCCCCGTGAAGGCTCACTTCCGGCGGAAGCCGCAGGTGACGGTGCTGGGTCCGCCGCCGTCTCCTCCCTGGACCACGACGCCCCGCTTCGAGACCCGCACGTTCAACACGCTCTGTCTCGTCACCGAGGAGGTCTATGTGAACAAGGTTCCAGACCGGGATGAGTTCCGGGCGCTGTGTGACAAGCACTACACCCGGGACGCTATCGTGAAGGCCCTGTGCCGTCGTACGAGACGCCGAGCCGGATGAGCTCCGCCTCGATGAAGGGGGCGAGTGCTCCCTTCGTCCAGTAGCGGACCTGGTTGCGGTTGCCGCCATGCAGCCCCACGGGGATGTTCCCCAGGAGCTCCATCAGGGTGCCAGGGTCGATGGGCGCGGGCGTGGGCTTCGCGTGCTGCTCCAGGACGGTGTCCTCGGCGTTGCGATAGCGGTAGTCGGCGCGTGACACGTCCCTGACGGACAGGACCTTGTACCGAGCGTCAGCGCCCTGGGGAGGTGGAATCGCGCGCAATCCCAGGAGGAGGTCTATCTCCGCGGGGTCTTGCTCGCCGTAGCGACACTCGATGGCGCCGAACTCCATGAGCAGCGCTCGGATGCGGCCGTCCTCGTTGAAGTCCTTGAAGCGGGCGTTGATGGGGTAGGTCGCGTACGTGGCTTGCGCGTCCAGGAGGGTGACGATGCCAATGTCCCAGCCCGACATGTCCCCGCCGAGCAGGCTGTAGAAGAAGCGCGCACCGCGCGAGCCGGCGGCCTGGAGGATGTCGAGGAGCTCGCCCACGGACCCGAGGTCACATCTCCGGGCGGAGACGCAGTGGCCAATGACGTTGCGCTTGTTGAGGACCGCGGAGTCCTTGGACAGGTCATCCACGTAGATGCGCCTGGCGAGGAGCTCGGTCTTGATGGCGGGGCCCAAGGGGGTGGTCACGTCGAAGGGATAGACGCTGACCCCGCTGCGGTGGGTCTTGGGGAGGAGGCCCAGGAGCTCGAACCGGGTGCCAGGTGCACAGTCCTCGGCCTTGGACGCCAGGCACTCCTCGGGGATGTGCCCGAGGTATGTGCCGTGCTCGATGCCATCCAGGTAGAGCCAGGTCGCGCGAGACAGGTCCCGCACCGCCAGGATTTTGTAGGTCTTGCCGTCGTGGCGGGAAGGGCCCCAGAGCGCGCGAAGCCCCTCGAGGACCTCCGCCTCGGCCGAGTCAGAGGTCATGGGCGGGGCGCGGGAGAGATTTCCATCGAGGGAAGTGGCGTGGAGCCCAGGACCTTGGGCCGCAGCGCGAGCAGCCGCAGTCCGTTGGCCACCACGAGCAGCGTGCTGCCTTCGTGCAGCACCACCGCGTGGCTGATCTTCGTGAGGCCCAGGAGCGTCGCGACGATGAGCACGCCGCTGACGCCCAGCGCGATGACCAGGTTCTGCTTCATCACCGTCGTGGCCTGCCGCGCCAGGCTCACCGCGAAGGGCAGCCGCGACAGGTCATCGCTCATCAGCACCACGTCCGCCGTCTCCAGCGCCGCGTCCGAGCCCGCGCCACCCATGGCCACGCCCACCGCCGCGGCGGCCAGGGCCGGAGCATCGTTGACGCCGTCGCCCACCATCGCCACCGAGCCCGTGCGCCCCATCTCCCGGACCGCTGTCACCTTGTCGGCCGGCATCAGCGGCGCCCGAGCCTCGTCCAGCCCCACCTGCGCCGCGATGGACTTCGCCACGCGCGAGTTGTCGCCCGACAGCATCACCGTGCGCTCGATGCCCTGCTGCTTGAGCGTGGAGATGACGTGCCGTGCTCCCGCGCGCACCGTGTCCGCCACCCCGAGCACCCCGAGGTAACGGCCCGCGCCGCGAACGACCATCGTCGTCTGTCCCGACTCCTCCAGCCGGTCCACGCGCGCCCGGATGCCGTCGGGGATGGTGTCTCCCTCGAAGAGCGCGAGGTTGCCCACGTCGACCACCCCGTCGCCCACCTTCGCGCGCAGGCCCTTGCCGTGGATGGCCTCCATGTCGGTGCCCGCGGCCGGCTTGAGCCCTCGCGAGCCCGCGGCCTCCACGATGGCGTGGGCCAGCGGGTGCGCGGAGAGCGCCTCCACCGAGGCCGCCGTGCCCAGCAGCTCCTCCTCCGTCACGCCGTCCATGGGCGCGGTGCTGAGCAGCTTCGGCTTGCCCACCGTCAGCGTGCCCGTCTTGTCGAACGCGATGGCGTTCACCTTGCCGAGCAGCTCCAGGTAGATGCCGCCCTTGATGAGCACACCGCCTCGCGCCGCCGCCGCGACCGCGGACAGCACCGCCGACGGCGTGGAGATGGCGAGCGCACACGGCGACGCGGCCACGAGCAGCGACACCGCGCGGAGCACCGCCTCCTCGAGCGGCGTGCCCAGGAGCACGAGCACCACGGGGAAGATGACCGCGCCAATCATCACCAGCGGCGCGAAGGTCCGCTCCAGCCGCTGGGCGAAGCGCTGGTTGGGGCCCTTCTGGGCCTCGGCCTCGGCCACCATGTCCACCACGCGCGCGAGCACCGACTCCGAGGAGAGCCGGGTGACCTCCACCTCGAGCAGCGCCTCGCAGTTCACCGTGCCGGAGAACACCTCGTCCCCGGGCTGCTTGGGGACGGGCATCGACTCGCCGGTGATGGCCGCCTGCTCCAGGGAGCTCTTGCCCTCGCGGATGATGCCGTCGAGCGGGACGCGGTCTCCCGGACGGACGACGACGCGGTCGCCTCGGAGCACCTGCGCCACGGGGACCTCGACCAGCTCTCCGTCGCGACGCACGCGCGCCACCTCGGGACGCAGCGCCCCCAGTGACTCGATGGAGCGCCGCGCGCGGTCCATCGCCCGATGCTCCAGCGCATGGCCCGCGCTGAAGAGGAAGAGGAGGAAGGCGCCCTCGAACCAGGAGCCCAGCACCGCGGCGCCCAGGGCCGCGACGACCATCATCGTCTCGATGTCGATGCGAAGCTGGAGCAGCGACTTCACCGAGCCCCGGATGGCGAAGAACCCGCCGCTCACGATGGACAGCGCCCACGCGGCGGTGGGCGCCCAGGTGAGGGCGGGGAGGAAGTGCTCCAGCGCCCAGCCTCCCACCAGCAACACGCCCGCGGCCACCACCAGCGGCATCTCCAGCAGCGGCGCCAGGCCCCCGCCGTGTGCATGGTGCGAGCACGCGTGCCCATGGCTGGGGACCTCCAGCGTGTAGCCCAGGGACTTCGCCTGGGTCTCGAGGTCCTTCAGGGAGACCGTCTCGCTGTCGTACTCGACGACGAGCCGCTCGCTGGCATAGGCCACGTTCGCGGACAGCACGCCCGACAGCTTGCCGAGCCCATGCTCGATGGCCGTCGCCGAGTCCGCGGAGGTCATCCCTCGCACGAACCAGGTGTGGCCCTTGTACCGCTTCGCCACCTGCGCGCCCGTGCGCTGCGCCGTCGCGAGCAGCGTGGCCGCGCTCACCAGCCCCGGGTTGTAGTGGAGGCAGATCTCCGGGTAGCCCTGGTCCCGGCGCAGGTGGACGTCGATGACGCCGTGCTGCGCCTCGAGCGCGGCCTCCAGCTTCTGGAACCGACCCAGGTCATCCGTCTCTCCCGGGAGCGCACCCTCCAGGTCGAGCTGGAGGGCCACGCCGCCCCCCTCGGCCGCGCGATAGCCGGGCGGACGGACGCGCTTCGGCTTCGCGTGGTGATGGCCATGACCGCCGTGGTCATGGTCGCAGCTCTCGCCATGCGCGTGGGCATGCCCGTCGCCGTGCGCATGGGCGTGGTCATGTCCGTGGTCGTGATTGCACCCCGGGCCGTGGACATGCGTGTCCGCGCTCTTGGTGCCGACGACCTTCAGGTCCTTGAACCGGGGCTTCGCGGCGGCGGACTTCTCCGCCGCGAGAGACGGCCCGTCGCCATGTCCGTGGTCATGCTTGCACTCTGGGCCGTGGACGTGGGTGTCCTGGGGGCTGCGATTCTTCTGTTCGGACATGGCGTGTTCTTCCTGAAGACCTAGTGGCGGTGGCGGCCGTGCTTGCGAGCAGAGGCGGGCTCCGGGGCCTTCACAGGCTCCGGGGCTTCTTCCTCTTCGTGGTGGTCCTCGTCCTCGTGTTCCTCGGGGATGGGCTGGGTGAAGCGCTGTCCCGCGACCTCCAGCGTGAAGGCCTTGCACTCGGCGGGCACGTCGAACTCCAGCACCGCGGGGAGCCGGCCCTCATACGACTTCAAGGTCCGTCCCTTCTCGTCGTAGACGGTGCCGCCCGCCGCCACCGTCATCGTCTCGTCCACGAGCACCGCCACCAGCTCCGCCATCTCCTCCATGCGGTCGGCGATGCGGTGGCACCACAGGTGGCCCACGCCGGGATAGGTCTCGTGGGAGACCTCCTCCATCTGCTCCTCGTCCACCTGGTCGCCCACGCCCACGAAGACGAAGCTCATCCGAGGCAGCCGGCCCGCGGCAATCTCCTTCGCCACCTGCGTGGCATAGGCCCGCACGTCGTTGCCGTCGGAGAGCTGCGAGTCGGTGATGATGACCGCCAGCCCCCGCCGCGCCCCTTGCTGCACCTGCTGCTTCATGTGCGCCACGAAGTCGCGGAGCACCGGGAGCATCACCGTGGCCTTGCCGTAGAAGCGCGGCCCCGGGAAGCGGAACTCCTTGGCCTGCGCCGCCGACAGCAAGCCCACCTCCTCCAGCTGGCTGCCGTCGCCCGTGGCCCAGTACGCCACGCGCACCTGCCCATCGCGGTCCTTGCTGGCCAGGTACTCCAGCATCCACCGCATCTGCGGCTCGACCAGGTTCTTCACCGGCGCCAGCTTCGCCAGCACGCCGCGAGGACCGTACTCGTCCTCCATGCTCGCGGAGCCATCCATGTAGAGGGCGACATCCAGTCCCTCCACGGTGGGGTCATGCAGCAGCGTGGCCACCACCTTGTTCCCCATCCGGTGCACGTCCGAGAACGGCCGGACAACCGCTTCGTGGCCAGCCATCAGTGGTGGTCCTCGTCTTCGTCGTGGTGGTCCTCGTCGGGCAGCGGCTGCTTGAAGCGCTGGCCATTCACCTCCAGCGTGAAGCTCTCCGCGCCCTCGGGGATGTCGAACTCGAGCACAGCGGGCAGGCGGCCCTCGTACGTCTTCAGCACCTGGCCCTTGTCGTCATAGATGGTGCCGCCCGCGGCCACCGTCATGTTCTCGTCCACGAGCACCGCGACCAGCTCCGCGACCTGGGTGATCTCCTTCGCGATGCGGTGGCACCACAGGTGGCCCACGCCCTTGAACTCCATGTGGGCAATCCGCTCGAGCTGCTCCTCGTCGATGCCATCGCCTACGCCGACGAGCACGAAGTTCATCCGGGGCAGGCGCCCCGCGACGATGTCCTTCGCCACCTGCGCGGAGAAGTGCTCGACCTCTTCCGCGTCATGGAGCTGTCCGTCCGTGACGATGACCGCGCAGCCGCGCTTGGCGCCCTTCGGCACCTGTGCCTTCAGATACTGCACATAGTCCTTCAGCGCGGGCGCCAGGAAGGTGTGTCCGCCGAGCCGCTTGGCGCCGGGGAACTTGTACTGCTGGACGTCCACGCCCTTGAGCTCGCCAATCACCTCCACGTCCTTGCCGGAATGCCCGGCCGCCCAGTAGGCGACGCGCAGCAGGCCGTTGCGGTCCTTGGTGGCCAGGTACTCGAGCATCCACTGCACCTGCGGCTCGACCTGGTTGGCGGGGTCCTTCAGCGGAGCTCCGCGCAGCCACTCCAGGAAGGAGCGCTTGGGGCGCTCGTACTTGTACTCGCCCTCCATGCTGCCGGATGCGTCCATGTAGATGCCGACGTCCAACCCCTCGACCGTGGGGTCATGCAACAGCACCGCACGGACTTTCCCCTCTTCGACGTGCAGATCCGAAAACGGCTCGACCGGTTTCTCGTGGCCCATGGTTCCCCCTGCTAGATGGCGGGACGGTATCACCTTCCGACAGTGCCAGCCGCGCTTGGTGCGCCGCCGACACTCTCTGAATCAGTGGTCGTCCTCGTCGTGGTGGTCGTCGTCCGGCAAGGGCTGCGTGTAGCGCTGGCCATTCACCTCCAGCGTGAAGCTCGTGGCCCCCTCGGGGATGTCGAACTCGAGCACCGCGGGCAGGCGGCCCTCGTACGTCTTCAGCACCTGGCCCTTGTCGTCGTAGATGGTGCCGCCCGCGGCCACCGTCATGTTCTCGTCCACGAGCACCGCGACCAGCTCCGCGACCTGGGTGATTTCCTGGGCGATGCGGTGGCACCACAGGTGGCCCACTCCCGGGAACTCCCTGTGGGCAATCCGCTCGAGCTGCGCCTCGTCGATGCCGTCCCCCACACCCACGAGCACGAAGTTCATCCGAGGCAGGCGCCCCGCGGCGATGCCATCGGCGATGTCCGCGGAGTAGCGCTCGACCTCTTCCGCGTCATGGAGCTTGCCGTCGGTGATGATGACCGCGCAGCCGCGCCGGGCGCCCAGGGGAACTTGCGCCTTCAGGTAGCGCACGTAGTCCTCCAGCGCGGGCGTCAGGTTCGTGCCGTCGCCGAGCCGCTTGGCTCCGGGGAACTTGTACTGCTGGACATCCACCCCCTTGAGCTCGCCGACGACCTCGACGTCCTTGGCGTCGGGGCCGCAGGACCAGTAGGCGACGCGCAGCAGGCCGTTGCGGTCCTTGGTGGCCAGGTACTCGAGCATCCACTGCACCTGGGGCTCGACCTGATTGACGGCGGGGCCCTTCAAGGGCGCGCCTTGCAGCCACTCCAGGAACGAACGCCGAGGGCGCTGATACTCGTACTCGCCCGACATGCTGGCGGACGCGTCCATGTAGATGGCGACGTCCAACCCCTCGACGGTGGGGTCGTGCAGCAGCACCGCGCGGACCTTCCCCTCCTCGACGTGGAGGTCCGAAAACGGCTCGACCGGTTTCTCGTGACCCAAGTGTTCCCCCTCTCAGCCAGGAGGCGAAACGGTATCACCTTCCCACGCGGCCCAGGGTCCGCGGGCGCGGTGCCTTCACTCGTCGAAGTCGGACATCCAGTCGGGCTTCTTCGCGGGAGCGGAGGAGGGCGCGGGAGCGGGCTTCGTCGGCGCGACGGCGGCCTCGCGCGGGGGACTCGAGAAGTCCTCCATCCACGCGGGCCTGCCGGACTTCGCGGGAGGCGGAGGCGTGGGCCTGGCGCGGGTCAACCGAGGCTTCTCCGCTCGGGGCTTCGCCGCCGCGTGCGCGTTGAGGAAGTCCTCCATCCATTCGCTCGGCCGAGGCGCCGCCGGGGGGGCGCGAGGCGGCACCGGCCGCTGCGGCGCGGGGCTCGTCGCACGCGGCAGCGAAGGTGTTTCGAGCCGGGGGGCACCTCCCGCGCGGACACTCGCGCGGAGCACGCGCTCCGTCTCGGTGGGCCAGCCGGGCAGGGCGGTCAGGGCCTGTCGCGCCAGCTCGAGGAACTGGGGCGCGGTGGCCTCTGGGGGGATGCGCACCTTCTCCGCGCGCAGCCACTCCGCCATGCGCGTGAGCAGTCCCGGGTGCTGGCGGCGGAGCACGGCCACATCGCCCTTCACCTCGTAGCCGCGCAGCTCCAGCTCGGCGATGGCCATGGCTCGGCTGGGCACGGGCAGCTCCATGCGCACCAGGGCGTCGGGGCCTTTGTTGCCGCCCGCGTCCTCCTGGAGCTGCGTCAGCACGTCATGGAGCATGCGCGCTACCATGGGGCCGTTGGACGCGTTGCCCACTTGCAGCTCGGGCGGCACCGAGGGCCACGCGAGCACGAGCCCGCGTCCTCCCGCGAGCACCTCCGGCCGGTCTCCCGGAAGCAGCGCGTGGTAGCCGCGCGGAGCGGTGGCGCTCTCGGGCGTCTGCACGTAGTGGAACGCGTCCGCCGCGCCGTGCGTCAGCCCCGCGAGCACATCCCCACGCGTCACCGTGAGCTGGCCCGGCACGCGCTGGGGCGAGGCGCTCGGCCACGGGCCGGACAGGTGCCCGTAGAGATACACCGGGTCGTTGAAGCCCTCCGCGTCCGCGGGGTGCTCGACGAGCTCCACGCTGAAGAAGAACAGCTCCGACGCGGCGATGCGCCGAGGCGTCCGCCCGGAGGCGACCTCGTGGTGCGTGAGCTGCGCGAGCGCTGAGGCGGGCAAGAGGCCCCGCTCGCTCGCGGGCACGACATGCACACCGCCCAGCGCGTCGAGCCCCACCCACCACTCGGGCTCGAGGACGTGCTGGGAATCCAACTGGAATGCGTCCACCACATGCACCACCGAGGCGGCATCCGAGTGGATGCGCTCCGGTGGCGTGGAGGCATGGGGAACGAAGTAGCGGGGCAGGTTCAAGGCGGTGGCGTGAGGCTCCCGCAACCGCGCGGGCCGCGCAAGCTCAGCCCCAGAAGCCCGCGTGGACGTCGCGTGCCTCCTGGAGCTCCACGGGGCCCTCCACCTGCGTGGGGACGCTGCCTCGCTCCAGGACCTCTCGGCTGGACATGAGGAGCCCACCCGCGCCCGGGCCCACCATCGCCCCGAACTGCGCGGAGGACAGCGCGAACACCACCCGCCGCACGCCGCCCCAGAAGATGGCGCCCGCGCACATCGCGCACGGCTCCGTGCTGGCGTACATCGTCGTGCCCGCGAGCTCCTCTGGAGAGAAGCGCTTCGTCGCGTCCCGCATCAGGTTGGACTCCGCGTGGCCCGTGCAGTCGCGCTGGGTCACCACGGTGTTCTCCCCCTCGAGCAGCACCTGTCCCCGTGCATCCACCAGCACGGCGCCAAAGGGGTGGTCCCCTCGCGCCCGGGCGCGGCGCGCGGCTTCGATGGCTTGGTGAAGGAAACGAGTCTCTTCGGGACGCATGGGCCAGCCTCCGGGGATGGGGCGGGCACCGTAACGGCGAGGAGGAGGGCTCGCCAGGGTTCCTCGGGGACAAGGGCCGTGAGCCTGTCAACCCGAGGACCGTGGCTCACGGGACCTGGACTCGTCGAAGGAGCCCAGGTCCCGGGAACGGCACATCAGACGGGACTACTGGTCGTCGCAGGGAGTGCCCAGGCGAGCACCCTCGTACACGCCGAGGTCGTTGTAGATGAGCGGCAGGTTCTCATCGACGGGCACCTGGCGCAGCTCCAGCGACTTCTTCTTGTTCTCGATCCACACGGACGTCTTGGCCTTGTCCAGCACCAGCCGCAGGTCGCCCTTCTTGGTGGAGAAGATCTCACCTTCGGAGTCGGAGATGACGTTCGTCATCTTCTGCGCCTTCAGCGCGCCGCGAGGGCCGATGAACACGCGGTAGTTCTTCTGGTCCGGGGTGCCGGTGCCCCGGTCCACGAAGTAGTAGTTGCCCTTCGTGTCGCGCAGCAGCGCGTAGGGCGCGAACTGATGCGGGCTGGGCGCGAAGGCGGACTTGCGCAGGACGTCCGCGGCGGGGCCCGCCTCCATCACCGTGAGGGCGATGTTCTTCTCACCGCAGCGCAGGGCGCACGTGTTCGCCTTCTTGTCCAAGTCGATGTCGGAGACCACGCGCCAGTCCATGCCCCGGAAGTTGGGGTTGGCGGACTTGTTGAAGAAGCGCGGCTCCAGGAAGCTGCGGCCGGAGGTGAAGGGCAGGGACGGCACGAGGAAGAAGGTCTTCCCGTCGCCGTAGTAGAGCTGGTCCCCGCCGCGGTCCTCGTCCGGAACCACGGCGACGTAGTGCCCCTTGCCGTCCGCGCAGACGGTGGTGGCTTCCATGACCATCTTCTGGCCCAGGTTCTCCTCCTTGCCCCAGGGGGGCTGGAGGGTCTCGGCGGCCATGGACGCGCTGCAGGCGAAAGACACCGCGACGGCGGCGATACGCTGGAAGTTCATTGCAGGTCTCTCGGTGACTAAAGGTTCGTCTTGAAGAACTTCGTGGCGGCTTCCTGCTGGTTGGAAGCGTCGCGCGAGGTGGTCCAGATGACGCGGTCCGCGTCGAGCTTCGGCGCGGGGCTGTCCGCGAAGCGGCAGCTCACCTGCTTCACGCGCGCCTTGAAGGTCTGCTTGGCGATGGTGGAGACCTTGCACAGCTCCACCATGGACTTGAGCGGCGCCTCGCAGAAGCTGGAGATGCTCAGGTCCTTGAGCTGCTCGTCCGTGACGGAGGCCCAGTCGATGTTCGCCGCGACGCTGGTGCCGCAGGCGTTGTTCGCCTCCAGGAGGCTCTCGGCGTAGTCCTTGTCGTGGCGGGCCATCTCGCCCTTGCGGTCGAACGCCATCAGCTTCTCCAGCGTGCCGTCCGCCTGCTGCTTCTGGTGCTGCTCGTAGACCTCGTCCGACTCGAGCGCCTTGGTGCGCTTCTCGTCGAAGGAGACGTCAATCTCCTTGGAGCGCCCGGGCACGTACAGCTCGTAGTGCGAGTTGCGCATGTGCAGCACGGTGTAGCCCCGGCCGTGCCACTGGGTCGTGTAGTTGTGCTGCTCGGTGCTGGAGCTGCTCCAGTCCTTGAGCACGTACGGAAGCACCTTGCCGTCCAGGTCGGAGCCGGTGCCCTTCACGCGAAGCAGGAACTTCTTCGACGAGCGCGGGGTGAGCGGCACCACGGCCACTTCCTCGCCCTCGCGGCCGACGTAGACCTTCCCGTCCTCCACCGGCGCCGCGAGGCTGGAGGTCGCCCCCAGCAGGAGAGTCGTCACGAATAGCGAGAACAGGTTTCTCAAAGCAATTCACCTCAGGAGGTGGGGCCGTCCGGGGACAGCGCCATGTGTCAGAGCTCGATGTCGTGCTGCTTGCAATACTTTCGGACCCGGGACTGCTCCGCCCGGGAGACCTTGGGCCACTGGGCCTTGGCGTTGCTCAGGTCCCCCTGACGGCAGAATGCCCGGGTGAGCAACGAGTAGGACGCCTGTGGGATGACCTTGGGTTCCCTCCGCTGGCTGCTGCGTGCCAGACGGATGGCCTCCGCGGTGTCTCCCCCACTTAAAGCTCGTTCGGCGTCGGTCAAAAGTTGCCTGACCTCGTCAGAGAGTTTTTCCGGAGCTTCGGGCCGGGTGGAAGGACGCGTGGAGGGGGGCTGGGGCTTCGGCTCGATGCCGGTCGGGTTCGCCGGGGGCGTGACCTCCGGGGGCGTGGTGCCCGTCTGGGGCGCCGTGACGACCTGGGTCCCCGTGGGCTGCGCCGTGGTTCCGGTGACCGTCGGCGGCGCCGTGGTTCCGGTGACCGCGGGCGGCGGCGGCGTCGTCCCCTGATTCTGAGAATTCGCGGCGGGGGTCCCCGTGGAGCCCTGGGGGTGGGTGGGGACGGGGTCGTGGGGGGGCTGCTGCGTCGGTCCCTGGCGCGTCATCCACCAGCCCGCGCCGCCGATGACGACCAGGCCCACGATGGCGAGCGCGGCCACGGGCGCACGGCCCTTCGTCGCGGGCACGACCTGCGCCGGGGGCGTGGAGGCCACGTGGAGGCTCGGCTGTGGCGGCGTGGGGGACGCGGGCGTGGGCGCCGCGAGGCCGGGCGAGGGCTGCGACATGAACGTGGGCTCGAGCCCCGGAGGGTCCAGCTGCGCCGGGGCCAGCCGAGGCACGGGCTGGGACGTGAGCGTGGGCTCCAACTGCACGGGGTCGAACTGGGCCACGGGCGGAACGACGGGCTCCGTGCCCATCGCCTGCGCCACGCCCATCCGTCCCGTGTTGCCCGCGGCGAACGCACCGGAGGGCGCGACGGGGTCCACCTGTCCCATGCGGCCGGTGCCTGGAGCGAGCGTGGCCTCGAAGCCCATGCGCCCCGTGTCCGGGCCCTGGCGGACGCTGCTGGGGGCCAGGGTGTTGGACAGGGAGGGCGGGCCCTCGGAGGGCAGGGCCACGCCGGAGGGCGAGCCCGTGGGGCGCGGCGTCGTGGCGTGGGAGCCGGTGGTGGAGCTGAGCGTGAGCAGCGGGCTGCCCGTCAGCGCTTCCACGAAGGAGGCCACGTCCGGGTAGCGCTCCTCCGCGCGCTTGGAGAGGGCCTTGTCCACCGCGGCGATGGCGTGCGGCGGAGCCTCCGGACACAGCGGGGCGAGCGGCGCGGGGGGCTCGTAGACGACGCGGAAGATCATCTGCGCGATGCCGCCGCCACCGAAGGCGGGGGTGCCCGTCATCATCTCGTAGACGATGCAGCCCATCGCGAAGATGTCCGTGCGGGCGTCAATCTCCCGGTTGCGGCCCTGGGCCTGCTCGGGGGACATGTACTGCGGCGTGCCGATGAGCGTCGCCTCCTGCGTCTGCACCGTCCCGGAGTCGAGGACCTTGGAGATGCCGAAGTCGAGCAGCTTGAGCCGCTCCCCCACCACGCCGCCGGAGTCGGTGGGGACGAGGAAGACGTTGGCCGGCTTGAGGTCCCGGTGGACGATGCCCGCGCCGTGCGCGGCCTGCAGCGCGGAGCCCATCTGCCGCGCGAAGGAGTACACGTCGGTGAGGGGCAGCCGGCCTCGCTCCACGCGGGACTGGAGGCTCTCGCCGCGCAGGAACTCCAGCACCAGGAACGGGGTGCCGTCCTCCAGGGTGTCGTAGTCGAGCACCTCGACGATGTTGGGGTGGCCCAACCGGGAGGCAATCTCCGCCTCCCGGCGGAAGCGGGCGAAGATCTCCGCCGTCAGGTGGTCGCCCCCGCGCAGCACCTTCACCGCGACTTGTTTGCCGGGCAGCCGCAGGTGTTGGGCCAGGTACACAGAGCCCATGCCGCCGCGCCCCAGGATGGAGACGACCTTGTAGGTGTTGCGAAGGACCGTATCGATGGACAGGTCGCCGTCTAACGGTCGGATCATGGGGCTGGGGCTCGCACGGGAATTCCTGGGGGTGTTGTCCCCCATTCCATCCTCCCACCCCACCATGAGGCAACCTTTCCGAGGAAGGATTCCGGACGGACAGGGAGGCCGCCCGCTGGAACCGCTGGTGGCTTTCCGCCAGCCTGCTAAGGAAGCGGTCGGTATGACAAAAGCCGCGCCCAAGGACTCCCTCGAGGTTCGAGTCCGCCGCATCCACCGCCGCGACCTCAACCGGACGTGGGAGTTCCTCAAGCTCGTCTTCCGCGACGTGAACCGCGAGACGGTGGAGTACCAGCGTCCCCGCTCCAAGCGCCGCTTCATGGAGGTCTACACCTCCGAGTGGATCGAGCAGCTGCTCTACGAGGTGGACGGGAACATCGTCGGCTACTCCGAGTGCGCCTTCGAGGCCACCGGCGACGACAACTGGGTGAACCCGCGCTGGTTCGAGAAGCGGGGCATGCGGCCGCTCTTCGTGGAGGAGCTCGCGGTGCACCCCGACTACCAGGGCCGGGGCGTGGGCAGCTTCATGTTGGATCAGCTCCAGCACCTGGCGCGCACGCGAGGCTGCACGCACCTGGTGCTGGAGGTGGCGGAGAACAACGAGTCCGCGCTGGCGTGGTACCGGGCGCGGACGTTCTACAAGCTCGACGCGGCCATCTTCCTCGCGCAGAAGGTGCCCGGAGAGCCGGACCTGCTGCCGCCGCGCCGGCTCAAGCGCCGCGCCAAGGTGGCGGAGGAGACGGCCGCCACGCCCAACACCGGACCGATGCCCGCCTCGCCCGCGCCGAAGGCCAGCGCGCGCAAGACGCGGGCCTCGGCGGCGAAGAAGGGCGGCTGAGCCCGCTCAGGCGGGCAAGGGCTCGGGCGTGTCGTGGGGCGAGGGCAGGGCGGGCGACTCGCCCACCACCTCGTCGTGCTGGCTCAGGTCGAGCCCCTGTTCCTCCTGCGCGTGGGTGACGCGCAGCGGGACGACGCGGTCGACCAGCTTGTAGAGCAGGTACGAGCCCACGAAGGAGAAGGTCGACACCAGGACGAGCGCGGCCAGGTGCATCAGGAACGTGCGCGTCTCCCCATGGATGAGCCCCACGTCCTTGGCCAGCACGCCCGTGAGCACCATGCCCACCACGCCGCCCAGGCCGTGGCAGGGAAACACATCCAGCGTGTCGTCCAGCGACGTGCGGCTCTTGAGGTGGACGGCCGTGTTGCTCACGAAGCTGGCTACCAGTCCCACCAGGATGCTTTGGCCCACGGTGATGAATCCCGCCGCGGGAGTGACCGCCACCAGGCCCACCACCGCGCCCACGCACGCGCCCAGGGCGCTCGGCTTGCGGCCGCGCAGCCAGTCGAAAGCCATCCATCCCAGCATGGCCGCCGCGGACGCCGTGTTGGTGGTGGCGAAGGCGAGCGCCGCCAGTGCGGACGCCGACAGCGCCGAGCCCGCGTTGAAGCCGAACCAGCCGAACCACAACATGCCCGTGCCCAGCATGACGAAGGGCAGGTTGGCGGGCGTGTGGGCCGCGTTCTCCAGATGCGCCCGGCGTCGCCCGAGCACCAGCGCGCCCGCGAGCGCCGCGAAGCCCGCGGACATGTGCACCACCGTGCCGCCCGCGAAGTCCAGCACGCCCCATTGGCGCAGAAACCCCTCCGGGTGCCACGTCCAGTGCGCGAGCGGCGCGTAGATGAACAGCGCGAAGAGCACCATGAAGAGCAGATACGCCTTGAAGCGGACCCGCTCCGCGAAGGCTCCCGTGATGAGCGCCGGGGTGATGATGGCGAACTTGAGCTGGAACAGCGCGAACAGCAGCAAGGGAATGGTGGGCGCCAGGTCCGGATGCGTCTGCTCCCCCACGCCGCTGAACATGAAGAAGGTGCGCGGGTCGCCAATGAGCCCGTGAAAGCTGTCACCGAAGCTCAGGCTGAAGCCCACCACCACCCAGAGCAGGCTGATGACCGCCATGGCGATGAAGCTCTGCAACAGCGTGGAGACCACGTTCTTCAGCCGCACCATGCCGCCGTAGAAGAATGACAGGCCCGGGGTCATCAGCAGCACCAGCGCCGTCGCGGTGAGGAGCCACGCGGTATCCGCCGGGTTGAGCGGGCCTCCTTGCTTCACCTGCGCCGCCGGCGTCACCCACATGCCCGCCACACCCACGCCCACCAGCAAGGCCACTGCCAGCCACTTCTTCATCGCGCTCCCCCAAGGAGGGTTGACGCAATGCATTGTGGTGCCGGGGTGTTCCAGAATCAATGGGGCGAAGCACTAATTCGTGGTCGCCAGCTCTAAATCTCCTTCATTTAGTCCTAGATGGCGTGAATCGGGTGTCGGCTAGTTGATGATGATGCGGCCGTCCTTGATGTCCAGGTTCTCCCCGCCCTTGAGGACGACGTTGCCCGCGTCGGTCTGGACGGTGCAGGGGCCGGAGCCCTGGATGGTGACGGAGGCCGTCTGGCTCTTGCCGAACGAGACGGTGGTCTTCACGCCGCTGCACACGACCGACCACGTGTACTCGCGCGAGTCGCGGTTGTAGTAGCGCACGGTGATGGCGGCCCACGCGGTGGACGACACCATCAGGCCGGCCATGAGCGCGGCCATCGAGAGTCTTGCTTTCATTGCCACATCCCCCTTCGTCGGGAAGTGGGCACAGTCATACCCGGTCGCCCTGACGCACGCTCGTCCTCGCGCGAAGACATACCCGTGGAGATGCCAGTCGTTGCCTCCTCGTGGAGTTGTACGTCGGCATAGAAATAATCGAGACGCTGGGGCTCAAGGCGCGGCGTGGGGTGCGTGCTCCGCGTGCTCGAACTGCTCCGGATGCAGATGGAACCAGCGGGCGATGAGCATCACCTCCTGCGCCTCGTGCGCGCGCAGGCCCAGCGTCTCGGGCTCCGGGCGCTCGAAGACCTCCTGGGCCCGGGCCGCCAGGGCTTTGCGCTCGCGGAGGGTTCTGGGCGCGGGCCGCTCATCGCGCACGCTTCCCCGGCGCAGGATGTAGACGCGGTCGTCCCCCGCGTGGCCTGGAACGGAGTACACGAAGGTCAGCCGCTTCATCGTCTGGCCCAGGGAGACCATCCACTGCCGGAGGTGCTGGAGCCGCTCGGCGCGGTCCCTGAGCTCGGCGGCGTACTCGAACTGGAGGCGCCGGGCCGCGAGCGCCATGCGCTCATGCAGCAGCGCGAGCGGCGTGTCGGCGTGCCCCTCGAGGAAGGCGCGGGCCTGGGCCACGTGGGCGTGGTACTCGGCGCGGGTGCAGCCCCCGGCGCACGGCGCGAGGCAGCGCGAGACCTTGCCCCGCATGCAGAGCGGCTCCTGCGTGAGCGGGAAGAGCTGTCCCTGGTCCGCGAGCCTCATGGGCGTGTCCGCCGCGCAGTCGCGCAGCTCCAGCAGGTCGTTCACCGCGCGCGCCACCTCGGAGACGGTGTGCGTGCCGTGGAAGGGGCCGTAGTAGTCGCCGCTCGCGCCGGTGACGCGGGTCACGACCTGGAGGCGGGGCACGGCCTCCTGCGTGAGGTGGAGGAAGCAGTGGCTCCGGTCGCGCTTGTGCTCCACGTTGTAGAGCGGGCGGTGGAGCTTGATGAGGCGCAGCTCCCGCAACAGCGCGGCGAACTCGCTGGGCGTGTGCTCCCAGTCGATGTCGTGCGCCCGGGCGATGATGTCCGCCGCCTTGTCGCCGGGCTCGGCGCGGAAGTACGAGAGCAGCCGGGTGCGCACCCGCACGGACTTGCCGACGTAGAGCACCTCTCCGGAGGGCCCGAGCATCCGGTAGATGCCAGGGCGGTTCTCCGCCTGCGCGCGGACGTGGGCCAGGAGTGAGGCGACGCGGGGAAGCATGGGCGGCGGACCTGCCCGGCATGGGCCGGACAGGACACCGTACACCCGAGGGCGACACCCGGGCGGAAGGGACTTCTCCCGCCTCGGGTGCCTGTTCGTCCAGGGGCCGGCCGCGCGAGGGGCCGAGGACTACGCGGGCTCGATGAAGTTGAGCCGGTAGCCGTCCGGGTCGGTGACGATGACCTCCCGGGTGTACCAGGGCTGCACGGTGGGGCCTTCCACCTCGGCGCCTTGGGCCTGCGCGCGCAGCAGCAGCTCGTCCAGGCCGTTGGGCGTGCTCTCGAGCCGGATGCCCACGAGCACGCCCAGGCCCCGCCGCCCCTCCAGCTGTCGCGCCGACGGAGGCGAGACGAGGTAGATGTCCACCGTGCCCGCCCACTGGAGGCGGACGAAGGGGGGCTCGGCCTGGGTGCGCTCGAAGCCCAGCGCTTCGTAGAACGCCTGTGAGCGCGCCAGGTCGGAGACGAGCAGCTTGACGAACGCGGAGCTCACTTCGTCAGCCCTTCGGCCGCCAGCGCCGCCTGCACGTGCGGCCGCGCGGCGATGCGCCCATGGTAGGCCTTCACGAAGGGGTAGGGCTCCAGGTCGATCTGCATGGGCCGCGTCCAGTTCAGCACCGTGAAGAGGTAGGCATCCGCCACGGTGAACTGCTCCCCCATCAGGAACGCGTTCTTCTCGAGCAGCCCGTTCAACGTCGTGAGCCGCTGCGCGATGCGGTCGCGGAAGATGCGCTTGCCGTCATCGGGGAACGCGGGGTTGAACAGGGGGCTGAAGGCCTTGTGCAGCTCGGTGGAGATGAAGTTGAGCATCTCCTGGAGCTGGTAGCGCTCGAACGTGCCGTTGGCCGGGGCGAGCTTGCTCTCCGGCGCCTGGTCCGCCAGGTACTGCACGATGGCGGGCCCTTCCGTCAGCATCGCGCCGTTGTCGAGCACGAGCGTGGGCACATAGCCCTTGGGGTTGACGGTGTTGAAGTCCACGCCGGTCTCCGTCTTCTTGGAGCGCAGGTCGACCTTCTCGACAGCGAACTTCAATCCCGCCTCGCGCAGGATGATGTGCGGAGACAGGGAGCAGGCACCCGGCGTGTAGTAGAGCTTCATTGCGACACTGACCTCATGGTGGGGGGTTCGAGGCGCGCAGTTGTGCACCTTCCCGAGAGGGGATTCCACCGTTTCGCGAAGGCCCCCGTCCCGACGTGGCCGGTTGGCCAGGGGGCGGCGCTCGATGTTCCCTGGGACTCCTGGGTCCTCTGGGCCCCCTGCCCGGGCCGCGCTCGGAGTGGTAGTTCTGTTGGATGGCGGCAGGCATGGGCCCGGGGCGCCCGCCACGCCTCTCTACCCCTCGCGCGAGCCCGGCCCCGCGGTGCTCCGTTTGTCATGGTCGGCGCTCATCCCGGCCAGGAAGGTCTGTATGCGTTTCAAAGCCACGTGGTTGCTCCCCGTCGCGCTGCTGGCGCTGGGGTCGATGCCCGCCTGTTCGAGTGACGGCGACGGCGACGACGACAAGGCCGATGGCGGCGGCAACCCGGATGGCGGTGGCAATCCGGATGGTGGTGGGAACCCGAACCCGGAAGACGCCGGCGGCGTCGGGTCGGGCACCGCGCAGTGCCCCGCGGGCGCGCTCCTGTGCGAGGCGTTCGAGAGCGGCGAGGGGATCTGGGAGGTCCAGAAGGACAACGCCACCATCGTGGCGGACGCGACGAAGACGCACACGGGCAGCGGCGCGCTGCACATCGTCACCAAGGACGGCGTCGACGAGCGCCGCAACGAAGGGCAGGCCATCGCGCGGTGGGCCCGCGGCATCACCCCCTTCGAGACGCAACTCTTCGTCCGCGCGCACGTCTTCATGAAGGACCTGCCGCGGGTCTTCGGGCAGATGGGGACCTTCTTCGTGCTCTCCACGAGCTCGATCGAAGGCGGCTTCGAGCTGCAGGTCATCTCGGACCAGGGCTTCGCGCTCGATGACTGGTCCGCGCGGCCCGGACAGGGTTGGAACCGTCAGGGCCCGCCGGTGAACCTGGGCATGTCCGCGGGCCGCTGGGTCTGCCTGGAGTGGGAGATCCGCCGCGCCACCAAGACGAGCACCCATGGCAACACGCGCGTCTACGTGGACGGCGCGCTGGCCCATGACTTCCCCGACATCGGCATGCGCAACTACGACGTGTTCGCCGTGGGCTACGGCTTCGTGCACCCGCTGGACAAGTCGGGCTCCGAGACGTGGATCGACAACGTCGCGGTCTCCAGCAAGCAGCGCATCGGCTGCGAGTAGCACGCGCCGGATGTCCGCTCGGGAGGGAGCACGCCCTGCCCCTCCCGAGCCGTCCCCGGCCTGGCGCGTGTCAGGACCTCCTGGTCATGTTCGTGTTGTCATGACACGAAGTCCCGAGGGACTCACCGGGACGATGGGAGCGGGACATGTCGTTGAAGGGGCTGGCGCAGGAGACGGTGCGAATCACGGAGGAGGGGACGTATGTGGCGCCCTCGGGGCGGCGCGTCGTGCTGGGTGACAGCGTGGCGCGCGCGGTGGAGGGGACGGTGCTCTACCGGCCGGGGGACTTCGGGCCGCTCGTCGTGCCGGAGGGAGTGCCCACCCCGCCGCGCATCGAGGTGACGGGCGAGAAGACGGGACAGGCCGCCCGGCGCCTGGTGGAGGAAGGGGAGACGCGCATCGCCGCGCTCAACTTCGCCTCCGCGAAGAACCCCGGTGGAGGCTTCCTGGGCGGGGCGAAGGCGCAGGAGGAGGACCTGGCCCGCTGTTCGGCGCTCTATCCGTGCCTGCTGACGCAGCGCGAGTACTACGACGTCAACCGCGCGGAGTCCTCGCCGCTTTACACCGACCACCTCATCTACTCGCCGGACGTGCCGTTCTTCCGGGACGACGCGCTGGAGTTGCTGGAGGAGCCCTTCCTGCTCTCGGTGCTCACCATGCCCGCGCCCAACGCGGGGGTGGCGCTTCGCGAGAATCCGGGCCTGCGCAGGCAGGTCCACGCGGTGCTGCGCGCGCGGGCGCTCAAGGTGCTCCAGGCGGCGGCGCGCGAGGGCCATCGCGTCCTGGTGCTGGGGGCGTGGGGCTGTGGGGTGTTCCGCAACGAGCCCGCTGAAGTGGCCGGGGCCTTCTCGTCCGCGCTGGCGACCTTGTCCGGGGCCTTCTCCCGGGTGGTGTTCGCCGTCTACGAGCGAGGCGGGGATGGGCCCAACCTGCGTGCCTTCCAGGAGCACTTCTCCTGACGGACGCGGAAGGGGGAAGCGGGCGTCAGCGATAGCGCGCGTACATGGGCGCGGGCATGGCCACGGGCTCGGACGACAGCTCCGGCTCGGTGGAGGTCAGCGGCGCGTACACGTCCACGGGGGACGCGCGGCCCACCACGAACTCCGCCGCGTCCCGTAGCTTCTCCAGGGCGAGCTCCGTGCAGTGCAGCGTGATGAGCGGAAGGAATCCCGGCTCGCTCATCCACTTCACGGCGTCGGAGAGGTGATTCGCATCGAGAAACCCCACCACCGAGTCCCTGAGGGCGCGGCTCTCCTCTCCCGCGGCTTGAAGGACTTCTCGCCTGTCTCGCGGAGCAGGGGGAGTACGCGACTCGCCCTCTTCGCGGGGCATGATGATGGTCTCAATCCACATCGGAGCGCCCTCCGGACGGAAGTCCCAGTGGCGCGCTGACCACGACACCTGCTGGCGCGGAAGCCACTGGGCTGCCGGAGAATGATGCGCGATTTCACTCCGCGTTGTTTCTCTCTCCGCGCCATTTCCTTCTCGGCGGGCGACAAATTGTGAAAAATCGGAGTGGCTTTGAAACCCACGGTGCCGGGGTCCACCCACCATGTGGGGTCATTCCCTCGGGGTGTGGAGCCCTCAGGCGCCCACCGTTGGACACACGGCTCCGGCGCGAGGGTGAGACGCGCCGCCGCACGCCGAATCCTTGCTCGCGCGGGCGTTCTCCTCGTGAGGCCGGAGTGAGCGCCGTGGGAGGCGAGGGGCTTCGTGCGCCGTGGAGCGCGCGAGTGAAGCCGCTCACACCGCGGTGCGCGAAGCCTAGATGGGCAGCTCCACGACGAAGGTGGCGCCGCCGCCCGGAGCGTCCTCCACGCGGATGTGGCCGCCGTGTGCTTCGACGATCTGCCGGACGATGTAGAGCCCCAGCCCCATGCCGCCCCGGCGCCGCGCGTTGTCACCCTGGGTGAAGCGCTCGAAGATGCGCTCGCGATCCCGCGGAGGAACACCCGGGCCGCCGTCCCGCACGAGCAGCCGCACGCCGTCCTCATGGCGGGTGAGCGAGAGGCGAACGGGATTGCCCGCACCATAGCGAAGCGCGTTGGACAGCAGGTTGCTCACCACCTGCTCCAGCCGCAGCCGGTCGAAGCGGCCCACCACGGGCCCCTCCACGGAGGCGGTGAGCTGGACACCCGTGTGACGGGCCTCGTCCGTGAAGCGCGCGACCAGGTCCCCGACGACGGCGGCGAGGTCGCCTTCGGTGAACTGGAAGTCCAGCTTGCCCGTGCGGATGCGGCTGACGTCGAGCAGGTTGTCCACCAGCGCGCCCAGCCGGCGCAGCTGCCGCTCCGTCGACTCGAGCTTCTCGTGCACCCGCGGGGCGCTGAGCGTCTCCGTGGGGTTGCTTTCGCCCATGCGCCGCAGCAGCTGGGCCTGGAGCCTCAGCGACGTCAGCGGCGTGCGCAGCTCGTGGCTGGCCAGCGAGAGGAAGTCGTCGCGCGTGCGCACGGCCTCCTGCAGCGCGAACTCCGTCTCCTTCAGCGCGGTGATGTCCAGGATGGCGCCACGAATCACCACCACCTTCCCCGTCGCGTCGCGCAGCACCCGCGCCCGGCTGGTGAGCCAGTGCCACGTGCCGTCCGGCCACGCGGTCCGGAAGGTGGAGGCATACGTGTCCGCCTTGCCCGCGAAGATGTCATCCAGTTGCGTCTGGACGCCCATCCGGTCATCGGGGTGGAGCGACTCGATGAACCGCTCGTGGGTCCACTCCGTCAGCGGGTGGGGATAGCCGTAGAGGCGGTCATGTCCCTCCGAGCGGAACACCTGCCCGGTCGCCAGGTTCGTCTCCCAGACGGCCATCTGCGCCGAGTCGAGCGCCACCTGGAAGCGCTCGCCGAGCTGGCGGAAGCGCTCCTCGGTGCGGGCCACTTCGTTCTCCGCGCGCTGTCGCCGGGTGATGTCGGCGGCGAGCACCCATGTCTCCTCGCCCACGATTTGGACATTCACGTCCAGCCAGGTGCGCGAGGGCAGCTCCGCCAGGAAGCGTCCGCCTTCCCGGGTGGTGAGCGCCGCCATCAGCCGCTCATGCAGCGAGGTGCCCGCCAGCGCGGGCTCCGCGACCCAGGGCTCCTGGCCTTGGAGCTCCTCGGCGGGCAGCCCCAGGAGCGCGGCGGCGCGGCTGTTCACCTCGCGGATGCGCCCGTGGGCATCGAGCGAGAGGAAGGCCTCGCTCATCATCTCCCGGAGCAGCCGCAGCCGCGTGCCGTCGGAGGGGCCCTGCTCGTCTTCCGTGCCCGGAGGGAGGGAATACGTGACGCTGTCGGCGTCCGTCGGGGGGCCGGACGCGGTGAACGGCGCGGGGTTCATGTAGACCTGAACCGTCCCCTGGCGCTCCAAATGCGTCAAGTTGCCCACTCCGCCAGGGGAGGGGGCGTCCGCACGCCGGGGCATGCCGCGGCCCTTCCCCCGAGCCCTCTTCCGCCGGGCCCCGCGCCGCGGACGCGACATCGGCTTCAGGAACCGTTCGGGTCCGGCAGGGGCTTGGGCATCTGCCACAGGCCCGTGGGCTGGAGATAGCCCTGGTCGAACGCGAAGAGGATGCCCATCCAGCGGTCCTGGAAGACGGCCCAGTTGTACTCCGTGGGCTGCGACGTCAGGGGACTGCCGTCGCGGTCCGGCTGGCTGTACGCATAGTCGGCGTAGTTCCAGACGACCGTCCCGAAGTGGGTGCGCAGCAGCGGCGTGAGGGCCTGGAGCAGCGCGACGCGGGACACCTCGTCGGGCCGAGGCACCTCAGGCGAGAAGACGGGCTCGGCCATGTCGTGCTGCTCGCGCCAGGCGATGTAGTTGGTGCCCATGGCGATGAGGGCGTCGCGCTCCTCGGGCGTGGGCGCCACGCGGGCCTTCTCGTAGAGGGCGAAGGCCGCCACCAGCAGGCTCTTGTAGTGCATGCTCGGGAAGAGCTCGTCGAACTGGTGAGGGCGCGGCGTGTCGGACGCGTGGGCGAGCGCGAAGTTGTACGCCTCCACCGCCTCTTCGGGGACGGCGTCCACGAGGGTGAACCCGGCGAGGACCTGCTCGGCCGTCACGTCGCCCCCCGCGTCGTGGCGCCATTCGAGGAACAGCCGCCCCGAGCCGCCGATGTCCGTGTAGATGGCGACGTTGCCTTCGTGCAGCGTGCGCTCCAGCGTGATGACGATGCACTCCACCTTGTCGAGGGGCCAGAAGCGAGGGGCCATCCAGTACAGGCTGGCGGCGCGCGCGACGGTGGTGGCGAACGTGCGGACGTCCAGGAGGGCCGCGCCGTTGAGCGAGGTGATGACCGCCGCGAGCGAGGCGGACGCGTCCACGGGGATGCCTTGCAGCACCAGCTCCAGGGCCACCTTCCGGGTGGTGGAGTGGAGCTGGGTGTCGAGCCCCGCGCGAGCGAGTGCCTGCGTCACGGTGAGCGAAGGGCCTCCGCGCGCGGCGTTGATGATGCGTCGGGCGACGGCGGCGCCGAACATGCCTTCGCCTCCGGTGCGCGAGGCGTGAGGGGCGAAGGTGAACCAGGTGGGCCGCACGGCGCTGGAGCCACCGGGCTCGAGCGTCGGGTCGAGAATCGCGCCCAGCTCGTAGGCGATGGCGATGTAGCCGTCGGTGATGCGGCGATTGTCTTCCAGCGGAGTGGGTTGCTGCGCTCCGGCCGCGCTGGACGTCAGCGCGACGGCCAGGGCCAGGACGGCGAGCGTGGGGGCCGGAGCAGGAGAACGGTTCAATGGCATGAGTGGTGGTCCGTCGAGAGAGTCCTGAAGCTCTGGGGAGGTAGTCACTGCCCAGTTGCTTCCAAGACGCCCCGGACTTGCGTCCTTGAACGAGTGTCCGAAGGTCGACGCTTCACTCCGCGCATCGCGAAGCGCCACGCGATTGTCTGGGGCGCGCGTACGTGGCGCGGCTCAGAGGTGTCGCGCGGCGAGCGTGGCCCACAGGTTTCCGGGAGGGGTGAAGACTTCCGCCGCGCGGACTTCCACCACCCACCAGGCTCCGCCAGCGAGCTCCTGCTCGAGCTGTCCAGGGCCCCAGGCAGCCACCCCGGCGAAGGCGAGCGAGCCTGGGGCGGGTGGTTGGGTCGTCTGGTCTGACGCGTACCAGGAGAGGCCACTCAGGAGGTGATGGGCTCCCTCGGGTGGTTGGGATTGAGGGGTGAGGGTGATGCGGTGGGTGGGGTGGACCGGGCCGCCCCAGCGGTCCACGCCCTGGGGGAGGGGTTGTTCGTCAGGGGCGCGCACCCGGTTGAGGACCAGTCCCCAGGTTCGGTGGGTGTCGCCGGCTTCGAGGAGCAGCACCACGGTCTGGTGGAAGGTGTCGGAGACGCCGCTGGGGCGGGCGACCAGGACCCGGCCGGCCTCGGGGGCGAGGGGCGGGTGTTCGCGGGCCTTGAGTGTGTCGATGAGGCGCGGGAAGAGCACGAGCGCCGCGAGGCCGGCGAGGAGCGGTAACCCGACTGAGTAGCGTGGCAACAGTCGTCTCATGGTTGCGCTCGCAAACCGGTTACTTCAATCGGGCGAGGTCCTCGGGAGTGTCCACATCCTGGTTACCGCCGGGGAGCGGGACGGTCTCGACGCGGGACGGGTCCCGGGCGATGACGCCGCGTGCGCCCTGCTCGGGGGGAAGGGCTTCGAGCTCCGCGAAAACGGCGCGGGAGAACAGCGCGGGTACACCGAGGGTGCCGTCATAGGCGGAGGCCACCACCGCGGCGTTCGTGGTCTTCAGCGTGGTGACGAGGGACTTCAGGTGGGAGGCGTCCACTGTGAGTTGGTCGCACAGCAGGACCAGGACGGCATCGACGGTGGGGCCGCCCGAGGACTCCGTCGCGAGCACCGCCGAGAGTCCCGCCTTCAGCGAGCCCCCCGGGCCGAGCGCCCAGTCGGCGTTCCTCACGCAGTGGACGGGGAGCCCGGTCAGCTCCAGGGCGATGGCGTCGGGATGCGCACCGAGGACGACGGCGACGGGGCCATGGCCGACCGAGAGGGCCATCTCCACGGCGCGAAGCACCAGCGTCTGGCCTTGATGCCTGACGAGCTGCTTGGGTTGTCCCAGTCGCGACGAGCCTCCGGCCGCGAGCAGCACCACGCCTACCGTCACGTCGTCACGGGTCGAGGTCACGAGGCTGTGCCCCGATGCGTTGAGGGATGTGAGCCGTCTGACGAGGTGCGGTGCTTCATGCGGCGAGGGGCTTGATTCGAAGGGGCCGGAGGCGCTGGCCTGGTGGGAGCGGGCCGGGCCTGTGGCTTCATGCGAGCTTCCGCGCGGGAGGTGGCGCCACGGTGTGGATGGGGGCGCGGCGCTCTCGCAGCTTGCCTCCGACCCGGTCCGACACGATGGCTTGCAGCTCGGCGACGATGGACAGGGCAATCTCCTCTGCCCCTTCCGCGCCCAGGTCCAGCCCCACGGGGGCATGCAGCTTCTCCAACAGCGCATCGCCTGGCGGAGGAGACATCGCCGCGAGCAGCTTCTCCGTGCGAGCTCGAGGACCCAGCACGCCCAGGTATCGCAAGGGGCGGGGGAGCAGGTCCGCCAGCAACACCTGGTCCTGCGGCAGGCTGTGGGTCATCAGCACCACGAGGGCGCGAGGTGTCAGTCGGACGGCTTCGGCCGCATCACGCGCCTTCGCGGAGACCACGGAGTGCGCGAGGGGAAAGCGGCGGCGCAGGGTCTCCTTCGGACGGTCCGCGACGACCGTGACGCGCCAGCCGAGCCCTGTTGCCTGGGTCACGACGGGCACGACATCGAAGCCGCTGCCGAACAGCACCAGGGAATGTGGAGGCTCCACCACCTCCATCAACACCAGGGCGTCACCACAGGGGCCGCTCCAGGTCCGCCCCTGTGCCAGTGCTTCATGCGCGGCGGCTCGGACGGCTTCACCCAGTGCACCCTCGACGTGTCCGGCCCCCAGGCCGTCCTCACGGAGCATCCAGCGTGTGCCCACGGTGTGAGACGGGCCTTGGTACACGGTGGCCACCACGGCTCGCTTGCCCTGGTTGCGCGCCTCGGCGGCGAACGAGAGTGCCTCCTCGGCGCCTGCCTCGAAGCGCTCCAGCAGCACGTCGACGATTCCGTTGCAGCCGAGCGCGAAGGACAGCCCACCTTCGTCCTCGGTGCCTTCTCCGGTGGAGTCGTAGCGCAGCACGCAAGGCGCGGTGCTCGTCCTGAAGAACGCCTTGCGGACGATGTCCGTCTCCAGGCACCCGCCGCTGACACCTCCCGCGAGCCACCCGTCCTCGCCCATCAACATCCGGGCGCCGGGCTTTCGATAGGACGAGCCCGATACCGCGACCACCGTGGCCAACACAGAGGGGCCCCGGGCGTGAGCACGGGCGCGCAGGATGGCATCCAGGTCCTTCATCTCCCGCCATTCATAACAGCCAAGCCTCCACGGTCAACGGCCCGGGTTCCGTTCAGCCCAGGGCTCCGTGGAGGCTTCGGACGCCTGCCCACCTCCGGTGCGGCGCGACTGCCACCAGCCCATCGGGCCATCGGGCCGGCGAGGCGACCGCCCTCCATCGACCCTCGTCGCCGGACGTCTCCAGCTCACCCGACCCACTTCCGGCGCAGCGCGAATGCCACCAGCAGCACGAGTCCCAGGGGCCCCGCGAAGCCTCCTCCCGCCGCGCCACAGCCGCCCTTGTCTTCAGCCTTCCCAGGCGCACCGGGCCCGGCCGGCCCCGCGTCCGGTGCTCCCGAGCCCGCATCCGGTGTCTCGGTGCTGGGGCCCGCCGGGTCGCCATAGGCTCCGATGTGGCCCGGGCTGCTCACCGCGCGAGGCTCGGCCGCGCGGTGCTTCCCGTACTGCCAATCCACGACGAGGGATGCGGCCTCGGGAGGAGGCGCCACGGCGGCACCTCTCAACGGCGAGTTCTCCAGCAGGTGGAAGTCCTGCCCCGCGATGTCCACGAGGCCCGGGGCGTCTCCCTGGAGATTGCGAGCCGTCTCCTCGATGGTGCCGGTGAGCGTGCCGAACGTGCTCGTGTAACCGGTTTCATAGAAGTTGCCGCCATGTCGAATCGTCCCCGCCGCATCCGTGAGCGCGAGCGAGCGACCGGTGTTGCCTTCCACCAGATAGGCATTGCTCGTGACGTATGCGGTCTGCGCATTCGTCGACAGGCGCATCAGCGTGGTGCGGTCCGTGCGCGTGGAGAGGATGGTGTTGTTGAAGAGGTAGAGCTGCGAGCGGTACTGGGCCGCCGTCCCATTGTCCCCGCCGAAGTGGATGACCTGCGCGTTGCCCGCCCCCGCGGGCTCCAGCAGCACGTTGCCGTAGACGAACGTGCGCGCATAGGACGGGTCCGCGCGAATCGTCTCGCTGTCGGACTCCACCAGGTCGAGCTGCCGGTTGCCGCCCTCAATCCAGTTGTACCGGATGACCGTGCCGCCCGAGCGGTCCTTCAGGTTGTTCCCCAGACACCCGGCGCAGAGCGGACCGAAGCGGTTGAACTGGTACGTGATGCCGAGCGCCTCGGTGTACGCGTTGTGCTCGTAGATGCTGCCGGAGTTTCCGTTGCCGTGAAGGTGGTTGCGCTCGACGAGGATGTCCGACGACTCGTTGGCGATGAACAGGCCGTTGCCGCTGTCCTCCAGGACGCAGCCTCGGATGGTGATGTGCTCACCCTTCTCGATGAAGATGGCCGCCGCGTTGTCGAGATAGCGACTGGCCCCGTTCCGTCCGGTGAAGGCGCCTCGTGCCCGCTTGAGGTGCAGGTTCTCCACCACGAGGTAGGCGGGCATCGTGTCCGCGGGCCGATTGGCGCCGCCAATCTTCACGATGCCGCGCTGCTCGTTCCAGAAGTTGAGCTGGGTGCGCGTGGTGGCGTTCTCGCCCTGGATGACGGGCAGGTTGCCCGCCGCGTCCGGTACGCCTCGCACGGTGATGGGCGCCGCGGCGGTGCCTCTCACGCCCAGCACCCACTTCTCCTGGTACGGCGTGGGGCGCGCGTGGATGAACACGGTGTCGCCCGGTTGCAGCGACTCCCAGGGCACTTCACCGATGCTCGCCAGGGACTGACCGGGCCCCACGCGATACTCGGCTGCCTGGGCCGTGAGTGACAGAAGCAGGAGGCTGAGGACTCCGCGGGGGCTGGGCATGGAGGGGATGTTGCGTCGTTCCCCGGGGGAGGGTCCATGACCCCCTGGATTCTTCTTCCCCGCCGTGTAGTTTCATTCCGCATGCCCATCCTGCGTCAGGCCTTCGCCCTCCAGGCTCTTCACGAGCTCGGCCGTCTGGCTCCGGACCTCGCGCGGGTCCGGGCGCAGCGCTCCCTGGAGGCGAGCCTCCAGAGTCTGCGCGAGGCGTGCCTGACGACGCTGGGGATGGAGCTCGACACGCTGACGCTGTTCGACGCGCGCTCCGTGGTCCGGTTGTTCGCGCACGCGGAGCAGGCGCGAATCCTCGCGCACCTGATGGATGAGCGCGCCCGCACGCTGGCCGAGCACGGCGACTATGTGGGAGCGCTCTCGGACACGGTCTACGCGGGACAGCTCCTGGCCTGCTCCCGGCAGCGCTTCGGTGTGCAGCGAGACGCGGGCGCGGCGGAGGCCCTGGAGCGGGAGCTGCCCAAGCCAGGGCCCTGAGCCGCCTCGAGCCTCAGGCCGCGACGCGGGCCCGGGGGCGGCGAGCGAGCTGCGCGCCACAGGCCACCGCATGTCGCGCGAGTGCTTCATCCAGGGCCGCGTCGTCCAGCTTCACGCCCTTCTCGCGCCACAGGTTGTCGACCTGGAGCTCGCCCTCACGCACGCGGGCTTCCAGCCGTCCCACGAGCTGGCCTCGGTGGAGGAGGGGACACACGTACCAGCCCCACTGCCGCTGCGCGGCGGGCTTGTAGACCTCCCACACGTAGTCGAAGCCGAAGGCCACGCGCACCAGGCCCCGGTCCCAGAGCACCGGGTCCAGGGGGCCGAGGATGCGCATGCGGGTATCGGGCTCCGGGAACTCGCGCTCGCGGAAGCCGGTGGGGGCGAGGTAGCGGCGGGGGGAGCCGGGCACGGACACCTCCTCGAGGACGCCCTCGGTGAGGAGCGTGTCGGGGAGCGACGCGGTGCGCACGTCGGACAGCGAGGACCAGTGGGGCCCGCTGGCGCGGCTCAGCAGGCCCGCGGCCTCCACCCGCTCCAGGAGGGCCCATCGCTGGAAGGGGGTCTTGACGGCCGCGTCGGCCATGCGGGGCAGGGCGCGACGGGGGATGTCATAGATTTTGCCTCCAGGGCCGCGTCCGCACACGACCACCTGGCAGCGAGTCCAGAGGACATCCAGGGCCATGGCGGTGGCGCGCGCGGTGCTCTTCCATCCGCTCCAGTCGAGGGGCTTCACGGTGCCGTGGTCCGTCAGATCGCGGGAGGACGAAGGGCCCTTGCGAGTGACTTCCTCGAGCACCGCGTGGAGGACGGACTCCGGGATGCGCTTGAGTCGCTCCTCCTGTCGCCACCATGGTGCCTGGACGGCGTGGTCGCGGTAGTACGGGAAGGCGCTCGCGGGGAGCAGGCAGCGCTCCTTGGCGAAGTGCTCGAAGGCGTGACCGGGCAGGAGGTGTCGGTACACGTCCCCGCGCGCCAGTCCGTCCACTCGCGCGAGGGCGACGAGGTCCGCGTTGGTGCCGATGACATCCAGCGGGTCGAGCTGGATGCAGCGCAGCGCCTTGAGGAGCGCGCGCGCACCGCGTGCGCCTGGAGGATGAAGGGGGCGCGCGAGGCCGTGCTGTCCGATGAGGAATCGCCGTGCCTCGTCGGGCTGAAGCACGGTAGGGGAGGGGCGCGAGGTCGAAGCCACGGCGAGGACGTTAACAACGTGCCCGCGGCGAGAAACCTCGAAGTATGGGGGGCCTCGGGACGGCGGTGCTTTCTGGCGGTTGTGTCCCGGCGGCACGGAGGGGCTGCTGCCAGGTGGTAACCCCCAACGGGCACTCAGGAAGTCGACGAGGCCGATGCCGGATGTCGGCGCGACCTGGCGGAACCCCACAACCCGGCACATGCGTTTCGTGCGAGGGAGGGGCGGCACCGCTTGGAGGTAACCCCCAACCGTCACGTGGCGTCCACGAGGGCACCACGGCCAGCCGACGCTGAGGCGCTGCTGTCAGGCGGTAACCCCCAACTGCCACGTGGCACCCACGATGGGGCACCACGGCCGGCCGACGCTGAAGCGCTGCTGCCAGGCGGTAACCCCCAACCGCCACGTGGCATCCACGAGGGCACTACGACTGACCGACGCTGAGGGGGCTGCTGTCAGGCGGTAACCCCAACTGCCACGTGACACCCACGACGGGAGCGCCACGGCCGGCCGACGCTGAGGCGCTGCTGTCAGGCGGTAACCCCCAACTGCCACGTGGCACCCACGATGGGGGCACCACGGCCGGCCGATGCTGGGGGGCGTTGCTGCCAGTCGGTAACCCCTCAGACGGAACGGTGCGGACTCCAGCAAGAGGCAGCTGAGAGTCCCACGCGGTCGGTAACCCCATCAGCCACGCAAGAGGCCACAAGGGCTCATGAAGCAGCGCGTCAGCCCCGCGAGCCCGTAACCCCACAGACAGGTACGCAAAGCCCTCGCGAGGCCGCTCCGCCCCGCGCTGGAGCACGGCGGCGCACGCCATCCCCCCTGCTCAATCGCGCTCACCCTCCGGCTCGGGCTCCGGCTCGAGCCTCGCCTGCCGCTTGCTGGCCTCCCACGAGGCCTCGGCGTCATGGGCATGTTCGACGGCGGCGACCGCGTCGTCCTGGGCGCTCGCCCAGGTGGTGTGCCCTCCGGCGTAACCCTCCAGCGGCCGAGGCCCCCTGCGAGCCTCCACCTCCAGGTCCTTCAACTCCTCCTCCTGAAGCCGCCGCCGCTCCTGTTCCCGCTCCCGTTCGTGCTGTCGGTCGATGATGGGTTCGTCCGCCATGGCGCTGGCTCCTCCTGGCTGTAACCTGTCAACGCCCCACCACCGGGGAGCAACACGACGAAGCGACCTGGAGAGGCGCACGCCCGGTGGGCGGCCCGGACGTCCCTCCGCCCCCCAGGCGCCCACGCCTCACCCCGCGCGCATCCGCAGGACCACCTTGCCCGTGGCACGCCGCGTCTCCAGCTCCCGCAGCGCATCCGCCCCCGCCTCCAGAGGGAAGACGCTCCCCACCACCGGGTCCAGGATGCCGCGCTCCGCCAGGGCCTCCAGCTCCTTCGCGATGGTGCGCGTCAGCGAGGGCTCATGCATCAGGAACCCTCCCCAGGCCACGCCCACCACGTCGATGTTGCGCAGCAGCAACCGGTTGACGGCCACCTCGGGAATCTTGCCTCCCGCGAAGCCCACCACCAGGAGCCGCCCCTCGGGCGCGAGGACCTTGAGGCTCCGCTCGAAGATGTCGCTGCCCACCGGGTCCACCACCACGTTGGCGCCCAGTCCGTCCGTCAGCTCCTTGACCTGGCCCATCCACGCTCCCGTGGACAGCAGCACCTCGTGAGCCCCCGCCTTGCGGGCCACCTCCGCCTTGCGCTCGTCGCTCACCACCGCGATGACCCGCGCCCCCGCACCGCGCGCCACCTGCACACACGCCGTCCCCACTCCTCCCGCGGCGCCGTGCACCACCACCGTCTCTCCCGCCTTCACCCGCCCCCGGCGGTGCAGCGCGAAGTGGGCCGTGTGGTAGTTCATCACCACACCCGCGGCTGCCTCGAAGCTCCAGCGCTCTGGGATGCGGAAGACCATCTCCGGCGCGATGGCCGCCACCTCCGCGAAGCCTCCCAGCCCGAAGCTGAACGCCATCACCCGGTCTCCGGGCTTCACCTCACAGCCCGCGGGCGCGGCCCGCACCGTCCCAGCCACCTCCACACCCGGCACGAAGGGCAGCGGCGGCTTCAGCTGGTATTGCCCTCGACTCAGCAACAGGTCGGGAAAGCTCACGCCCGCGGCCACCACGTCGATGAGCACCTGCTCCGCCGCCTCGGGCTCCGGAAGCTCCACCAGCATGAGCCCGTCCGGTCCATCCAGTCGCTGCATCTGCAGTGCGCGCATGTCTTCTCCTCTCGGCGCGGCAGCCTCGCGCACCCGCAAGCCCAGGAAAAGAACTCGCGCCCAAGTCGGCCCCGACGTCAGGAAACCCGCACGGGCTCCGTGGGGAGGCGACGGAAGATCGGCGTCTGGCCTGTGTGGCCCGACACGCTCAAGGGCTCTCGAGGTCGCTGGTTCGAATCCAGCTCCCCTGATTCGTGCGGGGGATGGCTCAGGGGTCAGAGCGCGAGACTGAAAAGATGGCCGCCTCACTCGGGCGCCGGTCTTCCTCCCCCAAAATCCCCGCCGGAAATGAGGCCGAAATCGCGTCCCTACGCGCGCGGACCTCACGTGGACATCTTTGGTCACACGTTTTTCGCGAAAAACACCATGGGATGGGGTTACCCACTACGTCGCATGGTTCGACACCTGTCGTGGGTAGGGCGCCCATAAGTCCACGGAATGTCTCGGAAAAGAGTCGAAGCCCGGTAATTTGGGAATAGAGTGTTAACTAAAAATATCGCGCAACCTTGAAATACCAAACCATCCTGTGACACCTTGGTTACTAATCTTTCCGCTTAGGAGGATTACAAATGGTGAATCAGCGAGTGCGCGGTGCACTTGGTGTAGCGGCGCTGTCTTTCCTGGTTGGTTGCAACGAGTCCACCCCTGCTCCCGAGGCCAACAAGCCCCAGGAGGCCGCGAAGAAGACCGCGGCCCTTGGCAACGGGATCAACATCGTCGACACGGAAAAAGGCACGGACATCCCCACGTTCATCTCGGGGAATCTGGGCGAGCTGGCGCTGGCCCCCGCGGGTGCCGCCTCCATGCAGCAGTCGGACCTGGCCCCCGCACTGACGGCCGTGGCCCCCCTGTTCCACCTGAAGTCGGGTGACCTGTTCCTGAAGAAGGCCTACACGGACCGTCAGGGCGACAGCCACTTCCGCTTTGGTGTGCGCATCAACGACGTGGATGTGTACGGCGGCGAGCTGCGCATCCACACCCGCAATGGGCAGATCATCGCGGCGAACACCAACACCCGCAGCGACCTGAAGGCGGAGGCCAAGCCTTCCGTGGACGCGTCCGTGGCGAAGTCCGCCGTGGCGTCGGACCGCGAGTCGCATGACGGTCTGCGCGTCGAGGAGGCCACGGAGCTGGTGTACTGGCGCGATGGCGACCAGCTCATCCTGGCCCACAAGGTCACCCAGACGGGCGAGAAGAAGGATGGCACGCCGGTTCGTGACTTCGTGCTCGTGAACGCGAAGAACGGCGACGTCATGGTGCGCCTGCCGCAGATCCACGAGGCCATCAACCGCCGGATGCACAACGGCAACAACACCACGACGCTGCCTGGCACCCTGGTCCGCACCGAGGGTCAGCCGGAGCACGCCGACCCGGTCGTCAACACCAACTACGACCACCTGGGCACGGTGTACGACTGCTACAACGAGCTGTTCGGTCGTGACTCCATCGACAACCTCGGTGGCGCGCTCATCAGCACCGTCCACCACCGCGTCAACTACGTGAACGCCTTCTGGAACGGCACCCAGATGGTGTACGGCGATGGCGACGGCGTGACGGCCAGCAACCTGGCCAACTCGCTGGACGTGACGGCGCACGAGCTGACCCACGCCGTGACGGACTACGAGTCGGAGCTCATCTACTCCGGTGAGTCCGGCGGCATGAACGAGTCCATGTCGGACATCTTCGGCGCGGTCTGCGAGTGGTTCGGCGACGGCAAGGTCGTCAGCACCCGCACGTGGCTGGTCGGTGACGACGTGTGGACGCCGTCCATCCCGAACGACGCCCTGCGCTACATGGCGAACCCCACGCAGGACGGGGACTCCATCGACTACTTCCCGGACTACTCGTCGGGCATCGACGTGCACTACAGCTCCGGTATCCCCAACCTGGCGTTCTACCTGCTCTCGCAGGGTGGCACGCACCCGCGTGGGAAGACCACGACGGTGGTGGCGGGCATCGGCATCGAGAAGGCCGCGCACATCTGGTACAAGGCCAACGCGGACATCCTCCAGGCCAACTCCGGCTTCGAGGCCTCCAAGATCGCCACGGAGCAGGCCGCGACGCAGCTCGGCTATGACGCCGCGACGATTGCGTCCGTGACCAACGCCTGGAAGGCCGTGGGCGTGGGCGTCCCCATCATCATCGAGAGCACCGAGGTGGTGAAGAACGTCCCCGTCACCGACATCGCCGGTGGCCGTGGTGAGCGCAAGTACTTCCACATCGAGGTCCCCGAGGGCGCGTACGACCTGAACTTCTCCATCTCCGGCGGCACGGGTGATGCGGACCTGCACGTTCGCTTCGGCAACCCCCCGACGACCACCACGTACGACTGCCGTCCGTACCGCAGCGGCAACGTGGAGAGCTGCGTGTTCCCGACTCCGAGCCAGGGCAAGTGGTACGCGATGCTCAACGGCTTCAGCCCGTACACGGGCGTGACGCTGACCGTCACCTGGAAGGGCGGCTTCATCCCCGTGGAGAGCGGCGTGGCGGTGAAGAACCTGTCCGGCGCGGCGGGCTCCTCCACCGTGTTCACCCTCCAGGTTCCGGAGCGCAAGCCCGGCACCGGCACCAACAGCCTCTTCGTCCAGACGGGCGAGGGCGAGGGCAACCCCGACGTGTACGTGAAGCTCGGCTCGGCTCCGACCAAGTCGGACTACGACTGCCGCAGCGTGAAGGAGCACATGTCGGAGGTGTGCAACCTCCACAACGTGCCGGCCGGCAAGTACTACATCGAGGTCTTCGGCGCGAAGGGTGGCTACGAGGGCATCGCGTTCATCGCGTCGCACAAGTAACCCCCTGACGCAGGCGGCGCGGCGGCTCTCACAGCCGCGCCGTTTCAGGCCCCGGTCGTCCGTCTCGCACGGACGCCGGGGCTTCGTCGTTTCAGCTCAGCGGGGGGGCCTGCTCACGGCGACTGCCGCGGCGCGCCCGGGAGGATTTCGCGGAGGCACCGCTCGATTCCGCCCCGGTGCTTCCACTGCTGGGGGTAGCCCAGCGACACCTCCTCGAAGCGCACGCCGTCTCGCCACTGCGTGAAGGGGATGTGCAGGTGGCCGGTGACGACGACCTCCGCCCGGTAGCGCGCGTGCCAGTCCTCGGTGCGCTTGGTGCCGCACCAGATGGAGAAGCGGGGGATGCGCGGCAGCCACACGTGCTCGTGGCGCAGCGGATAGTGGTTGATGAGGATGGTGGTGCAGCCGGCGGGGAGTGACTCGAGCCGGGCCCGCGTCGCCTCGACGCGCGCGATGCACCACTCGGTGCGCGTGGCGTAGGGCTCCGGATGCAGGAGCACCTCGTCGGTGCAGAGCAGGTTCTCCTCCATGGCCCAGTCCAGCGCCTTCTCCGCGGGGACGTGGTCCGGGCGGAACGAGTAGTCGTAGCCCAGGAACATGGGGACGATGACGCGGTGGGGGCCCTCGCCGGGCCAGCGCACGTACGGGTCCTCCGGGGTGAGCGCGCCGTGGCTGCGGCACAGGGAGACCAGCCGCTGGTAGCGCGCGTCGCCCTTCAGTGAGGGCTGCTCGGAGGGGAGCGTCCACAGCTCGTGGTTGCCCGGAACCCAGATGACCTGCCGGAAGCGCGCCGTCAGCGTGCGCAGCATGAAGTCCATCTCGGACAGGGTCTCGCCCACGTCGCCCGCGACGATGAGCCAGTCGTCGGGGAAGAAGGGGAGGGTCTGCAGGGCCTGACGGTTGTCGGCGTGACGCAGGTGCAAGTCGCTGATGGCGTAGAGCTTCATGGCGAGCCGCGCCACCTTAACGCGGGCGCACGAGGCGCGCCGCCCCTCCGGGACGTCAGCAGGAGCCCGAGCCCAAAGCGCGAAGCTGGGCGTGCACCTGGGAGGGGGAGGCGGCGCGGTCCACCCAGGTGATGCCTCGGAGGCAGGGCCGGGTGGGAGGACTCACCGCGTGCAGCGCGCAGGCGGTGCAGGGGTGGTGGGCGCGCACCTGCTCCAGCAACTCCAGGCCCGCTCCATCCGGGAGCAGGTCCCCGCTCACCACCACACGAGGCGCCTCCTGCCGCACGAGCGCCAGGGCCTCCGTCATGCCCTGGGCGAAGCGCTTCCCACCTGGCAAGTCTCTCGACAGGCGTCGCAAGGCCGCGAGCGCGCGCGGGTCTTCGTCCACGAACAGGAAGGTGAGCGAGGGCTTCGCAATCATTGCTGGGACGCCGCCACGGAGAGGGTAACGCATCAGGTTAGCTCCCCATAAGACTACCTGGGAAGTTCTTGGATGCCAACCTCTCAAGTCATATCGACATGGGCGGACCCATTAGGTTAACGAACATGGAAAAGACCCTCGCCTCTCGACTCGGAGGAGCTGCGCGCCTCGCCCGGACCCGCCTGAATCTGACGCAGGCCGACGTCGCGGAGCGCATCGGTATCGCGAGCGAAGTCTACGGGCGCCTGGAGCGCGGCCACATGCTGCCGAGCATCCAGACCTTCCGCCGGCTGTGCGTGGTGCTTTCCATCTCCGCCGACGAGGCCCTGGGCCTCAAGCCCTCCCAGGAGGTCAAGTGGGCCGCGGAGCCTCCCAGCGAGTATGGCGAGTCGGGTGAGCTGCGCCGGCTCCTGCGCCGCGCGAAGCAACTGGACCGCAGCGCCATCCGCCTCTTGAGCGTGCTGGCCGCGCAGTTCAGGCCCAAGGGGAGCTGAGCGCTAGCTTCGGGCCTTGCCCTGGGCTTTCGGGGCGGCCCGCTTCGCCAGCCGGTCGCGGAGCTTCTTCGCGGAGGGGAACCCGTGGAAGAGCACGACCTGCGGGTGCGCTTCCAGGGCCTCGCGCTCCGCGCCTTCCTTCGCCAGGAGCGCCCGGTCGACGCCCAGCAGCAGGCCGTCATCGGGGCGGGTGCGCAGCTCCGTCAGCCTGCGGTTCAGCGCCCCCGCGTGCCACGCGTGGAAGAGCTCCAGGGCGACTTCCTGGCCGGAGGTGCGGTGGCGGAAGGTCAGGTCGGGGACGCACAGGCCCAGGGCCCCCACGTGGCGGGGCAGGGGTGTCAGGTCCAGCTCCCAGTCCTCATCCTCGAAGCCCGCGGACAGCTGGGCGACCTCCTCCGGGATGTGTCCCAACGCGGCGGGTAGGGGAGAGAAGAGCGGGTCCTTGTCGCTCAGCATCAGCGTGGCCGGGCGGCGCGAGGGCTCCACGGTGGCCTTGAGCTCCCAGCGCTCGAGCACCGGGACGACGGACAGGAACGAGGCGAGCTGCAGGCCGTACTTCTTCTGCATCGCGAGCATGGCGCCGGGGCCTTCGACCTCCAGCTCCCAGTCGGGTCCATCCCGGCGCACGTCGGCGACGAGCCGGCAGAACTTCAGCCAGCGCAGGGCCTTGCGCACGCGCAGCAGCTCGGGGGCGCGGGCCCTGAGCGTCAGGCGGCGCGCGGACAGCAAGGGCCCTTGCGCCAGCGCGAGGTTGTAGCGGTCCACCAGCTCCTGGGCGGTGAGCGCGTCGCCGTCCCAGCCGAGGAGTCTGCGGTTGCCGGGCAGGTCCGCGTAGAGGGCCTCGCGCGCGGCGGGGAGCGGGGTGCCCAGGGTGGTCTCCAGGCGGGCCTCGTAGTCCTGCACGGAGGTGTCCGGGGTCAGCGTGCGCAGGACCTGGGCGGCGGTCTTCAGGCGCTCCCAGCGTGCCTCGGAGACGCCGGGCGCGGGCTCCTCGAAGGCGAGCCGGTCCACCAGCAGCTTCACCAGCCCGCGCGCGACCTTCGGACGGGAGAAGGCGCCCGCGGACAGGCCCAGCGTCTCCTCCACGTCGTCGCTCGTCGCGTCGCGAGAGGACTCCACGGTGGCGAGGAGCTCGGCGGCGAGCGTGAGGAGGGCCGGGTCATCGCGCTTCACGAAGGCGGGGCGCAGCACGCCCTTCGTCACCCGGAAGGCCAGGAGCTCGCGGGTCAGCACGTCAGCCTTCCTCCTGGTAGGCGCCGTGTTGTCGCCGCCGCTCGCTGATGCCGCTCTCCGCCGTCTGCGCCGAGCACACCTCGTACAGCAGCGCGCGCTTTCCGGGCCGCTTGCGCAGGATGCGTCCCAGGCGCTGCACGTGCTCGCGCACGCTGCCGCTGCCGCTGAGCACCACGCCCACTCTCGCCTCCGGCACGTCCACGCCTTCATTCAGCACGCGCGAGGTGAGCAGCACCGGCAGCTCCCCCGACGCGAACGCCGCCAGCAGCGCCTTCCGCTCCGGCACGGGCGTGTGGTGCGTGAGCGCGGGCAACATCCACCGGCGCGCCAGCGTGTACACCGTCTCGTTGTCGTCGGTGAAGACCAGCACCCGGTCCTCGCGGTGCTCCAGCAGGATGCGCCACAGCACCTCCTGCTTGCCGCTGGAGGTGAGCGCGATGCGGCGCTGCTCGCGATACCCTCGGTACGCGGCCCGCCCCTCGTCGCTGCGCTGGCTCTGCGCCAGGAACCGCGCCCACCCATCCGGCGCCGACAGCCGCACGCCCAGCTTGCGCACGAACCCCAGATACAGCGCCCGCGCCTCGTCGTAGCGAGCCTTCTCCTCCGGCGTCAGCGCCACCTCCACCCGCTTCACCTCGTAGGGCGCCAGGTACTCTCCCTGGAGCTCGCGGATGTCGGTGCGATGCACGCGAGGCCCCAGCAACTCCTCACACACCCGCTCCCCGCCGTCCGTGCGCTCCAGCGTCGCCGTCAATCCCAGCCGGTACGGCGCCAGCGAGCCCTCCGCGATGAACCGATAGCTGGGCGCGGGCAGGTGATGGCACTCGTCACAGACCAGCAATCCAAAGCGGTTGCCGTGGAACTCGGTCTGCATCGCCGCGGAGTCATACGTCGTCACGGTCAGCGGTTGTCTGTCATTGACCCCGCCCCCGAGCATCCCCACCGGCACTGAGAAGTGCCGCGCGAGCACGCCCTGCCACTGCGCCATCAGGTCCAGCGTGGGCACCACGACGAGGGTGGGCCGCTTCACGTGCGCGATGGCGAGCACCGCCAGCAGCGTCTTGCCCGCACCCGTCGGCAGCTCCACCAGCCCCCGTCCTCCCGCCTGCGTCCACGCCTCCAGCGCCGCGCGCTGGTGGGGGAAGGGATGGATGGGCACCGTCAGCGCGGCCTCCAGGGGCTCGAAGCGCCGGGCCTGGTCCACATACGCCACGCCCAGCTCCCGCAGCCGCAGCACGGCCTCCCGGTAGTGCCACGCCGGAGCGCGGTACACCCCCGTGCGTGCGTCCTTCTGGAAGAGCCCCCGCAGCCGAGCGTCATCCGGCAGCCAGGGAGCCACCAGGGTGCCGCAGTCGAAGTGGAGCTCGAGAGGGACATCCATGCGTGCCGTCAGGACGTAGCCCGTCAATCCTCGTTTCGCCAGCTTGATGAGAAGGCAAGAGGCAGGCCGGGGCGTCGCCTGGCTCCTTGCAGGCATGCCCGTGTTCGCGATACCCCACCGCGACCATGCGTCTCATCTCGCTCGTTCCCCTGTTGTGTGGGCTGGCGGTTGTCGCCCAGGGTGGTTTCAACCGGCGGTTCGCGAGTCAGTGGGGCCTGCTCAGCGCGGTGGTGGTGAACATGGTGGTGGCGACGGTGGTCACCGTGGCCGTGTACATGGTCGCCCGCGCCGTGCCCGGGTTCTGGCCCGAGGCCGCGCCCACGGAGAGCCGCTTCTCCGGCTTCACTCCCTGGCACCTGCTGCCGGGCCTGTGCGGCGTCGTCATCGTGCTGGGCATGCCCTTGTCCATCAGCCGGATAGGCGCGGTGCAGTCCGTCCTCCTGCTCATGGCCGCGCAGCTCGTCACCAGCCTCATCTGGGATGCCATGGTGGAAGGCCGCCCCGCGACGCTCGCCCGGGTGGTCGGCTCCGTGCTGGCCTTCACCGGCGCGGCCATCGCCGTCTGGAAGGGCTAGGTTTCAACCCAGATGCGCCGGGTCCTCATCGTCAGTCCTCATGCCCCGTCCCGCGAGCTGCTGCGGCGAGTCCTCGCCGCCAGCGACGCGGGCCTGCTCTTCTCCGCCACGGGCGACACCGACGACGCCTTGTCCGCGCTCGCCGAAGCCCCACCGACCCTGGTCGTCGTGGACCTGCGCCGGCAGGACGAGGACCACCCGCTCTTCGTGGGGCTGCTGCGCAAGCGCTATCCCGAGCAACCCCTCATCACGCTGCTGCCCGGCCGGCTGCGCATCTTCGACGGTGAGCACGAGCGGGTCATCGACGCTCCCGGAGACTCCGCCGAGGCCCTCCACCAGCTCCTCGACGCCTTGAAGACGGCGGTGAGGGAGGTGGTCGCCCAGGACCTGCTGCGCGTGTTGCGCCCGCCTATCGGCCGCGCCTGAGGGGCCGCGTCACAGACGCAGCCGGTAGCCCAGCGCGCCCGCGAGGAACCCTCCGACGTTCACCTCGCCCGTGGTGCGGAAGTCCACCGGGGCCAGGTGGAAGTGGGTCTCCACGAAGGCGCCGCCCGGCCCGAGCGGAAGCTCCACGCCCGCGAGCGCCTGGAGGCCCAGCCCTCCGCCGCTCTCCGACGCGGTGGCTCCCAGGAAGTCCGTGGTGGCGCGGTGCAGGTACAGGCCCGGGCCGCCGCCCACGTAGGGCGTCAGCGAGCCCACCGCCCGCTCGAAGCGGAACACCGCCGACAACAGGAACGCCACCTCGCGGACGGCCAGGGTGTAGCGGCCATTGGGAGGCGGCGCTCCGAAGCCTCCCAGTTGAGGGTCGCTGAGCGTGCCCGACGACTGGGGCCGGTGGTAGTTCACCTCCAGGGCCAGCGTGAGGCGGCGCTTCAGGAGCGGCGTCACGTACCCCAGTTCGAGACCCAGGTAGATGTCTCCGTCCAGCGGCGCGGTGGACTTGAAGAAGCCCACCTTCGGCGCCAGCAGGATGTTCCCGTCCGAGTGAGGGGGCGCGGGCGTGCTCGCGACGGCGAGCGTGGTGAGCGCGGCGAGGAGCAGGGTGTTCATGGCAGGTCGGTTCCCGTGTCCTGCGCGGAGCCCGAAGCGAACGTCAACGAGGCGTCGAATGTCACGAAGAAGCCCTCCGCCTCGGGCACCACGCCCACCGCGCCGCTGGGGTCCACCACCTCGAGCACATAGGGGCCCCCGAGGACCATCCCGTGCGGACACAGTTCGTCGCTTGTGGGGGGCTCGGTCCCCGAGCACACCGGCACCTCCGCGGTCACCTCCGTGGCCGACCTCAGCTCCACCGAGCGCAGGGCGATCCGCCGAATCACGGTGGGCGTTGCCTTCAACGGCGCGAAGATGAAGACCTCGGGCACACCTGTGAAGGCGCGTTGGGCGCCCGTGGGCTCGTTGTTGATGCGGATGCGAGTGTTGCTCGCCGCCCGTGCGGCCCTGGGGAAGATGCTGAGTGCTCCCAACGGGGGGCGGTAGCGCACGTCGACAGCGCCTGGCACCACGGCCGAGCAGCCATCCGGCTGCGTGAGCACCACGTCATACCGGCCCTCACTCGAGCCGGGAGGAATCTCCGTCTCGATGCGTGTCTCGGAGACAACGCTCACGTTGAACAGGGGCTGGTCGGCCAGGCCCTCGCTCCGCAGGATGATGATGGGCGACGAGCCTGGCTGGAAGTCCTGGCCCTCGATGACGATGGGGTTGAGGCCGCCGGAGACATACCCATTCGGCGGCGGCACGACGCGCGTCACCTTGGGCGGAGCCACCACCGTGAAGGCCTCGCCCAGGGTGCTGGTGCCACCCAGCGGGTTGGTGACCTCCACGCCATAGCGGCCCGGGGCCAGTTCGAAAGGGGGCGAGGAGTCGCGCGTGGGCAGGTCCAGCAGCAGCAGCTCCGGGCGCACGTAGAACACCTGGTCGCGCCGCAGCGTGTATGGCGTGGGGCCTTGCAGCGTGACCTCGGGCAGGTCCACCACGGGGGTGTCCGAGAGCACGTCCGCGGGCGTCGGCGCGAAGCGTTTGCCCTGGACCTCCACCCGCCAGCCCGTCTGCCCTCCCTGCGCGTTGCAGACCCGGGCCACGTCCGAGAAACGCGTGCGAGGGTTGAGGACACGCTCCACCACGGGCGGCGTCCCCTCCGTCGTGCGTGAGCAGGCGCTCAGGGCGAGCAGGGCGGTGGCGGCGACTTGCAGGCGCAAAGCATTCCTCCCCTTCGTCAATGAAGGCCCCACACGTTAGGCGCTCCACCCCACGGTCCCGGAGGATTTTCAGGGAGCCGTCACTCCCCGAGGCCCAGGGCGATGGGTACCTTGCGCAACTCCGCGAAGTCTCGAACCCCATGACGCGGTGCGAACGCGGGCACGGCGAATGCTACGGCCTCCTCGGGTGAGGGGCGCCGTCGGGAGGCGCCGGGTCCTCGAAGGAGCAGGTGGCTGGCGGGTGGATGGGGCAGGGGGGCGGCGAAATGCGGAGGTGGTCCACGCTGACCGCGCTGATGTGCCTGTTGGCGGCGCGAGTGACTCTGGCGGCCGAGGGGATGGAAGCGCAGCGGAGGGTGTCTCCGGACCTCGCGCGGCTGTCTCCCTTCGGCTTGATGTTGGACGCGGGCCTGACGGGAGGCATGGGGCTGTCCTTCTCGTTCCGCCCCACCTCGCTGGTGCGGCTGCACGTGGGAGGGACGCACAACGGCGTGCGGCCAGGAGGGCGCGTGGGCATCACGCTGCTTCCCCTGCGCGGCCCGCTGACGCCGGCCCTCAGCCTGGACGTGGGCCATGCCCGGCCCGTGAAGGCGAGGAGCCTGGAGCGCAGGCTCGCGGACCTGTCATTGCCTCCGCTGCCGTCGCTCGAGCGCGTGGGCTACACGTATGCCAGCGCGATGCTCGGCCTGGAGCTGCACCTGCATGACCGCGTCACCTGGTTCGTGCGCGGCGGCGTCAGCTTCCTGGAGCTGTCGGGCCCGGGCTTGAAGGACCTGCCGGAGCCCTTCCGGACGACGCTGGCTCCCGGAGAAGAGGAGCCGTGGAAGCTGCGCATGGTGCGCCCCACGGCCAAGCTCGGCTTCATCCTGTCCTTCGGTTAACGGAAGGTCGCGAAGAACTCCAAGGCCTGTTCCTCGGCCCAGAAGCGCGGGCGGTGCACGGTGCCCGCGACGAAGCCCACGTGGCCTCCGTGCTTCGTCTCCACGATGCTCAGGTGGGGATTGTCCTTGGCCTCGGGCGGGACGACGGGCGACTCCAGCATGGGGTCGTCCCCGGCGCTGATGATGAGCGTCGGCTTGCGGATGGCGTGGAGGCGGGGCCCCGCGGAGGACTCGGCGTAGTAGTGCTCGGCGCTGTGGAAGCCGTGCAGGGGCGCGGTGACGGAGTGGTCGAAGGCGCGCACCGTGCGCGATGCCTCCATGGCGCGGCCGTCGAAGGCGCCGGGAAACCGCTTCAGCTTCGCGCGGGCCTTGCCCTTCAGCGTCCGCAGGAAGCGCTCGCGGTACAGCCAGTGGAGGGCCCCCGGACCGTCCAGCTTCCTGCAACACGCATCCAGGTCGAAGGGCGCGCTGATGGCCGCGGCGGCGACGACGGGGGCGTTCTCCCCCTGGTCCTCCAGCAGCCGGCACAACACGTTGGCGCCCAGCGAGAAGCCGACGGCGAAGAGCGGGCCGGTGGCCTTGTCGCGCAGGTCGCGCAGCAGCCCCAGCGCGTCGTCGATGTGCCCCGAGTGGTACGTGCGCGCGAGCCGGTTGGGCTCACCGCTGCAGGAGCGGAAGTTGAGCGCGGTGGCGCCCCAGCCGCGGTCCTTCGCGCCTCGGAGGATGGCGGCGATGTAGCCGGCCGTGGACGAGCCCTCCAGCCCATGCAGCGCCACCACGTGCGGCGCGCCGACCGGGCCATCGAAGGTATCCACGTCGACGAAGTCGCCGTCGGGCAGCTCGCGCCGCTCCCTCCGCAGCGGGGGCGGCTGTCGAGACCTCACGAGGTTCGCGTAGATGGTCTGCGAATGCTCGTTCGTCAGTCCCGGCGCGGGGACGAAGGGCTCGGTCGGTTGGAATCTCACGACCCCGGGATAGCGTCACCCGAAGGTGGGGACAAGGGGCCGCAGTGAGAGCTCAGTCGCGGCGTTGGCCACCGGGCGCTCCGGCGGGGGCGCTCGAGGCCAGCAGCCGGGCGCGCTTCATGGAAGGGCAGCCCTGCTCCTTCACGGCCCGGGCCTCTTCGACCAGCCCGAAGAGCGAGAGGTACTTGTCCACGCGCTCCTCCAGCGTGGGCGCCTCGATGAGGCGGCACACCTCGTCGGGCTGGTAGTCCCGGCAGATGCTCGGCCGGTCCTCGTAGCGACCGCAGAGGTTGTTCTCCAGGAGGTGCGGGCAACGCAAGCCCAGCGGCTTGTCGAGCGCCGCGATGTCCGGCGCCACGCAGCAGGCGCCACAAAGAGTGCATTCCATTCGGGTTGCGAACCTCCGCGACTCAACGCGGGTCGACCTGCCTGACTTCCCGCGTCCGTCCTCTCACACCCACAACGCGCGGCTGAAGCCCACGCGCTCGGCGGCGGGCAGCCCCGGGCGCAGCGGCCGCAGCATGGGCAGCGAGCCATCTCGCGCCACCCGCGAGGCCCCCGGGACACGCGCGACCCAGGCCAGCGTGGAGGGCTCCTCCCAGACGACGACGCGCGACAGCCCCGCCCGATGCGCCACGCCCCGCGCCGCCTCCAGCAGCGCGACGGCGTCCTCCACCGTCTCCGCGTCGAGCATCAACACGACCAGTTGGCCATACCGCGCCATCATCGCCCACAGCACGGTGGACGTGCCCACCGTCGCGCCGCACGCCTCGGGCCGAGGCCGGCGCAGGAGCTCCGCGTACGCGCGCTCCCGCTCCAGGTGCCAGTCGATTTGCGCGGCGCTCGGCCAGAGGAGGAAGGGCACCTCCGGGCGCTGGATTCGCTCCATCATCAGCGGCACGTCCCCGTCGCACAGCAGCGCGTCCACCGCGTGGGTGGACAGCCCGCCGGCGGCGGACAGGTGCCAGTCGAACGCGGGCGCCTCGTGGTAACCGGACCGGCGATAGAGCGGGGCCCCCACGTCCGAGAAGAGGAGGGCGGCGTGAGAGGAACCGGGCTCCTGCTCCAGTCGCGTGGCGAGCAAGTCCATCAAGTGCGTCGCGTACCCATGCCCGCGCAGCGCGGGCTCCGTGTAGACGCTGGCGATGGCGTGCGAGACACCTCGCGAGGCCACGCCGTCGGGGCCGCGCAGGTAGCTGTCCGTGTGGAAGGTCTCGCACGAGGCCAGCACCTGGCTTGCGTCGTCGAGCAACAGCCAGGTGCGCATGCCCTCCCGGCACCAGGGATGGGAGCGCAGCCGCAGCTCCCGCTGATGGAACTGTTCGACGGTGAGGGGAGAACCCCAGGCCTCATGAGTGAGGCGGTCGCGCTCGGCTTTCTGGGCGGCGGTGGCGAGGGCCAGGTGCATGTCGCCCCAGGGTAGCGCCTCCAGCGGGTCCTCCGCATCCACTCGCGCGGGAGGCGGCCCGGCTCACAGTCGCGTGGTGTATGGGAAGCGCACGTGGAACTGCAGGTACGCTTGGCCCACGTGGAAGATGCCGTCGCGCAACCGGTCCGGCAGGCCCAGCCCTCCCAGCTCCTGAGGCACGTAGAGCGCGGACTCCCAGCCCAGGCTGATGAGGAAGCTCTTGGAGAGTTGCAGCTCCAGGTCCACGCCGACCTCCGCGCCCGGCCTCACGAAGTGCGTGTTCGACAAAGTCCGCGAATGCAGGAACGCATACGTCAGGAGCAACCCACCCCCCACGGAGAGCCGCGCGGGGCCGGACGACAGCGGCACGCCCAGCTCCAGCGGCTTCCAGGTGACGCCATACATGCCGGTGTTGCGCAGCTGGGGGGAGATGATGAGCGAGTCGGGGATGAAGAGGGACGGGGAGATGCGGACTTCATCCAGACTCTTCGCGTACTTGCGGTAGCGCGCCGGAATCGAGCGCCGGTTCTGGGTCAGCCATTGCTTGTCGAGCACCGCCTCGACGGAGACCTTCACGCCGGTGTGGATGGGCTGGTCGTCGAAGACGGGCCCGAAGAACATGAACGCGGCGGGGCCCACGCCCACGTCCACGGGCACGGTGACGCGCTGGGCGAAGGCCAGGGTGGGCAGCAGCAGCGTCCACAGCAGCGCGACTCGGATGGTGCTCACGGGGTGTGGGGCTCCGGAGAAGGCAAACCTTCTGGAATTAATCACACCCCAGCCAATCAACCATTGCCGCACCATGCGTGTTTGGAGCAGGAAGGGGGCCGCGCCGGCCCCGGGGGCGGCAAAGGACGCCCAGTGCAGTCCGGGTCCTGATTCGCCGACGCCTGAAGATTTGGAGAACCCATGCTTTCCGCCGCCCTCTTGATTGCCACGTCCCTGCAGGCCCAGGCGCCTGTCCCCGCCGAGCCCGCTCCCACCGCCACCCCCGCGCCGGCCGTCGCCGCGCCGGCCGCCACGCCCGAGGAGCGCATGGCCGCCGCCGCGGAGCGGGCCGCCGCCGCCGCGGAGCGGGCCGCCGCCGCCGCCGAGCGCGCCGCGGAGGCCAGCGCCCGCGCCGCCGGCATCGTCGCGCCCGAGGCCGCCGCGCCCACCACGCCCGCGGAGGGCACCCCCGCGGAGAAGAAGAAGGAGGAGTGGGACATCACCGTGGGCCTGGGCCTCATCTCGCTGACGGGCAACGCCTCCACCCTGACGTTCAGCGGCCTGGCCAGCGCGCAGCGCACCACCGAGCACTGGATTTTCGGCGCGAAGGCCTACGGCAACTACGGCCGCAGCCGCCCGCCCGAAGTGGAAGGGGAGAATCTGGAGTCGCAGCTGGTGGCCCTCAACGCCGGCCTGGAGCTGCGCGGTGACCGGCGCTTCACGAAGATGCTCTCCGGCTACCTGCTGGCGGGCGTTGAGATGGACCACGTCAAGAGCGTCGAGTCGCGCAGCAGCGGTGAAGGCGGTCTCGGCATCCTCTGGTGGGACGAGAAGCCCAAGGACCAGCCGGAGACGTACCTGCGCACGGACGCCGCCTTCCGCTACGCGCACGAGACGCGCTTCCAGTACTACCCCACGCGCCTGGACCTGCCGGACGTGGACCTGGGCGGTCCCCGCTTCGGCGTGGCCTTCCGCTACGGCCTCACCAAGGACGTCCTCTTCAAGGAGGACGCCGAGGTGCTGCTGAGCGTCATCGACAGCTCGCGCGTGCTGGTGAACAGCCAGACGCAGCTGTCGGTGCGGCTGACGGAGGCGCTCGCCATGGGCGTCAGCTTCCTGGTGAAGCACGACAGCAAGCCGCCCCAGGGCAAGGTGCCCACGGACACCGCGCTGGCCTTCAACCTGGAAGTCGCGCTGTAGCCCGCAAATGCAACGCGGCGCCGGGGAAGTCCCTGGCGCCGCGCGGGTGAAGCAACAGGGGCTTGCCGAAACAAGCCCCTGGGAATGTCAGTGGTGCGGCGCCGGAGTCTCCGGCGTGTCCTTCGTCTGGGGCGGCTTCATGCCCCCGCCGAAGCGGCCGCGCTGCGAGCCGGTGCCGATATCCGGAGGCTGCAGGTCGCTGTACTGCGAGCCCGGCGGGTTGGAGCCGCGGAAGCGCGTGCCCAGGTCCGCCATGGGGATGACGAGCATCAGCACCACGAAGAGGATGGAGACGCCGAAGACAATCCGGTTGGCGCCCTGATGCTCCGACAGGTGCATGAAGTACAGCGCCACCAGCGTGCCCTTCACCGTCGCGATGACGATGGCGAGCAGCAGGCCGAAGTTCGGCAGGTGCATGCGGCCGGTGAGGACCGTCACGACGGTCAGCACGAGCAGCACGGCCCAGATGGCCCAGTAGCGGCCCGCTCCGTGGTGAGATGCCATGTTCTTGGCTTCCTGATGGGATTCGTTGGCAATGGCCATGGTGGTGTCTCCCCTCAGACCAGGTAGAGCATCGGGAACAGGAAGATCCACACCAGGTCGACGAGGTGCCAGTACATGCTGCCCAGCTCGACCATGGTGAAGTTGTTCGGCCCGAAGTCCGCCTTCGTGAACGCCCGGATCATCGCCACCGTCAGCACGCCCATGCCGATGAGGACGTGCAGCGCGTGCAGCGCCGTCGAGCAGAAATAGACCGTGAAGTAGAGGGTGATGCCGGGCATCTGCATCCCCTCGTACGTGTAGTACCGGCCCGGCAGCGTCCCGATGTGGAACTTGTGCGAGTACTCGAAGTACTTGATGACGAGGAAGCCGATGGCCATCACGAGGGTGAGGGCGAACATGATGCCGACCATCTTGTTCTTCCCCTCCTTCGCGTAGTGCACCGCGAGCGCCGCGGTGAGCGAGGAGGTGATGAGGACCACCGTGTTCACGGTGCCCATCGTCAGGTCCAGGCTGCGGCTGCCCGCCGCCCACGCCTCCGGGTAGAGGAAGCGGTAGCAGCCGTAGCAGACGAAGAGGCCGGCGAAGAGCAGGATTTCCGTCGCCAGGAACAGCCACATCCCCAGGCGGGCGGCGTGTGTCTGGACCTCGAGCGAGGCGAAGTGTGCCGCCAGGCGCGGCACAGGGGCCGCGCCATCGGCGGTGTGAGCGCTAGACTGCATCGGGGACCTCGGCCTTCTTCGGGTCGACGTAGAAGTGGGGCTCCTCGGGGAACGTCACCTGCGGACCCACGAAGTTATGGGTCGGCGGGGGAGACTCGCTCACCCACTCGTAGCCCTTGCTCCGCCAGGGGTTCTTGCCAGCGGCCTTGCCGTACACCAGCGCATACGCCAGGTAGAGGGCGATGATGATGAAGCCGAAGGCCAGCAGCGAGGCACCGGCCGTGGAGGCCACGTTCAGCGCCTGGAACCGCTCCGGGTAGTCATAGTACCGGCGCGGCATGCCGTTGTTGCCCAGCAGGAACTGGGGGATGAACGTGGCGTTGAACCCCAGGATGATGAGCGCCGCGGACACCAGGCCCCAACCCTCGTGGTACATGCGCCCGAACATCTTCGGGAACCAGTAGTGCAGGGCGGCCAGGAAGGCCATGATGGTCGCGCCCACCATGATGAAGTGGAAGTGCGCCACGACGAAGTAGGTGTCGTGCCACGGGACGTCCAGCGACACCGTGCCCAGCGCGATGCCCGTCATGCCACCGAACACGGTGAAGAACAGGAAGCCGCAGAAGTAGGCGAAGGGCGTCTTGAAGTCGACGGCGCCCTTGTAGACGGTGCCAATCCAGTTGAAGACCTTGATGGCCGTGAAGACGCCCACCAGCATGGTGAGGACGCCGAACACGCCCGCGTCGAAGGTCGACTGGCCGGACACGAACATGTGGTGGCCCCAGGCGAAGAAGCCGACGAAGGCAATGCCCAGGCTGGAGTACGCCACCGCGCGGTAGCCGAAGATGTTCTTGCGGCTGTACGTGCTGACAATCTCGCTCATCACGCCGAAGGCGGGCAGCACCATGATGTACACGGCCGGGTGGCTGTAGAACCAGAACAGGTGCTGGAAGAGCACCGGGTCGCCGCCGCGCGCCGGGTCGAACATGCCGAAGCTGAACAGGTTCTCCACCGTCACCAGCACCAGCAGCAAGCCGATGACCGGCGTCGCCAGCACCTGGATGCAGCTCGTCGCATAGATGGCCCACACGAACAGGGGCATCTTGAACCAGGTGATGCCCGGCGCCCGCATGGTGTGGCACGTGACGATGAAGTTGATGCCCGTGGCGATGGAGCTGAAGCCGATGATGAACGCGCCGAACAGCACGGGCGCCACCGTCGTCGTCGTGTGCGTGCTGTACGGGGTGTAGAACGTCCAGCCCGTGTCCAGACCGCCGTTGAGCATGCCCCAGAGCGCAATCACCGCGCCGGCCAGGTAGATGTAGAGCGAGGCCAGGTTCAGCCGCGGGAACGCGACGTCCTTGGCGCCCAGCATCAGCGGCAGCATGAAGTTGCCGAAGACGGCGGGAATCGCCGGAATCATGAACAGGAAGATCATGACCAGGCCATGGAGCGTGAACGTACGGTTGTACGTCATCGCGTCCATGATGGTCGGACCCGGCGTGAGCAGCTCGATCCGGATGAGCAGCGCGAAGATGCCGCCGACAAGGAAGAAGAGCAGGACCCAGAACAGGAACATCAGGCCGATGCGCTTGTGGTCCACCGTCAAGAGCCAGCTCTTGATGGTGGTGCCATCCACCAGATAGCTCGGGTGGTGGTCGTGGTGCTCGCCGTGCGGGGCGGCCCCCGCCGTGTCGAGGCTACTGGATGGGGTCATAGGCGGGTCCCTCGGAGGCGCCCTCGCGGACGGCCGGAGTGCGAAGCGACTTGATGTACTCGACGATGGCGGCCGTCTCCGGGCCCTGCAGCTTGCCCTGGTAGGTCGGCATCACGTTCTGGTAGCCCGACACGAGGTGGGCGCCCGGGTCCATCATCGACTGGGTGATGTAGGCCTCGTCCACGCGGATCTGCTGGCCGTCGTCCAGCTTCTCCATGCGGTCATACATGCCAAGGAACGTGGGGCCGATGTGCTGCGAGCCATCCACGGAGTGGCACTTGAGGCAGCCCTGGGTGCCGGCCAGCACCTGGCCCTGCTCCACCATGCGAGCCACCGGCGGCACCAGTGAGGTGTCCGCGAGCGCGTCCTGGCGGTCCTGCAGCCGGCCGCGGCGCTGCTCCTTGATCCAGTTGTCGTACTCCTCCTGGGGGAGGACCACGACCTCGGCCAGCATCTTCGAGTGCGACAGGCCGCAGTACTCGGTGCAGAGCACCTGGTACGTGCCGGGCTTGGTCGCCTCGAACCAGATCTGCGTGTAGCGGCCGGGCAGCGCGTCCATCTTGATGCGGAAGGACGGGACGTAGAAGGAGTGCAGCACGTCGCGGGAGGTGATGAGCAATCGCACCGGACGGTTGGCCGGGACGTGAAGGACGTTCACGCCGTTGGGGCCCTCCGGATACGAGAACTTCCACATCCACTGCTTGCCCATGACGTAGACGTCCATCGAGTCCTTGGGCGGGGTGGTGACCCAGGTGAAATCCCGGAAACCAATCCCGAACCAAGCCAGGAAGAACACCAACGGCACGGAGACGAAGAGGAACTCCGTCTTCAGCGTGGGGACGACGTACTCCGTCGCCTGGGCGGGGGTCCGCCGGCGGTACCGGAAGAACATGAACAGCGCCGCGAGGCCGGTCCCCGTCGACATCACGATCGTCGTAATCACGACGAAGTGATGCAGCAGGTCGACCCGTTCCGCGAACGTGGACGCGCTCTCCGGGAGGAACAGAAGGTTGTTGAGAAGCTCGCTCATGCCGCCGCGCCTTTCTTCAGCTCGCGCCTCCAGAAATAGATCAGCACCGATGCCAGGGCGATGAAGACGGCCATTGCGCCCAGGCGGATGAAACCGAAGATGTAGAAGCCGTACCGCCGGGTGGCGGTGTCATACTTGAAGCAGGACATGACCACGCGGTCGAAGCTGGTGCCCACGCGGCCGCCGGCCGCCTCCAGCAACGCCAGCTTCATGTCCTTGGGAGGGAAGTCCGTCCCGTACAGGTACCGGGAGATGCTTCCTTCGGGCGTCAGCACCATCACCACCGCGGGGTGGGCGTACTGCTTGGTGCTTTCGTCGTACTTGTATTTGAAGCCCACCGCGTCCGCGAGACGGCGAATCTCCGTCTCCGTCCCGGTCATGAAGTGCCAGGGCGCGCTCTCCGGCTTGCCCATGGACTGCAGGTGCTTGCGCCGCCGCTCGGCGCTCATCGTCGGGGTGTCTTCCGGGTCGACGCTGACGGTGACGGCCTCGTAGTCCTTGCCCAGCTCCAGCCCCAGCTCGCGCATCGACTTCACCTGGGCGTTGAGCACCAGGTTACAGAGCAGCGGGCAGTTGTAATACACGAGCGTCAGCAGGGTGGGCCGCGTCTTGGACAGCACCGCGCCCAGCGTCACTTCCTGGCCCGTCACGTCGGTGAAGCGGGTCTGCGAGGGCACCGGGTCTCCCAGGTGCTCCTCCACGTCCACCCCCTCGAGCTGGGGCGGGGCGTCCTGCTGGGCCTCCACGATGGAGCGGGGAGTCTTGCCCCCGCCCGGCATCGCGGATGCCGGGAGCGCGGTGGCCAGGACGAGCGCCGCCGCGAGGAACATCCCCGTGCGGGGTGCGCGCGGGGAGATGTGGGAGAAGAGGGACATCATCGCGGACGGCTCTTACGTGATGCTGGCGAGGGAAGCTACTGCCGAGGAGCCGGGGTCGGCTCGGGCGGGGGCTGGGGGGCGGGCGCGGGGGCGTTCTGCTTGGCGATGACCGACTTCATGGCCTCATCCAGGTTCGGATGCGCCTTGACACCCGGCTGGTCGCCCCAGCCCGCCTCGAGCGCCTGGAGCTGGCCGCCAATCTTCTCCTCGGCGTGCCAGTCCTGCTCGAACAGGCGCTGGTTGACGATTCCCACCTCGTACTGGCCCATGCCCGCCGGGCGCGGAGGAGGACCGTCCGGCTGGGCCTCCTTCATGGTCCGCACCTGGATGGCATAAGCCCAGACGATACCCACCGCGAAGATGGCCAGCGAGCCGAAGCCGATGCCCAGCAGCTTGCCCATCACGATGTGGTCTTCCTCGGCGGCCACACCGTGGGCGCCGACGATGACCCGCGACTCTTCTTCGACCTGGGTCTTCTTCATGGCTGCACGTACCTCAGGGACTCGGCGATGTAGGGGTCCTTCACCGGCATCGTGTAGTTGTTGCGCGCGTTCTTCAGCGCGAAGCCCACCGCGATGCCACCCACGCCCACGAACGCGGCCGCGAGCGAGAAGAGGGAGATGAGGTCCGTGCTGGGACCCTGCTCACCCGTCAGCGCCGGCCAGATGAGCCAGTACAGGTCCAGCAGGTGGACGGCCAGGATGTAGATGGCCACCATCGCCAGCTTGTTGGGCTGCAGCTTCAGGTTGCGCGACAGGAGGATGAAGAACGGCACCACGAAGTGCAGGACGGCCAGGGTGATGGACACCGGCCTCCAGGCGCCCCAGATGCGCACGCCGTACCAGGGAGCCTCTTCCGGGATGTTGGCGATCCACACCAGCATGAACTGGGAGAACGCGATGTAGGCCCAGAACGCGGTGAAGGCCAGCATCAGCTTGCCCAGGTTGTGGAAGTGGGCCGCCGTCACGACGTTGCCGTAGAGGTCCTTGCCGCGCGCCTTGGCCGTCACGAGCGTGAGGATGCAGAAGGCGGCCAGGAAGCTGCCGGCGAAGTAGTAGACGCCGAAGATGGTGGACTGCCACAGCGGCGTGAGGCTCATCATCCAGTCGAACGACGCGAAGGTGATGGTCAGCGCCAGGAAGGGGAGGATGCCCGGGGAGAAGCGGCGCATGCGCACCGTCAGGTCCAGACCGCCCTCGGTATCCTGCTTGATGCTCAGGCTGCGCAGCTTCCACGCGGCGAAGATCCAGACGCCGAAGTAGATGACGTGGCGGAAGCCGGCGAACGGGATGTTCAGGTAGCCGTGGACCTTGTGCGACAGGTGCTCCGCCTCCAGGCCGTGGATGTTCGCGCGCAGCGGCGAGTCCGGCAGCCAGGGGTAGAGGTAGTTCGCCATCAGGACGAGCGGCACGAACAGCGCCAGGAACACAGGGATGGCGGACGCGCCCGTCTCCATGGTGCGGCGCAGCACGATGAGCCACTTGGCCTTGGCCGTGTGGAAGATGGCCACCATGATGAGGAACGCCACGCTGATGCCCACCCAGTAGGTGAAGGCAATCAGGTAGCTGTGGGCGGCGATGCCCTTGTTCCCCGTGGCGAAGAACAAGGCCAGGGTGGCCAGGATGCCCAGGGCGCCCAGGCCGAACGCCGGCACCATGAGCTTCGGTGTGCCGGTGTAGCGCTCGAGCGGAGCGGAGGCTTCGGCTGCGGGGGTCATCGGTTCTCCTGCGGGACGGAGTTGTGTCCGCCCGTACGGGTGTTGCGGGCCTCCTGAAGGGCTCGCACATAGGCGACCACGGCCCAGCGCTCGCGCACGTCGAGCTCACCGGAGAAGGACGGCATCACGCCGTAGCCCTCGTTGATGGCCGTGTAGAAGTGGCCCGCGGGCTTGCTCTCCAGCTCCAGCAGGGACGGCGGCAGGCGCAGGGCCATGTTCTCCGCGACCACGCTGTTGCCGTCACCGAGCACGCCGTGACACTGCGAGCACACGATGTTGTACTTCTTCTGACCGAGCGTCAGCAGGTCGTGGTCCACCTTCACGGGGATGGTGGCCACGGGCTGCCCGTCGGCGCGACCCGTGACGGCCGTCTGGCGGGCGACGGGGTCCTTGATCTCCGGAATCCGGCTGTAGCGCTCGCGCGGAACCGTGCCGGCCGGCGGCGTGCGCATGGCACGACCGTCCGCCCAGAAGCTGGACGCCTCGTAGTACTCGTACTTGGCCTGGTCCTCCATGCGCTGGAGGAACTCGGAGGGGACGTCGCAGCCCGACAACGCGACGAGCCCGGCGGCGGGGATGAGCCACCTCATTCCTTCTCTCCCGTGACGACGGTCACCTGGGTGGCACCCAGGGCCTTGAGCTGGTCAATGACGGCGGACGCGTCCTGGCCCGTCGCGTGCGGCACGCTCAGCCAGTAGCCGTGCGTGGACGCGGTGCGGAAGGCGTCGGACTCGAAGACGGGGTGATACGGCTGCGGCAGCTTGCTCAGCCCCAGGAGGCCAAAGAAGATGCCGAACGCGGCGAACAGCACGCTCAGCTCGAACGTGATGGGCACCCACGCTGGCAGCGACAGCAGCGGACGACCGCCGATGTTCAGCGGGTAGTCGTAGGTGTTCATCCAGGTCTGCATGGCGAGCGCCGTGGTGAGACCGGTGAGCCCGCCGCACAGGGCGATGAAGGGGACCTTCGAGGGGGGCAGGCCCAGGGCCTCCGAGCCGCCGTGGAGCGGGTACGGAGAGTAGGTGTCCATCCCCTGGAAACCCTTCTCGCGCATCTGACGAGTGGCATCCACGAGGACGTCTGGCGTCTCGAACTCGGCCAGCACCCAGGAATCGAGGACAGTGGCTTCCATGACTCTAGTGCGCTCCGTGAGAGTTGTGGCGGGCGTGCTTGAGCTCCAGCTGGAGCTCCTTCACTTCGCTGATCGCCACCGCGGGCACGAACTTCAGGAACAGGAGGAACAGGGTGCCGAACAGGCCCAGGGTGCCGATGTAGATGCACCAGTCCACCCAGGTCGGGGTGTAGATGCCCCACGAGGACGGCAGGAAGTCCTGGCTCAGCGACGTGACGATGATGATGAAGCGCTCGCACCACATGCCGATGTTCACGGCGATGGAGGCCACCCACATGATGGGGATGCTCGTGCGGCACTTCTTGAACCAGAAGATGTTCGGCGTGATGACGTTGCAGGCAATCATCAGCCAGTACACGCCCGCGTAGGGGCCCGTGGCGCGGTTCACATAGAACGTCCACATCTCGTACTGGTTCTGGGAGTACCAGGCGACGAAGTGCTCCATCATGTACCCGTAGGACACGATGAGGCCCGTCGCGAGGATGACCTTGTTCATGTTCTCCAGGTGGCGGTCCGTGATCACGTCACGCAGACCCAGGTACTTGCGAGCCGGGACGATGAGCGTGATGACCATCGCGAAGCCGCTGAACACGGCGCCGGCCACGAAGTAGGGCGGGAAGATGGTCGCGTGCCAGCCGGGCAGCAGGGAGACGGCGAAGTCGAACGAAACGATGGTGTGCACCGACACGACCAGCGGCGTGGAGAGGCCGGCCAGCAGCAGGTACGCAATCTTGTAGTTGTGCCAGTGACGCCCTGAGCCGCGCCAGCCGAGCGCGAACAGGCCGTAGATGGTGCGCTGGAGCTTCGTCTTGGACGAGTCGCGCAGCGCGGCCAGGTCCGGGATGAGGCCCACGAACCAGAACAGCGCGGACACCGTGAGGTACGTGGAGATGGCGAACACGTCCCACACCAGCGGCGAGCGGAACTGCGGCCACGCGCCCAGGGTGCTGGGGTACGGGAACAGCCAGAAGGCGAACCAGGGACGGCCGGTGTGCAGCAGCGGGAAGAGACCCGCGCACATGACGGCGAACAGCGTCATGGCTTCCGCGAAGCGGTTGATGCTCGTGCGCCACTTCTGCTGGAAGAGCAGGAGGATGGCGGAGATGAGCGTACCGGCGTGGCCGATACCGACCCACCAGACGAAGTTGATGATGTCGAACGCCCAGCCGACCGGCTGGTTGTTGCCCCACACGCCGATGCCTCGGGCGAGCGTGTAGGTGACACCGATGACCAGGAGGCCCAGCGCGCTGAGCGTCAGGCCGAAGAGCATGAACCAGCCCTTGCCCGGCTTGCGCCAGACATGGTCCAGCAGCGTCTCATTGAGCGATTTGTCGTCGTGGTGCGGCGCGACGAGGTCCCGGGGCTCGAGGGGGTCGAGCGGGGCGGTGGCGGCGGTCTGGCCCATGGCTAGTGGTTCCCTTCCTTCGTCGCGGCGGGGGCCGGCTCGAGGGCGGTATTCGGGTTGCGCACGCGGACGAGGTGCGCGGTGCGGGGACGCGTGCCCAGCTCATGCAGCAGCTTGTAGGCGCGGAAGTCCTCGTGGAGCTTGCTGACGAGCTGCTCCTTGTCGTTCAGGGAGCCGAAGACGATGGCCTGGGCAGCGCACGTCTGCTGGCACGCCGTCTTGAGGTCCGCTTCCTTGATGAGGTGCTTCTGGATGCGCGCGTCGATGCGGGCGCGCTCGATGCGCTGCACGCAGTACGTGCACTTCTCCATGACGCCGCGGTTGCGCACCGTGACGTCCGGGTTCATCAGCATCTTCTCGGTGGCCGTCTTGCCCGAGGTGTAGTGCAGGTAGTTGAAGCGGCGGACCTTGTAGGGGCAGTTGTTGGAGCAGTACCGGGTCCCGACGCAGCGGTTGTACACCATGTCGTTCAGGCCCTCGTCCGAGTGCACGGTGGCGTTCACCGGGCACACGTACTCGCAGGGGGCCTTCTCGCAGTGCACGCAGCCGACGGGCTGCATCACCATCTTCGGGTCGCTCTCGCTGCCCGTGAAGTAGCGGTCGATGCGCAGCCAGTTCATCTCGCGGCTGCGGGCGACCTGCTCCTTGCCGACGACGGGGATGTTGTTCTCCGCCTGGCAGGCCACCACGCACGCGCTGCAGCCCGTGCAGCGGGTGAGGTCAATGGCCATGCCCCACTTGTACTGCTCCTTGCCGTAGTCGAAGGACGGCAGGTTGTCCTGGACGCCGAACTTGAGCTCGCCCTTGACGCGGTGGAGCGTGAACTCGACCTGCTTGCGCGCGTGCTCGTCCAGCGACTCGGGCTTGAAGAGCTCCGTCACCGTCATGTCCAGCGCGATGGGGCGGTCTTCCATCCGCCAGTGCGTCTGGGTCAGGCTGAACTTGTGGGTGCCGCGCACGGGGGTGAGCGTCGCGCCGCCGTCGAACCAGAGCGCCTTGCTGGTGCGCAGCGGGTTGACGTTGAAGCCCACGCCCTTGGCGACCTGCTCGTGCAGGCCGTTGCGGCCGTAGCCCAGCGCGATGGTGATGGTGCCGTCCGCGTGGCCGGGGACGATCCACACCGGGACCGTGAGCTTCTGGCTACCGTAGGTCAGCTCCGCCAGGTCCCCAGCGGCGAGCTTCTGCTCCTTCGCCGTGTCCGGAGAAATCAGGGCGGCGTTGTCCCACGTCATCTTGGTGATGGGCTCGGGCAGCTCCTGCAGCCAGGAGTTGTTGCCGAAGCGGCCATCGTAGACCTTGTAGTCCAGGATGAAGTTCAGCTCGAGGTCACCCGAGGCCGGGGCCGTGTAGCCCGTGACGAGCGCACCGGCGGCGCCGAAGTCCGGGGCCGTGGTGACCTTCGCCATCTGGGTGTTCTCGATGATGCCCTGGGCGACCCAGGACTCCCAGCGGGCCTCGAAGTCGGCCGCGTTGCCGCCCTGGGCCTGCCAGTAGTCGCGCACCATCTGGTAGGCGGGGCGCGGGGACTCGTCCAGGAACAGGCCGAGCAGCTCCAGCTCCGGCGTGCCGCTGAAGAGCGGCTGGATGAGCGGCTGGGCGATGGCGACCGTGCCGTCCACCGCGCGACCGTCGCTCCACGTCTCCAGCGGGTGCGCCGCGGGGATGAACCAGTCGGTGTGCTCGCTGGTCTCGTCCTCGTAGAGGCCCGTGTAGATGACGTTCAGCTTGGCGCGGTGCGGGTGGTCCTTGCTCAGCACCTTGGCCAGGCCCACGTCGGCCGGCAGGGTGTAGACCGGGTTGTAGGCGGTGATGACCAGGGTGTCGACGTTGCCCGCGTCAATCTCCGCCACCAGCGCGCGAACGGCGGCCGTGCTGCTGGCCTCGGCGATGGGGGACTGGACGTAGGTGACGGTCTGGTCGCGGTTGCCGAGCGCATCGTTGATGGCGTGGGCCAGCGCGTGGACCGCGGCCGGCTGACGCTCACCCGCGATGACCAGCGACTTGCCGGGGCCCGCGGCGCGAAGGTCCGCGGCGACGGCCTGCACCCAGTTGTGGTGCTTGGCGTCCAGCTTCGACTTGGAGGCCGCGGCGCCCGCGAGGGACGCGGCGCTGCCACCGATGGCCTGGGCCACCGCGGCGGCGAGACCCAGGACGTCCTGGGACTTCATGCGCAGGCGGTGGTCCGCCATGCCGCCGGTGATGGAGAAGCGGGCCTCCGCCATGTAGAGGCGGTTGAGCTCGCCCATGCGCGGGTCGCGGCGGTTGGCGAAGTCGCGGATGTGGCGCAGGTTGCCCGGGCAGCTCTCCAGGAAGTCCGCGTCCAGCGACAGGACGACGTTCGCCTGCGCGAAGTTGTAGAGCGCCGAGACGGCCTGGCCGCCGAACATGGCGCGCAGCGTCTCCGCCTGGGTGTCCTGGTAGGACGGGGCGCTGACGAAGCGGGCCTCGGGCAGCTTCTTGGAGATGTTGGCGCGCACGTCGCTCGCGGTGGGCGAGCCGTTGGCCTCCGTGAGGAAGCGAACGCGCTTGCCGCCGTTCTCGGTGCTGGCCTTGCCGACCAGCGCGGAGATGCTCTCGCTCAGCGTGCGCTGGGCGCGGGGCGTCTTGCCCTGACGCAGCACGCGGGCGCGGCTGGGGTCATAGAGCGACAGGAGCCACGCCTGCTCGAAGGTGCAGGCGGCGCCCTGGTTGATGGGGTGCTCGGGGTTGCCCTCCACCTTCACGGGGCGACCCTCGCGGGCGGTGATGAGCAGGCCGGAGGTGTTTCCGGACAGCGTCATCGCGGACGCGTAGTGCAGCGGGTTGCCCGGGGTGAGCTCCGGCGGCGTCTTGGTGTACGGGACCAGGCGCTCGTCGGGAGGACGGGTGCTGCACGCGGTGGCGCCGGCCAGGGCCAGCGACGCGCCGAGCAGCTGCATGAACTCGCGGCGGACGAAGCCCGTGGGGGGCAGGTCGGCACCGGCGGGGAACTCCGGGCGCGTCTCCTCCATGTATTCGGAGGTGCCCAGCTTCTCCTCGAGGCTGCGCCAGTACGTCTGGCCATAGCCGTGCTCGGAGGAGTTGGCGTGGGTCGCGGCGTGCTCCAGCGCCTCACCGACAGCGTCGGGAGCCGCGGCGGGCCGGTCCGAGACGACCGGGAGCGCGAAGGAAGAGGATTCCTGCGACGGGGCACCGTCGCGCTTCGTGTTCATCGGTGGCATGTGGAGCAGCTCGTGCGCGAGTGGACGTCGTACTCAGCCTTCAGCTTCTCACCGAGCGCGATGGCCTCGGTCTTGTCCGCGGGCGGAGTCCACGTCATGGACGTGATGAACTCCGAGGGCCGCAGGTGCGGCTCGGGGTTGCGGTGGCACTCCAGGCACCAGGCCATGGTGAGCGGCGCGAACTGCTCCACCGCGGCCATCTGGTCCACGCGGCCGTGGCAGCTCGCGCAGCCGACGCCCTTGTTCACGTGGATGGAGTGATTGAAGTAGACGAAGTCGGGCAGGTTGTGGACGCGCACCCACTGGATGGGCGCGTCCGCGAAGAAGGCCTTGCGCACCTCGGTGAGGTACGGGCTCTTGTTCCAGACCTGTGCGTGGCAGGACATGCACACTGTCGTGGACGGGATGCCCGCTGAGGGCGACTTGTCCACGGAGAAGTGGCAGTACTGACAGTCGATCTTCTCGTCACCCGCGTGATGGCGGTGGTCGAATTCGATCGGCTGCTCGATGGGCATCTGCTGGCCGGTGACGTACGGAGACCGTACGTACGCCATGAGGCCGCCGATGCCGATGGCGGGCACGGCAAGAAGCGCCGCGGCGGAGAGCCGAGACACCGTGTTCGTCCAGCGTGGAAACAGAGGGCCGCTCATACCAGGACCATGGGCAAGGGGGCTTCAACAACTGCGGTGACAGGAGAGGAGGAAGAGGCGAAGGAGTGACTGGACGCGGAGAGCAGCAAGGCGATCCCGGCCCCGGTGGGGCGGGTGGGCTGCTCCTGGCGCACGAAAGGCGATGCAGTCACGTCCAACGAAACCTCTATGGATGTTGCCGCGGGCGGGTCCCTCCTCCTGTCCCAACCCAACGCGGCGCGGGACCATCGACCATCGACACCGCAGTGTCAACCATTCTGATGTTGTGGCAGTCGGATACCATTTCCTCGCGCGGAGGCGGGAAATCGCGGCTCGGCCGCAATGAATCTCTCTTCTGGCGGGAGGAAGCGACGGTGGTTCCAATCCGTTCACAGCGGATCAGATCCAGGGCTCAGGGTGTCTCACGCGGCTCGGGCGTGGGTCCTCGATGCGACACCGACGTCGTCCTCGAGGGCGTGTTCGCGGCTCACTCGGAGTCCGCGTCCTCCGGCGTCCGCCAACGTTCGGCGCGGCGGGCCTGGAGTCGCTCCACCAGCTCGCGGGCGCGGGCGTCGCGGGGATAGTTGCGGTCATGCCGGCTGCCCTTGCCCTGGTTGCACCGGGCACAGGCCAGGCCGAGGTTCTCCAAGGCGTCGGTGCCGCCGGCGGTTCGCGGGAGGATGTGTTCGATGGTGGCCCGGCTGATGGGCTCGCCGTCCGTGCCGACCACCAGGTGGGCGTTGCAGTGCAGGCACTTGCCCAACCACGCCTCGCGGCCCCGATGCTCGGTGCGCTCGAAGGTGGTGTCCGTGGCGATGATGGCCAGAATCCTGCGGCGCTTGGAGTCGCTCACCCTACACCTCGACCACGGGCCGAGCCGCGGAAGGGCGGAGCGGCCGCCAGTCCCGTGCGGCGGCGCGCAGCATGGAGGACGTGCCCGTGCTCCACCAGTCCCTGGGGTCGGGATGACCACGGCCCGGTGCGTGTTGGTGGGCTCGGGCGCGGGCGCGGGTTCACCTCGGGTCCGTGAGGCGCGGGGCCCCTCCGTGAAGGTGGGATGGAGCGTGGCTTCTGCGCGCGTGAAGTCAGGCGCGATGGGATGAGCGCGCCACCGGGTGCGTGTTCCCCGGCGGTTGCGGGGCTGGAGATAATGCGGGTGGGGGAGAGGTCATGACGATGGATGCACAGGAGCGGAAGGCAGCCTATCGCCGGCTCGCGGAGCAGGGTCAGGCGGTCCCGGTGTCGGTGGAGTTGCCGGCGGACCTGGACACGCCGCTGTCGGCGTATCTGAAGCTGGGCGGAGGCTCGCGCGGCTTCATTCTGGAGTCGTGCTACGGCGGCGAGCGCTTCGGGCGCTACAGCCACGTGGGCGCGCATGCCGCGGGGCGGGTCCGGTTGGATTCGCGCGGCGCCACCGTGTGGCGTGGCTCACACGAGGAGCGCCGGGAGGGCAAGCCGCTGGAGGTCCTGCGGGGCTTGTGGCGCGAGCTCGCCGTGGCGCGGCTGCCGGGCGAGGCCCCGTTCCTGGGGGGGCTGGTCGGGTACATGGATTACAACTGTGTCTCCTGGGTGGAGCCCACCGTCCCGGACCGTCATCCGCGTGACACGTCGTTCCCCGATTCCGAGTGGCTGGTGTGCGAGGACTTCGTCACCCACGACTCCCGCACCGGCACGCTCAAGGTCACCGCCATCGCCAGGCCCTCGCTGCACGCCAGCGTGGCGGCCTCGTTGAAGGACGCGGAGGACCGGGCGCGGGCCATGGCGGACCGGCTGCTCCAGCCGCTGCCGCCGGAGGCGTATGCCCCCTCGCCGCGCATGAAGGGCGCGGGGGACCCGGTGGCCTGCTGGGACCGCGCTGGCTACGAGGCCGCGGTGGAGCGCGCGCAGGAGTACATCCGCGCGGGCGACATCTTCCAGGTGGTGCTCGCGCGGCGGTTCGAGTCGCGGGGCGCGCCGCCTCCGTTGTCGCTCTATCGCGCGCTGCGGCGGGTGAACCCCTCGCCCTATCTGTTCCTGGTGGAGCTGGGAGAGGCGCGCGCGCTGGTGGGCGCGTCTCCCGAGCTGTTGGTTCAGGTGCGCGACGGCGACGTGGTGGTGCGGCCCATCGCCGGCACGCGGCGGCGCGGCGCTTCCGAGGCCGAGGACCTGGCCCTGGAGAAGGAGCTGCTCGCCGACGAGAAGGAGCGCGCCGAGCACATCATGCTGGTGGACCTGGGCCGCAATGACGTGGGGCGCGTGGCGGCGCCGGGCTCGGTGCGCGTGGAGGACCTGATGGTCATCGAGCGCTACAGCCACGTGATGCACATCGTCTCGCAGGTGCGCGGGAAGCTGGACTCGAAGTTCGATGCGCTCGACGCGCTGGCCAGCACCTTCCCCGCGGGCACCGTGTCCGGGGCTCCCAAGATTCGCGCGATGCAGATCATCGACGAGCTGGAGGTGCAGCGGCGCGGGCCGTACTCGGGCGCGGTGGGCTACCTGTCCTTCTGCGGCACGCTGGACGTGGCCATCGCCCTGCGCACGTTCTTCGTCGATGGAGACCGGACCATGTGGACCGCGGGCGCGGGACTGGTGGCGGACTCCGTGCCGTCGAAGGAAGCGGATGAGACGGAGGCCAAGGCGGGCGCCATGGCCGCCGCGCTGCGATTGGCTCGCGAGGGAGGTGGCCGGTGATTCTCGTCATCGACAACTACGACTCGTTCACCTTCAACCTCGTCCAGCTCTTCTACACGCTGGGCGCGGAGGTGAAGGTGGTGCGCAATGACGCGCTCGACCTGGCCGGAGTCGAAGCCCAGGGCGCCTCGCACCTGGTGATTTCGCCGGGGCCCTGTACTCCGCACGAGGCGGGCGTGAGCGTGGCCGCCATCGCGCGCTCTCGCGTGCCGGTGCTGGGCGTGTGCCTGGGACATCAGTCCATTGGCGCGGCGTTCGGGGGCAAGGTGGTGCGTGCTCCCGCGCCCGTGCATGGCAAGTCGGCGCACATCCAGCACGGGGGCTCGGGTGTGTTCACCGGGGCGAGCCCGGGGTTCCAGGCGGCGCGCTACCACTCGCTGGTGGTGGAGGCGTCGTCGCTGCCTCGGGAGCTGGAGGCCACCGCGTGGAGCCAGGATGGCCTCATCATGGCGCTGCGCCACCGCGAGCGGCCCGTCGTGGGGTTCCAGTTTCACCCTGAGAGTGTTCTGACCCCCGAGGGTCCGACGCTGGTCCGGAACTTCCTGGAGGGGCGACTCTGAAGGCCTGAGAGGAGAACGTGCCCTCCGGGGCAGGGGAATCGTCGGGAAGTGAGCACTGTGGGATTCCCGACGATTCCAGCCCCTGAAGGGTTCGGATGTTCACGGATAGTGCGTCTCTGCCGGCGCTCGGGCTTCATCTCGGAGTCCTCGCCGGATGGAGCCCACGATGAGAGCACGAAGCGCTGTGTTGCGCGGTCTGGCCGTGGTGATGGGCGCCCTGATGCTGGGGGCCTGTGGAGGGCCAGCGGCGGAAGCGGGCGCGGAAGTCCTGGTGGATGAGCTGGCGCTGACGACGGTGGACTCGTCGCTGGGGTCTTGTCCTGGCTACGACTCGTGCGCCAACTGGTCCCCCTGGTACGCCGTTCCGGGCACGACCTACTGCGGTGAGCACAGGGGGATGTGCGGCTGGCACTGGGTTTGTGAGGAGGACCCCTGGGGTTGCCCGGGGGGAGTTGCCCCCGAGGCGCCTCCCGCGAAGGAGGGTGAGGCGCTGCTCCCACCGTGCTGCGGCATCCTCTATCAGGAGGGCAATCCCGCGACGCTCGGGACTCAGGAGCGCTACCGCGTCTGCTTCAATCCGCAGGGCGCGTCGTGCACCGACTATGAGCAGACCAGTGGCTCCGCGGTGAGCTGCGGCTGCTGAGTCCGGGGTTCGGGCTCAGTCCTTCAAGTGAGTGGTGTCGTTCCAGCCGGCGATGGCTGGCTGGGCGGCATCTCCGTCGAAGCTCAGGACGCTGATGGAGCCGGTGCTCAGCAGGAACAGGCGCCCATCGGTGGGAGGCAGCCCCAGCCACCGGGACGCCAGCACCCTGAGGAAGTGGCCGTGGGAGAAGATGAGGAGGTCCCCCGTCTGTGCTCGTGCGCGGGTGATGACGTTGTCCGCGCGAGCACCGACTTGCGTTGCTGTCTCGCCGTGGGGAACGCCGTCCCTCCAGAGCGTCCAGCCGGGGTTCTCCACCTGAATCTCCGCGCGCGTGCGGCCCTCGTAGTCGCCGTAGTCCCACTCCATGAGGTCGTCGCTCCGGAGTGCCACGTCGCCGTAGCCCGAGAGGGCACAGGTCTCGAATGCGCGGCTGAGTGGGCTGGTCCACACCTGGGCGAAGGTCCAGGCGCGCAGCGGCGCGGAGAGCATCGCCGCCATCTTCCGCCCGTCCTCCAGCAGCGGCACGTCCGTGCGGCCCGTGTGCTGGCCACTGCGGCTCCAGGCCGTCTCCCCATGCCGGACGAGCACCACTCGAGGGCCCTGCGTTTTCATTGTCGGGAGTGTGCGCACGCCTTGCGGGCCGGGTGCGGAGGCTTGCTCACGCGTGCCGCGGAGTGGACAGTCGGAGTCGCGCCGGGTCGGCTGGCCAACGGCGGGTGAGGTGCACGGCGGAGTGGATGTCCACGCGGGCCTGCGTGTGGGCTCCTCGGCGTGGGACACCAAGATGCTCCCTTCGGGCGGGAGACGGCGCGAGGGGAGGTGCCGCGCACCGCGCGCCAGGTGTTCCGGTTCGCGTGGGGCATCGAGATGCGCCCTTCGTGCGGGAGAGGGCGGGAGGGGAGGTGCCTCGCACCGCGCTTCAGGTGTTCCGGTTCGCGTGGGGCACCGAGATGCGCCCTTCGTGCGGGAGAGGGCGCGAGGGGAGGTGCCGCGCACCGCGCGTCAGGTGTTCCGGTTCGCGTGGGGCGCCGAGATGCGCCCTTCGTGCGGGAGAGGGCGCGAGGGGAGGTGCCTCGCACCGCGCGCCAGGTGTTCCGGTTCGCGTGGGGCGCCGAGATGCGCCCTTCGTGCGGGAGAGGGCGCGAGGGGTGAAGCCTCGCGCCGCTCAGGTGTTCCGGTCCGCGCGGGGCTCAGCGCTTCAGCCCGCGCTTGATTTCAGCGCAGAGCGCTCGGGCGGCTTGTGGGCCCTCCGTGTGCGCGGCTCGCACGAGGGCACTTCCCACCACCACGCCGTCCGCATGCGCCGACAAGGTGCGCGCCTGCTCGGCGGTGGAGATGCCGAACCCGGCCACCACGGGCACCGGCGAGGCCTTGCGCACCAGCTCCAGCCGCTGAGACAAGTCCGCGGGCAGCTCCGCGCGCATGCCGGTGACGCCCGCAACGGACACGCAGTAGACGAAGCCTCGCGCGTCCTTCGCGATGGCCTCCGCGCGAGCCGGCGGCGTCGTGGGGGCACACAGCGGAATCAGGTCCACCCCCGCCGCGTCGAACGTGGCGCGCAGGCTTCCGCTCTCCTCGGGAGGAAGGTCCGGAAGGATGGCACCCGAGATGCCGCGCTCACGCGCCCGCTTCGCGAAGCGCTCCTCGCCCATCGCCATGATGACGTTGACGTACGTCATGATGACCAGCGGCGTCTCCGGGCAGCGCCGATGCAGCTCCGGCACCACTTCGTCCAACACGCGCTTCAACGTGGAGCCCGCCTTCAGCGCTCGCTCGGCGGCGCCTTGGATGACGGGGCCGTCGGCGATGGGGTCGCTGAACGCCACGCCCACCTCCACGATGTCCGCGCCGCCCTCCACCATCGCGGCGAACACGTCCACCGAGCGCGGCAGGTCCGGGTCTCCCGCCATGCCGTAGGCAACCAGTGCTCCCTCGCCGCGCGCCTTGGCCCGGGCGAAGGCCTTCGCAATCGCTCCGCTCATGGCTTCACCCCCACCGCGGGCGGCACGCCTCGCGCGGAAATCGTCGCGACGTCCTTGTCTCCTCGGCCCGAGCAGTTGATGACCAGGTACTTGCCCGCACCCAGCTCGCGCGCCAGCTCCCGTCCCCGCGCGAAGGCATGTGACGTCTCAAGCGCGGGGAGGATGCCCTCCAGTCGAGCCACCTCGTAGAACGAGGCCAACGCCTCGTCGTCCGTGGCGGTGCGGACCTCCATGCGTCCCGTCTTCGCCAGGTGCGCCAGCTCGGGGCCGACACCCGGGTAGTCCAGGCCCGCCGAGATGCTGTGCGCCTCCTGGATCTGCCCATCCGCGTCCTGGAGCACGAGCGAACGCGAACCGTGCAGCACGCCCTCGGTGCCCAGCGTCAGCGACGCGCCATACTGGCCCGAGTCCAATCCGTGCCCCCCCGCCTCGACGCCGATGAGGCGGACACCCGTGTCACCGATGAAGGGATGCAGGACGCCGATGGCGTTGGAGCCACCGCCGACACACGCGACAATCGCATCCGGCAGCTTGCCGAACGCGGCCTGGGCTTGTGTGCGCAGCTCCCGGCCGATGATGGCCTGGAAGTCGCGCACCACCGTCGGGTACGGATGCGGACCCGCCGCGCTGCCGATGACGTAGTGCGTGTCCGAGACTTGCGAGACCCAGGTCCGCATGGCCTCGTTCATCGCGTCCTTCAGCGTCCTCGAGCCGGACTCCACCGGCCGCACGACGGCGCCGAGGGCTCGCATCCGGAAGACGTTGAGCGCCTGTCGCTCCACATCCAGCGCGCCCATGAAGACTTCACAGGGCAGGCCGAAGAGCGCGCACGCGGTGGCCGTGGCGACGCCGTGCTGGCCCGCGCCCGTCTCCGCGATGATGCGCTTCTTGCCCATGCGCCGCGCGAGCAGCACCTGGCCCACGGTGTTGTTGATTTTGTGCGCGCCCGTGTGCGCGAGGTCCTCGCGCTTGAGCCACACGTGTGCGCCGCCCCACGCCTCGGTGAGACGGCGGGCGGGGGTCAGCGTGGTGGGGCGCCCCACGAACTCGCGGAGCACCTGGGCCACTTCCGCGTCGAACGTCGGGTCCGCGCGAGCAGCCGCGTAGGCCTCTTCCAGTTCCATCAGTGCCGGGACGAGCGTCTCCGGCACGTAGCGTCCGCCGAAACGCCCGAAGCGTCCGACGGCGGTCTGCGTGTTCATCCCTGTCACTCCCAGAGGTTGATGGACTTCGCGGCTCGCACGAAGGCGCGCACCGCATCCATGTCTTTGATGCCGGGGGCCGACTCCACCCCGCTGGCCACGTCCACTCCATACGGCCGCGTCGCGCGCACTGCCTCCGCCACGTTCGAGGGCTTGAGCCCTCCAGCCACCAACACCGGCACACCGCTGCCCGACAGTCCCGCGACCAGCGACCAGTCGAAGCCCACGCCCCCTCCGCCGTAGCCGGGCGCCGCCCCATCGAGCAGCAGCCCCGCAACGTCGCCCACACCCAGGTAGGCCCGTGCGCGAGTCACGTCCTCCGCACCCTGCACGCGCAGCGCCTTGATGACGGGCACGCCGTACCCCGTGCAGGCCTCCGGGGGCTCGTCTCCGTGGAGCTGCACGGCCGTGAGTCCACACTCCTTCACGGCCGCGCGGATGTCGTCCGGTGAGGCATTGACGAACACGCCTATCACCGCGCCCAGCGGTGGCCGCGTGCGCGCGAGCACCCGGGCCGTCTCCAACGTCACGCATCGAGGAGAGCGCGGGTAGAAGTTGAGGCCGAGCGCATCCACACCCGCCTCCCACGCGGCCCGCGCATCCTCCACACGGGTAACCCCACACACCTTCACGCGAACACTCATGGCGAGCCACCGTCCTCGCCCATGAGTCGCCGCAGTGCTCGGCCGGGGTCCGCGTCGCGCAAGAGCGACTCGCCCACCAGCACCGCGTCGGCGCCCGCATCCCTCGCGGCCCGCAGCTCCGCCAGGGACTTGAGCCCGCTCTCGGCCACCAACACCTGGGACCGGGAACGCAGCTTCGGCATCACCCGCAACGCCGTGCCCACGTCTGTCTTCAGCGTGGCCAGGTCGCGGTTGTTGATGCCCACCAATCGGGCTCCCGCGGCCAGTGCCCGCTCGGCGTGCGCCTCCGTGTGCGCCTCCACCAACGCGGCCACCTTCACCTGGTGCGCCGTGGCCAGCATCTCCCGCAGCTCGCCGTCCTCCAACGCATCCGCGATGAGCAGAATCGCATCCGCGCCCCACAGCGCGCTCTCCTCCACTTCGCGCGCCGCGACCAGGAAGTCCTTGCGCAGCACCGGAATCGACACCGCCGCACGCACCGCGACCAGGTCCTCCAGCGCTCCGCCGAAGTCCGGCCCATCCGTGAGCACACTGATGGCGCTGGCCCCCGCGGCCTCGTAGGCCCGAGCCACCGCCACCACGTCCGAATGAGGAAACGCCCCTCCCGACGGACTCTTGCGCTTCACCTCCGCGATGACCGTCACGGGACGGCCCGCTGCGCGTCGCAGCAAGGCCCCCGTGAAGTCGCGCGGCTCGGGACGCGGGCGCGGCGCCAGGCGAGGACGCTCGGCCAGCTCCCGACGCTTGCGCGCCATGATGATGTCCAGCGTCCCCGGCGCGGCCGGAGACGACGTACCGCCTCGCTGTGCCCCGCTCACGACACGGCCCCGTGAATGAGCGCCGAGAGCTTCCTCGCCGCCGCCCCCGAGTCGATGGCGCGCTCCGCCTTCTTCACGCCATCCCGCAGGTCCGGCGACTGGCCCACCACCACGAGCGCCGCCGCCGCGTTGAGCAGCACCGCCGTGCGCAGGCCAGAGCGCTCTCCCTCGAGCAGCGAACGCAGTCGCTTCGCGTTCTCCTCCGCATCCCCTCCCGCGATGTCCTCGCGAGGCACCACGTCCAGCCCCGCGTCCTCCGGCCTCACCGTGAAGGTGTGCACCGTGCCGTCCGCGCGAAGCTCCGCCACCTCCGTCGGCGCACAGGGCGAGACTTCATCCAGCCCGTCGTGCCCATGCACCACCCACGCACGCCGGCTGCCCAGTCTCCCCAGCACTCGCGCCGTCTGCTCCACGCGAGTCCCATCGAAGGTGCCCAGGAGCTGATAGCGCGCTCCCGCCGGGTTCGTCAGCGGACCCAGCAGGTTGAACATGCTGTGAAAGCCCATGTCCCGCCGCGCCTGCGCCACGTGCTTCAGCGCGCTGTGATGCGAGGGCGCGAAGAGGAAGCCCACCCCGTGCTCGTCGATGTCCAACGCGACGCGCTCATGCGGCCGCTCCATGGCGACACCCAGCGCGGCCAACACGTCCGCGCTGCCACACCGACTGGAGACGGCCCGGTTGCCATGCTTGGCCACCGTCACCCCCGCCCCGGCGGCCACGAAGGCCACCGCGGTGGAGATGTTGAAGGTGTGCGCCCCATCACCCCCCGTACCGCAGGTGTCGAGCACCACCTCCGCGCGAGGAGAGAGCTTCGCCGCGCAGGCCCGCATGGCCTCCGCCGCGCCGAGGATTTCGTCCTCCGTCTCTCCCTTCATCTTGAGCGCCGTCGCCAGCGCTCCCACTTGAGCAGGCGATGCCTCTCCCGCGAGCATCAGGCCCATGATGCGGGCCATCTCCTCGCGGGTGAGGTCGCGCCGGCTGACCACCTTGCCCAGCGCTTCCTTGAGGGTCATCGCCTAGCCCAGTTGCACGACTTCGCGACCCATGGCTCGCGCAATCGCCCGCACTTCGTGCATGGACTTCTCGAACTCGGGGAAGTCCAACGACTGGGCTCCGTCCGACTTCGCGCGCGGCGGGTCCGGGTGCACCTCGACGATGATGCCGTCGGCCCCCACCGCCACCGCCGCCCGCATCATCGCCGGCACCGCCTTGCGCACGCCGATGCCGTGCGAGGGGTCCACGAAGACGGGCAGGTGCGACAGCGCCTTGAGCATGGGCACCGCGTTCAAGTCCAACGTGTTGCGCGTCATCGTCTCGAACGTGCGGATGCCGCGCTCGCAGAGGATGACCTGGGTGTTGCCTCGGGCGACGATGTACTCGGCCGCCATCAGCAATTCCTTGATGGTGGCGCTCATGCCGCGCTTGAGGAGCACGGGCTTGCGCATCTCGCCCACCGCCTCCAGCAGGCTGAAGTTCTGCATGTTGCGCGCGCCAATCTGGAGGATGTCCGTGGCCTCGGCCACCGCCTCCAACGTCGCGGTGTCCTTCACCTCGGTGGTGACGAGCAGGCCCGTCTCCTTGCGCGCCTCGGCGAGCAGCGCCAGGCCGTCGCCCTTCAGGCCCTGGAACTCATAGGGACTGGTGCGCGGCTTGAACGCGCCGCCCCGCAACATGGTGGCGCCCGACTTCTTCACCGCGTGCGCGGTGGAGAGAATCTGCTCCCGCGACTCCACCGAACACGGACCCGCGACGACGTGGAAGGCCGCGCCGCCGATGGTGAGGTCGCCCACGCGCAGCTGCGTGTCGTCTGGCTTCACCTCGCGGCTGACCAGCTTGAACGGCTGGGAGACGGAGACCGCGTCCGCGACTCCGGGCAGCACTCGGAAGGGTTCGGGCTCCACCGCACCGGGGTTGCCGGTGATGCCGATGGCCGTGCGAGTGCCCCCTGGAATCGCGTGCGGTTGCCAGCCACGACGGCGGATCTCGTCGTTCACACGCTCGATGTCCTGGGCCGTCGCGTCTGGTCGCATCACGATCAACATGGGAATACCCGCTCTCTCTCCACGAAGGGGCACCGGCAAGTCCGGCGCCGTCAGGGTTCGACGTGTCGAACCCAGGCACCCAGTTCTGCACAACTGTTTGTTCCCGGGCAACCCAGACGACAGTGCCACTTGCGGCTCGTGCGCCCGGAGGCTCAGCATGGAGGGGGCCCAGCGCGGATGTGGGAGAGCACGTGTCGAACCCGGACGTCATCGTCGTGGGCGCGGGACTCTCAGGGCTGGCTTGCGCACGGGCGCTCGTGCAATCCCGCTTGAAAGTAATGCTCCTGGAAGCCGGGGATGAGCCGGGAGGCCGCGTCCGCACGGATGTGCATGAAGAGGGCTTCCTCCTGGACCGAGGCTTCCAGGTGTACCTCACGGCGTACCCCGAGGGCCGACAGGTGCTCGACCTGGAGCCCCTGCGGCTTCAGCGGTTTCTTCCGGGCGCGAAGGTGTGGCGGGGCGGGCGGCTGCGGACGGTGGTGGACCCGCTTCGTCAGCCGGTGACGGCGCTGTCACATTTGTGGGGCTCGGTGGGAACGTTTGGGGACAAACTCCGTGTGCTGGAGCTGCGGCAGCTCGCGCGCTCCGGTGAGGACGAGGACGTCTGGCTTCGTCCCCAGCGCACCTCGCGGCGCTACCTGGACGAGCTGGGCTTCACCGAGGAGATGGTGGAAGGGTTCCTGCGGCCCTTCTTGTCGGGCGTCTTCCTGGACGCCTCGCTGACGACGTCCAGCCGGTTCCTCGAGTTCGTCATCCGCATGTTCGCCTCCGGGGACGCGGCGGTGCCGGAGCGGGGCATGGGCGCGCTCCCCGAGCAGCTCGCGGCGAAGCTTCCTTCGGGCGTCCTGCGCCGCAAGGTCCCCGTGCTCGAGGTATGGGGACATCGCGTGCGCCTGGCAGGGGGAGAGCGGGTGGAGGCGAAGGCGGTGGTGGTGGCCACGGACCCGCTGGCCGCGGCAAGGCTCTTGCCCGGAATGCCCGCGCCTCGGATGAACGCGGTGACGTGTCTGTATTTCGCCGCGCCGGAGCCGCCGGAGGAGGGCCCGTGGCTGCTGCTCAATGGCGAGGGGCGCGGCGTGGTGAACCACGTGGTGGTGATGAGCGAGGTGTCCGCCGCGTATGCGCCCGCGGGCCAGGCCCTCATCTGCGTGTCCGTGCCGGGCGTATCCACGGATGAGGCGGCGCTGCGCGCGCGGGTGCTCGATGAGCTGACGGGATGGTTCGGCGCGCGCGTCGCGGAGTGGCGCCATCTGCGGACGTACTCGCTGCCCTTCGCGCTGCCCTCACAGACGATGGAGGCGCTGGAGCCGCCCCATCGTCCGGTGCGCCTGTCACCCGGGCTGTACGTCTGCGGCGACCACCGCGACAGCGCATCCATTCAAGGGGCACTCGTCTCCGGGCGGCGCGCGGCCGAGGCGGTGCTCATCGACCTGGGGTTGTGACGGCGAGGCACCGCGCGAGGTGGAGTCCGCGCGGTGCGCCGGGCCGGTCTTCAGCGAGCGCGACCCTTGCCCTTGCGCTTCGAGGGGCCCTTCGCCGACTTCGCCTTGGCGGCGGAGCCGCGCGCGCCCTTGCTCGACGTGGAGCGCTTGGCGCTGACCGTCGCGCTGCTGCGCTTGCGGCTGAGGGCGCCACCAGCGCGCTTGCTCTTCGCCTTGGGGCTGCGGCGCTGGGTGGCCTCGGCCTCCAGTGCCACGCGAGGCTCCCGAGCGCCCCGCTTGCTCTTCGCCTTGGCTCCCGCACTCCCCGCGGCCCGCTTGCCCCGCGCCTGCTTGCGACGCCCCGTCTTGGTCTTGCGCGCGCGCGGCTCGGCGGCTTCCGCCGGTACGTCCTCGCTGGCGGGGGCCTGGCTCACGCCTTCGACGGGAGGCGGGGCCACGGGGGCCTCGACGATGGGGGCCGGCGGTGCCTGCACGGGGACCACGGCCACCGCGCGAGCACGTGTCACCGTCTTCCTGGGACCCGTGCGCCGAGCCTTCGCCGCGGGTGCGCCGAGGATGTCCTCCTCCGCGCCGGCCTCCTCCGACCACTGGAAGGGGAAGTCCATGCCCGTCCGAGGTCCCGAGCCCAGCAGCAGCGGGGCCGCGAGCGCATCCGCTCCGGACGCGACGGCGGCCATCGCGGTGACCAGGCTGAGCGTGTTGGGGGCCGCGCCGCCCAGCGGGTACAGCGCCACCGAGCCCATGTCGTTCCAGCCCACGACGAGATAGCGGAACGCGTCGGGGTGGCGCGCGCGCAGCGTGCTCATCACCAGGACGAAGGAATTGAAGCCCCCATCATCGAAGCGCACCAACCATTGATTGCCGAGGGGCTGTCGGACTCGCCGGTGGGGCTTGCTGAGTTCGGCTCGGACCACTCCCTGGATGGCTGCACGCACCAAGGGGGCCGCCGCCGGAAGGATGTCGCAAGTGAAGACCGCGAAGGAGGTCTGGGGCATCCGGCCATCATTCCCTATCACTCACAAGGCTGTCTAATCGCGGGCCGAGGATTTGCGAGAAAGGTCACTTAGACCTCCACCCCGAACCGGTGGGGTGGAGGTCCCGGCGCACGCGCTCGCTCAGCTCGTGGCCCGCGCGGCCATGCCCGCGACCTGCGTCAGCAGCGTCGTCAGCCGGCGCGCGAAGCGGTTCGGGTCGGAGATGGTGCTGCCCTCGGTGAGCAGCGCCTGGTCGTGCAAGAGCTCAATCCACTCGGACACCTGCGCCTGGGCCGGGTCCTTCTCGTGGAGCGCCTTGAGGTGCTCGATGACGGGGTGCTTGGGATTGACCTCGAGGATGCGCTTGACGCGCGGCATGCCCTTGCCCCGCTGCTGGAGCAGCCGCTCCAGGTAGGCCGGAGAGCCGCCCTCCGGGACGACGAGGCACACCGGCGAGTCCGTGAGCCGGTCCGTCACGCGCACCTCGCGCACGGAGTCCTGGAGCACGTCCTTCATCCGCGACGTGAGGCCCTTGAGTCCCTCCGCGCTCTGCTCCTGCTCCTTCTTCTGCTCGTCGGTGGCCTGGAGCTTCAGGTCCGCCTGGAGCGCGGACACCAGGGGCTTGCCCTGGAACTCACGCAGGCCCTGCGCGGCCCACTCGTCCACCGGGTCCGTCATGAAGAGGACCTCGTAGCCGCGCTGCTTCAGCGCCTCCAGGTGCGGGCTGTCCTCCACCGCCTTCCGGGACTCGCCGTACATGTAATAGAGCGCCTCCTGGCCCTCCTTCATGCGCGACACGTAGTCGGCGAGCGACGTGAGGCCCTCTTCGCGAGAGCTCTCGTAGCGCAGGAGGCCGCCCAGCTTGTCCTTGTGCTCGGCCTCGGTGGCGAGGCCCTCCTTGAGCACCGTGCCGAAAGACTTCCAGAACTCCTTGTAGTCCTCCGGCTTGTCCTTGGACATCTTCTCCAGGAGGTCCAGGGACTTCTTCACCACGTGCTTGCGGATGCCGCGCACCACCTGCGAGTCCTGGAGCAGCTCGCGCGAGACGTTGAGCGGCAGGTCATCCGAGTCGATGACGCCGCGCACGAAGCGCAGCCACTGCGGCACCAATTCCTCGCAGCGGTCCATGATGAACACGCGCTTGACGAACAGGCGCACCCCGCGCTGCTGCTGCGCGTTCAAGTCGAAGGGCGGGTGCTTGGGCACGAAGAGCAGGCCGGTGAACTGCTGGTGGCCGTCCGCCTTGAAGTGGGTCCACGCCAGGGGCGCGTCCCAGTCGTGCGTCAGGTGCTTGTAGAACTCCTGGTACTGCTCGTCGGTGATGTCCGACTTGGAGCGCTGCCACAGCGCGCTGGCCTTGTTCACCACCTCCAGCGCGGTCTCCGTCTTCGCGTCGTCGCCCGTCCCGGTGGTCTTCTTCACCTGGAGCTTGATGGGGTGGCCGACGTAGTCGGAGTACTGCGTGATCAGCGAGCGCAGCCGCCACTCGTCCAGGAACTCCTTCTGGTCCTCCTTCATGTGGAGGATGACGGAGGTGCCTCGGGCGGCGCGCTCCGCGGGCTCCACGGTGAAGGTGCCGTGCGCCTCCGAGGTCCACTTCCACGCGGCGGTGTCCTTGCCCGCCGCGCGGCTGATGACCTCCACCCGGTCCGCGACGAGGTACGCGCTGTAGAAGCCCACGCCGAACTGGCCGATGAGCTGCATGTCCTTCTGCCCGCGCTGGGTCATGGCCTGGATGAACTCGCGCGAGCCCGAGTGCGCGATGGTGCCCAGGTTCTTCACCAGCTCGTCGTGCGACATGCCGATGCCGCTGTCCTCGATGGTGAGCGTGTTCTTCTCCGCGTCGGGGATGATGCGCAGCTCCAGCTCCGGGGCGTCCGCGAGCAGCTCGGGCTCGGTGATTGCCCGGAAGCGGAGCTTGTCCAACGCGTCGGAGGCGTTGGACACCAGCTCCCGGAGGAAGATCTCCTTGTGGCTGTAGAGCGAGTTGATGACCAGGCTCAGGAGCTGGTTGATCTCCGCCTGGAAGGCGTGGGTTTCCCGCTGGGGGGCGGCTTCGACGGTCATGGGTATTCAGGCCTCCGGCGCCCGGGTGGGCGCAAGCGTCGTCTCCCCATAACCATGCCAGCGGGCTTGTCGAGAACCTTCCTGCGTTGGGGTTACAGGGGAGGGTAGATGGGCGGGTAGTTCTGGCCGAAGTGGCTGTCCCAGTATGTCTGGCCGCCCACCTGGTAGCGGATGTAGTAGCGAGGCGTGCCCGACCCGGGAGGGATGCGGGCCTGCCACCGCTCCACGTTCTGGGCGTTGGGACTGGCGACGGAGGCGTAGCCGACGGAGTAGCCAGGCACGAAGGAGGCGGCGACCTCGTGCGACGTCGCCCAGTCATCCGTGCTGTAGACGACAGTGACGCTCTTGGAATAGGCGAGGTTCTTCACGTCGATGCCGATGTCCACGTCGCCGTTGGACTGCCAGACGCTGGTCGCCACCAGCACGTTCACCCGAGGCAGCAGCGGTCCATCCGCGCGGCCCAGGTGGTAGTTGGCGCCCGCGTTGTTGTCCCAGTACGTCTGTCCATTCACCGTGAGCCTCGCGACGAACTCCAGGTCGCGCGTCGGCTGCGGAGCGGTGCCCCAGCTCGGGTACTGCCGCGTCACCTTCCACAGTTCCTGGCCCGCGCCCGCTCCGCCCACGTAGCTGGCGGACAAATCCAGCCAGGACCCGTCCGGTTGCTTGTCATGGATGACGACCTGCTTTTCGTAGGCCAGGTTCTTCACCACCAGCAGGTAGGTGACGTCCTGCCACGTGTTGCCCCGGTAGCTGGACACCGTGCTCACCGCCTCGAGCAGGCGCACCTCGTCCGCGGCGAGCGCGGAGGTGGAGGTCAGCACCGCCGTCAGCGCCACCCGCAGCAGGCTCCATCGGGCTGGAGTACCGGTTCGAGTCGTCGTCATGTGTTGCCCCCCGCGTGCCCTGGAAGAGGGCACCTGCGCCTTCGTCCCTGGGAAATCCAGGCCGACGCATGTTGTCAGCGAGCCTTGCCGCGCGCCGCCAAACCGTCCCGGTTGGAATGTTCCGATGCCCGCACGAGCACGGGTGCTGGGAGGACGCGCGAGGTTGGAGTAGGGAAGGGGACATGAACCGAACCCTCTTCTCCCTGCTGGGGGCGATGTTGCTGTCCGGCCCCGCCCTCGCCGAGCAGAAAGCCCCCGCCGCGCTGCCCGACGCCGCCGAGCTCCAGCGCCTCACCGCGCGCTTCGCCCCGGTGGAGCTGAGCGTGGACCTCAAGGCCCTCCCCGACAACGAGCGCCGCGCCCTGGGGCGCATCGTCCAGGCCTCGCAGCTCATGGACGCGCTCTTCCTGCGCCAGCGCTGGGCGGGGAGCGAGACGGTGCTGCTCGGGCTGGTGCGGGACGAGACGCCGCTGGGCCGCGCGCGGCTGCACGCGTTCGTCCTGGACAAGGGCCCGTGGAACAGCCTGGACGAGGGGCGTCCGTTCCTGCCCGGCGTGCCCGCGAAGCCGGAGGCCGGCAACTTCTACCCGGCGGGCGCCACCAAGGCGGAGGTGGAGTCGTGGGTGAAGTCGCTGCCCGAGGCGCAGGCGAAGGAGGCCACGGGCTTCTATACGACCATCCGCCGGGGCACCGACGGCAAGTTCATCTCCGTGCCGTACAGCGTGGAGTACCAGGGCGAGCTGGCGCAGGCCGCCGCGCTCTTCCGTGAGGCGGCGAGCCTGACGAAGCAGCCCACGCTCAAGGCGTTCCTCACCGCGCGCGCGGACGCGTTCCTGTCCAACGACTACTACGCCAGCGAGGTGGCGTGGATGAAGCTGGACGCGAGCATCGAGCCCACCGTCGGCCCCTACGAGGTCTACGAGGACGGCTGGTTCAACTACAAGGCCGCCTTCGAGGCCTTCGTCGGCCTGCGCGACGACGCGGAGACGACGAAGCTGGCGAAGTTCAGCGACCACCTCCAGGACCTGGAGAACAACCTCCCCATCGACCCGAAGATGCGCAGCGCGAAGCTGGGCGCGCTGGCCCCCATCCGCGTCGTCAACAGCCTGTTCTCCTCCGGCGACGCCAACCGCGGCGTGCAGACGGCGGCCTACAACCTGCCCAACGACGAGCGCGTCACGGAGGCCATGGGCTCCAAGCGCGTGATGCTCAAGAACGTGCAGGAGGCCAAGTTCCAGCGCGTGCTGCTGCCCATCGCGAAGGTGGCGCTGACGGCGAAGGACCAGCAGGACGTGGCCTTCGACGCGTTCTTCACGCACATCCTCATGCACGAGCTGATGCACGGCCTGGGGCCGCACAACATCACCGTGGATGGCAAGGCGACGACGGTGCGTCAGGCCCTCCAGGTGGCGTCCAGCGCGCTCGAGGAGGCCAAGGCGGACATCTCCGGCCTGTGGGCGCTGCAGCGGCTGATGGACACGGGCGTCATCGACAAGTCCATGGCGCGCACCATGTACACGACGTTCCTGGCCTCCTCGTTCCGCTCCATCCGCTTCGGCATCGACGAGGCGCACGGCAAGGGCGTGGCGCTGCAGCTCAACTACTTCCTGGACACGGGCGCGGTGAAGGTCAACGCGGACGGCACGTTCTCCGTGGTGCCGGAGAAGATGCAGCAGTCCGTCACCTCGCTGACGAAGCTGCTGATGGAGATCCAGGGGAAGGGTGACCGCAAGGCCGCCGAGGCCCTGCTGGCGAAGATGGGTGTGGTGCGCCCCTCGGTGCGCAAGGTGCTGGAGCGCCTCAAGGACGTGCCGGTGGACATCGAGCCCCACTACGTCACCGCGGAGACGCTGGTCCGCGAGGCCGCCGCGTCCCCGGGCGCGCGCAAGTAGCCCACGCCACGTCCGCCAGTCCGCCCCCGCGCCAGGGAAGGCTTCCCGTGCGCGGCGGGCGGGGCGGTAGCATGTGTCAGGGAGAGATGGAGACTCCGGTGCCATACCGCGCGGCTCCGCTGGGGCCTTGGGGTGTCCTCGTCGCGCTCGTCATCGTGGGCGCGTGGGGAGGACATCTGGCGTGGATGCTGACCTCGCCTGGGGGGGCCTGGGACGCTCCGCTCACCTGGCTGCATGTCGTCTTGCAAGCGTGGCTGTGCACGGGGCTCTTCATCACCGGCCACGACGCCATGCACGGCACGGTGGCCCGCCCGGCCTGGGTGAACGAGGTGGTGGGCACCATCGCCTGCTTCCTCTTCGCGGGCCTGTCGTACCGCCGCCTGGTGCTCAACCACCGCGCCCACCATGAGCACCCGACGGAGGAGCTGGACCCGGACTTCTCCACGCGCACCCAGTCGTTCTGGCCGTGGCTGGGCACCTTCATGGTCCGCTACACCACGCTGCCACAGCTGGGGGTGATGGCGGCCAAGTTCAACATCCTCGTCTACCTGGGCGTGTCCCAGCCGCGCGTGCTGCTGTTCTGGGTGCTGCCCGCGGTGCTCGGCACGCTGCAGCTCTTCTACTTCGGCACGTACCTGCCGCACCGGCGCCCGGACACGCCGGACATGGCGCCCCACCATGCGCGCACGCTGCCGCGCAACCACCTGTGGGCGATGCTGTCGTGCTTCTTCTTCGGCTACCACTGGGAGCACCACCAGTCCCCTGGCACACCCTGGTGGCGGCTGTGGCGGCTCAAGGACGCGCGCACCGGGCAGGCGGCTCGCGCGGTGTCGGCCCGCGACGCGATGTAACGGCGGGAAGGCCCCGGCCGTTATGATGGGGCATGCGCGACGACCAGCCGCCTGGCTCCGACATCACCCCTGAGTCGCTCTACCTGCGCCGACGCGAGTTCTTGAAGAACGCGGGCCTCTTCCTCGGCACGGCCGCGGGGGTCGCGGGGGGACTGCTGCTGTTGTCGGGCAGGCGTCCGGGCTCCATCACGAGCGCCGTGCCCGACGCGGGCGCGGTGGCGCAGCCGGTGGTGAAGGCCGCGGGTGAGTTCGACACCCTCGAGCCGCGCACGCTGTACGAAGACATCACCACGTACAACAACTTCTACGAGCTGGGCCTGGACAAGGCAGACCCGGCGCGGCTCGCGCACCTGCTCAAGCCCCGGCCGTGGACCGTCACGCTCGATGGCGAGGTCCACGAGCCTCGGACGGTGGACATCGACCAGCTCCTGTCGTGGTTCCCTCCCGAGGAGCGCGTGTACCGGATGCGCTGCGTGGAGGGCTGGTCCATGGTGATTCCGTGGCTGGGCTTTCCCCTGTCCGCGCTCCTCGCGAAGGTGAAGCCCACCAGCCACGCGCGCTACGTGTCCTTCACCACGCTGATGGACCCCGAGCAGCTGCCCGGACAGCAGCGCGCGGTGCTGGACTGGCCGTACACGGAAGGGCTGCGGCTGGACGAGGCGCTGCATCCGCTCACGTTCATGGCCATGGGGCTCTACGGCCGCCAGCTCCCGGCGCAGAACGGCGCGCCGCTGCGGCTGGTCGTTCCCTGGAAGTATGGCTTCAAGGGCGGCAAGTCCATCGTCCGCATCTCCCTGACGCGCACGCAGCCCTTCACGACGTGGAACATGGCGGCGCCGGAGGAGTACGGCTTCTACGCCAACGTGAATCCCGCCGTGCCGCACCCGCGCTGGAGTCAGGCCACGGAGCGGCGCATCGGCGACCTCGGGCGTCGGCCCACGCTGCCCTTCAACGGCTACGCGGAGCAGGTGGCCCACCTTTACGCGGGAATGGATCTGCGGAAGAACTACTGAACCATGGCCTCCTCGCCCCACCCCTGGCTCAATCCCGCAGTCACCGTGGGCGGCCTCGTGCCGCTGGTGCTCATGGCCGTGCAGGGGCCGCTGGGCGGGCTGGGCCCCAACGCCATCGAGGCCTCGCTCAACGACACGGGGCTCATCGCGCTGGTGCTGTTGGTGGCGTCCCTGGCGTGTACGCCGCTGCGCATCGTCACCGGGTGGACGTGGCCCGCGCGCGTGCGGCGCACGTTGGGGCTGCTCGCCTTCACGTATGCGTGCTCGCACGCCCTCACGTATGTCGTGCTGGACCAGGGGCTCTCGCTGCCCGCGCTGCTGGAGTCGCTGGGCGAGCGGCCGTTCATCTTCGTGGGCTTCGCCGCGCTGATGTCGATGGTGCCGCTGGCCGTCACCTCGACGAACGCGTGGGTGCGCCGCCTGGGCTTTCCTCGCTGGCAGCGGCTGCACCGGCTGGCCTACGTGGCCGCGGTGCTGGGCGTGGTGCACTTCGCGTGGCGCGTGAAGAAGGACCTCACCGAGCCCCTGCTCTACGGCGCGGTGCTGGCCCTGCTGTTCGCCTTGCGCGTGGGGGAGGCGATGCGAAAACGCCGGGCCCGCGCCGCTTCGGCGGCCCGGAACCCGGCGTGAGGGGACGCAGACCCGCTGGGAACTACTTACGCGGCAGCGGGAGGATGGTGTCCACGAGCGTCATGAGCTGCGCGCAGCTCACCGGCTTGCGGACGAAGGCGCTGATGCCGGCCTTCTGACCCAGGGCGCGAACCTCCGCCACGTTCGGGTCACCGGTCATCATCAGGATGGGGACCTTGGCCAGCTTCGGGTTGGCGTTGGCCCGAATCTGCGCGGCGAAGTCGGCCCCGTTCATCCCGTCCATGTGGAAGTCGGTGAGGATGAGGTCGATGCTCTCCGCCTCGGCCACCTTCAGGCCCTCCTCGGCGGACTCCGCCTCGAGGAACTCGAAGTTGCGAGCCATGAGGTAGATTTTCAGCAGCGTCCGGATGGAGCGGCTGTCGTCCACCAGGAGGACCCGCTGGCCCGCGGTACCCGACGCCGGCCGGCTTCCCACAGGGCGCGCCGGGTCCGTCGTGGTGCGGTTGGGGATGGGCTCTGGGGAGGGCAGGGTGCCGGCCTTCATCGGATCATCAACCTCTGTGGGGCTGTCTCCCCGAGGAGACCTGGGCATGTTGACGGAAGGACATGCCGAAGTCAAAGCACCGTCCTTCCTCTCATTTTTCCGAGTGTGGGGCGCCTCACACCCCACCTGACGCGAAGTGCCTCAGGGCACCTCGAGGACGAAGGCCTGGCTCTCCACGCCCTGCGTGCCCAGGACGGGCGCAATCGCGGGCGACAGCTCGTTGGGGACGCGCCAGGTCTGCCCGGTGGATTGGATCAACACCACCGAGTAGCGCCCCTTGGGCAGCTCCGCCAGCGGGACAGGCGCGGCGGGATTGCTGGCGTCCAGGGCCGTGGCCGTCACCCCGACCATCAGCTCCGACACCGGCACGGGCGTCGTGCGCGGCTTGCCGTCGGTATCCGTGAGCAGGGGGATGAGCCCGTCCGTGATGATGCCCGCGCGGAGCACCACCAGGTCCGGCCGGCCGTCACCCGAGTAATCGGTGCCGGTGGCGTCGAGCACGCCGTTGCGGTCCAGGTCGTTGTCCTCCAGGAGGCCGGTGGCTTCGGCCAGCTTGCGCACGACGACGCGGGGCCACACCTCGCGCTGCTTCTCCTCCTGCTGCGCGGCGCGGGCCGGGTCCACGTAGCTGACCAGGAACGCCTTGCCGCGCTGGTCCACGGGGCCCACGTTCTCGAACTGCTGGGGTGTCAGCCGCAGGATCTTGCCCTGCGAGCCCGAGGGGATGGTGGCGTCGCCGCCGCCCTGCACCGCGACCTGGAACGAGGGCCGGTCGAAGGGGACCTGCGAGGTGGCCTGGGAGAAGCTCACCGTGATGTTGGTGAGGGCGTGGAGGCGGCCCTCCTTGTCCTCGGCGACCTCCAGCGTGAGGGGCCGGGGCGGCGTGGCGCCGAGGTCCACCGCGGCACCGCCGATGTCCCCCAGGTTGGGCTCGCTGGTGACGCCGTACCAGGGGTTGAAGTCCGAGGCATGGCAGGGCTGCGCGCCGCTGTTGCGGCAGCTGTCCACGTCGATGAAGCCGCGAATCGTGTAGCGCCCCTTGGCCACGAGGCTGAACGCGAAGGGCGCGGTGAAGGGCCCGGGCGAGTCGGAGGCGAGCGCCGGGCCGAAGAGCTGCTCGGCGGGGACGATGGTGAACGCGATGGGGCGACCGGTGCCCTGCGGCGGCGGAGGCCGGTCCGCGTCGTAGAGGAACACCACCGCGTTGCCGCGCGTGCGCGCCTGCACCACGAGGGTGCCCTCGATGCGGGAGGTCTGGCTGCTCTGCTGCTTGTCCGCGGTGGGGACCACCTCGGGGGACTCGCAGCCGGTGGCGACGAGCAGGGACGCGGCGAGGACGCCTCCCAGCGACTTCTTCCAGGGTGAGGACGAGGAGAGGCTCATGGAGTCACCGTCAGCGTCGCGTAGACGCGCCGCTCGATGCGGTTGCCAAAGGGATGTTGAGAGTGGGCACCGCCCAGCTGGCTGCCCGTCAGCGCGACCTCCACCACGTCCTTCACGGCCGTGTAGCCCACGCGCGCGTTGATGATGGTGTAGGCGCCCAGCGGGTTGGAGTTGAGCTCGATGCGGGTGGGGTCCGAGGCCGTGGGCTCGCGCTCGATCCACGTGGTGGAGGAGGTGAAGGCCACGTCCACGCCGAACTCCAGGTCCGTCTGCGTGCGGTAGGTGACGCCGCCGAACAGCTTGAGCTGCGGCGCCTGGCTGCACGGGCCGCACTCCTCCTTCTCCTCCAGGTCGGAGGAGATGGTCTGGAAGGCGAAGCTGGCCTTGACGCCCAGGCCGTCGATGGGCGCCAGGGTGATGCCGGCCTCCGCGCCGCGCGCGGTGTAGATGGAGTCCTCGTTCACGAAGCGCGAGCGGCCGATGAGGTAGTTGCCGGTGGCCGGGTCGTACGACTCACCCGGAGGCAGGCGCTCGAAGTTGGACAGGGCGATGAGGTCCTTCACCCGGTTCTGGTAGAGGGCCACGTCCCAGTCCATGCCGACCTCGGCGAACTCGCCGCGCCAGCCGAGCTCGAAGGCGGTGAGGCGCTCGGGGCGCAGCGACGTGTTGCCCGTGGTCAAGCCGCTGGCGCCGGGGACGCCCTGCACGGGGACGAGCAGGCGCGTGTAGCTCTCCAGGAAGGTGGGCTCGCGGAAGGCGGAGGCCGCGCTGATGCGGAACGCGTGGCCTTCCCACGGACGGAACAGCGCGGACACGCGAGGCGAGTGCGCCAGGCCCGGCGTGCCGTTGTCGAGCAGCGGGTGCCGGTCCACGCGGTAGCTGGCGACGAGGCTGAGCGGCTCGGCCAGACGCCACTCGTCCTGCACGAAGGCGGCGGCGTGAATCTCCTCGCGCAGCGCGCCCAGGTAGTTCCAGGCCACGCGCTTGAGGCGGCCCTCCACGCCCACGTTGAGCTGGTGCTCACCGGCGAGCTGGAACGAGCGCGCGAAGAGCAGCTCCGCGTTGAAGAGGTTGGAGCTCAACTCCAGCGCCAGCGAGCGCTGACCGATGGGCTCGTACTGCGGCCCGGCGTTGCCGGAGATGTGGTTCCAGAACGTCTTCAGCTTGAGGGGGCCCAGCTCCACGTCGCCCTTGGCGTACGCGGTGAGGCCGTCCATGTAGTAGTTGCGCAGGAGGCCCAGCGGATAGATTTCCGTGTTGAAGCGGTACGCACCGCCGGACAGGCCCACCTGCTTGTCCTCGGAGAAGGTGTAGACGGCGGACAGCGTGCCGCGCGCGCCGCGCACGCCGATGTCCGGGTCCGGGTCCCTGAGCACGATGTCCGGGCGGTTGCTGCCGTAGTCACGGCTGAACTTGTCCGCCTGCGAGTACGCCACCGACGCGCGGTAGCGCAGCGCGCCCGTGTTGCCGTGGCTGAGGAACGAGCCCGCCACGCTGTTGCCGGTGCCACCGGTGACGTTGAAGCGCGCGCGGGGCCCGCTGCCCGGGGCCTGGGTGATGATGTTGATGACGCCCAACATGGCGTTGGCGCCGTACAGCGCGCTGCCCGGGCCGCGGATGACCTCGATGCGCTCGATTTCATCCAGCCCGATGGGGATGGCGGACCACAGCGTCAGGCCGAGGAAGTCCTGGTACTCGGTGCGGCCGTCCACCAGCACGAGCACCTTGTTGGCGATGCGCTGGTTGAAGCCGCGCAGCGACACGTTGGCGCTGCCGACACCCAGCGACATGACGTCCGCGCCCGGCACGCGCCGCAGCAACTCCGGCAGCGTCTGCGCGCCCGACAGGCGGATGTCCTCGGCGGTGATGACGGTGGTGGCGTTGGGCGCCTCCAGCGAGGACTGGGCGCGACGGCTCGCCGTCACGACGCGCTCTTCGTAGGGGACCAGGCCGTCGTCGGCGCTGGAGGACTCGCCGAGCTGGGGCAGCGCGCTGGGCACGTACGTGGAGGGCGCGGAGCTGCCCGAGGCGGGCACGGACTCCGCGCGCTCGATGGCCTTCTCCAGCCGCTCCAGGAGCGTGGCCAGCTGCTGCTGCGACTGGACGCTGGCCGGCGGGGGCGGCATGGGCAGCGAGGACTTGTCCTCGGGAGCGGCGGCGGCGTCCAGCGCGCGCTGCTTCTCCTCCAGCGCGGCGACGGTGGCCTCGACGGAGGCCGCGTCCGCGGGGCTGCTGGTCATGTAGCGCCGGTACGCATCCAGCGCCTTCTCCGTGCGCCCCGCGTCCTGGTAGGCGCGGGCGATGTTGTAGAGGACGTTGGGGTGCGGCTTGATGGCGTAGGCCTGCTCCAACTCGGCGACGCCCTCATCGTACTCCTTCTTCGCGATGAGGCTCATGCCGTTACGGAAGTGGCGACGGGCTTCGAGACGCGCGTCCGCCAGGGCCTGCGATGCGCATAGACACAGCGCCAGCAGGCACACTCGATGAAGGGCTTTGGAGTGTTTCACTAGTAGGGGTTGTCCTTGAATTTGTCGTTCGAGTCAGCAGCAGGCCGCGTGGGCCGAGGACTCGACTTCTTCTTGAGCTTTTGGAGGAAGGGCTTCTCGCTGCCGGAGCCGACCGCGGTCACGGTGGCGGGCTGGTAGCCCTCCAGCGTGAAGGTCAGCTCCGCGCGAGCGGTGCCATCCTCCTCCTGAGGCACCTTGAGGTTCACGGGCGTCGTGCCCAGGTCCTTGCCGCGATAGCGCACGCGCGCGCCGCCAGGCTCGCTGTCGATGACGAACTGAACCGTGGGGCCGTTGGTCGGCACGAGCGGCGCCAGCGCCAGCTCGTCGCCATCCGAGCCCAGCGCGGTGGCGGGCGGCGGGGCCTTGGTGGGGGACTCGGGCGCCTCGGAGTCCGCAGGCGCGGGCTGCGTGGGGTTCCGCGCGGAGGCCGCCGGGGCGGGGGCCACGGGCTGGGGTTCCGGGGAACGCGAGGCGAGCAGCGCCGCGCCACCGCCGCCCACGAGCAGCACGCCCCCGACGAGGGCCAGCGGCCAGAGGCGACGCGCGGGCTTGGGGGCGGGCTCCTCGACGGCGATGTCCAGCGCCATGGTGCTGGGGCCGGACCGCGCGCCAGAGGCCATGGGCCCGTTGATGGGGCCGCTGCGAGGACCACTGCCGGTGCCCGTCAGGCGCGGGCCGCTGAAGACGCCGCTGACGCCCACCGCGTGCGCGAGGCGGCGCATGGCCTCCAGCACGTGGTCCATGGACTGGTAGCGGTCGGCGGGCTGCTTCGCCAGGCACTTCATCACCAGCGCTTCGACTTCCGCGGGGCAGCCGTGCTCGGGCCAGATGGCGCCGAAGGCGGGAGGCGGCTCGTTGATGTGCTTGACGATGACGTCGATGCTCTGGGCCGCGAGGAAGGGCGGCTGACCCATCAGCATCTGATAGAGCACCACGCCCATGCTGTACACGTCGCTGCGCGGGTCGGCGATGTTGCGTGCCTGCTCCGGCGCCATGTACTGCGGCGAGCCCAGGATGATGCCGGCCTGGGTGAGCGAGGTGTCCTGGATGTCGGCTTCGCCGATGAAGGACTTCACCAGGCCGAAGTCGAGCACCTTGACGATGTCGTGGTCCGTCTCCTGGTTGAGGACCATGACGTTGGCGGGCTTGAGGTCGCGGTGGATGAGGCCGACCTTGTGCGCCTCGCGCAGCGAGCGCGCCACCTGCTGCGTGATGTTGAGCGCGCGTGCCCACGGCAGCGGCCCCACCTGCGTGAGCAGCTGGCTGAGCGTGAGCCCGTCCAGGTACTCCATCGCGATGTAGTAGATGCCGTCGTCCGTCTTGCCGTAGTCGATGACGGTGACGGTGTTGGGGTGGCGCAGCTTCGCGGTGACGCTGGCCTCCAGGAAGAAGCGCTTCTGGAAGCCCGGGTCCTTGCCCTCGTCGTTGTAGTGAGGGTTGAGGACCTTCAGCGCGACGAGACGGTCCAGCGGTGCCTGCACGGCCTTGTAGACGCGGCCCATGCCTCCGGCACCCAGGGTCTCCAGGATGCGGAAGCGTTCGTTGAGGACCCGGCCCAAGAGCGGGTCCACCATCTCGGGTGGGGCGCCATTCGTCGGGGCGTTGCTTTCGATCATGTCTGCCCCCGCCGACCGGGAAGGCACAGGACACTCCGGTCGTACATGCGCCCGGATGCTAACACTCGATTCGTCCACCTCCCAAGCAACCCGCCGGGTTGGCGCAGTGCATCAAAGGCCGACAATCCGGCCTGGGAGGCCCAAAGTCGAACACTGGACAAGCGAGCGAGCAGGGCCCGCGACAACGCGGACGGATGGCCTCGGGCCTGAGCGACTCGGAGTGTGAGTGGGGGTTCGACAGAGGGGGCCCTGGGTGAGGGGGCGCACCTCACGAGTCGGGCCCGGGACGGGGGGGCGCGGGTTAGGGTGAGGGGCATGAACGTCCACCTGACCGAGTTGCTTTCCTCCGCGCCACCGTACCCCCGCCGGGTGGTGTGCATGACGGAGGAGACGACGGAGGTGCTCTACCGCATCGGGGCAGGCGAGCTGGTGGTGGGGGTGTCGGGCTTCACGGTGCGGCCACCCGAGGCGCGCAAGAAGCCCCGGGTGTCGTCGTTCCTGGACGCGAACTTCGAGCGCATCCTGGAGCTGAAGCCGGATCTGGTCCTGGGGTTCTCCGACCTGCAGGCGGACCTGGGCCGCGAGCTGTGCAAGCGGGGCGTGCCCGTGTACCTGTTCAACCAGCGCTCGCTGGCGGAGATCCTCCAGACGGTGCGGCTGATTGGGGCGCTGGTGGGGCGGGCGGAGGCGGCGGAGACGCTGGCGGACGAGCTGACGGCGAACCTGGAGCGGCACTCGGACGCGGCGCAGTCGCTGCCCCGCAGGCCGCGCATCTTCTTCGAGGAGTGGCATGAGCCGCTCATCTCCGGCATCCGCTGGTGCTCGGAGTTGGTGGAGGTGGTGGGAGGCGAGGACATCTGCCGCGAGTCGCGTGCGTCCCAAGGGGCCAAGGGCCGCATCTTCGAGCCGGAGGAGGTCGCGCGCAGGAACCCCGACGGTGTCATCGCGAGCTGGTGTGGCCGCAAGGCGAAGCGGGACAAGATTGCGTCGCGGCCGGGCTGGGCCCAGGTGCGCGCGGTGGTGGACGACCAGCTCTACGAGGTGAAGAGCAGCCTCATCCTCCAGCCGGGGCCCGCGGCGCTGTCCGACGGCGTGGAGAAGCTGGCGCGCATCGTCGCGGCGATTGCGCGAGGCGAGAAGCTCCCGGTGCCCAAGGGCGCCGACTTGCGTGGCGCCTGAGGGCGCGGATGGCTACAGAACGTCGTCGGGAGGTGTGACGTGGAAGGGTTTCCATTGCGGCTCAAGTGGCAAGGCTCCACCGCGGGCGAGTACAGCCGCGACGCGGCGGCGGGTGCGGACGGCAAGCCGGACCTGCTGTTGAGCGCGGGGACGGGGTACGGCGGGGATGGCGCCCGCTGGAATCCGGAGGACCTGCTGGGCGCCTCGCTGGCGCAGTGCCACCTGCTGACGTTCCTGGCGCTGGCGAAGAAGCTGCGGCTGGACGTGCGCGACTACGACGACGCGGTGACGGTGATTCTGGAGGCGGTGGACAAGGTGAAGCGGGTGACGAAGGTCCGCCTGGCGCCCGTCATCCGCGTGGCGCCGGGGACGGATGTGGAGAAGGTGCGCGAGATGTTCTTCAAGGCGCACAAGTACTGCTTCATCGGGCAGAGCATCACCGCCGAGGTGGTGATGGAGCCGACCATCGAAGTGCTGCCGGCTTAGTCGCTGGCACAGTCGCGGGACTCGTTCAGCAATTGCCTCAGCCGGGCATAGCTGGGGATGCCGAGCGGTCCTTCGATGTCCTCCTTCCATGCGGCCTCGAGCGCCGCGTGGATGGAGGCGGGCAGCCGCGCCGAGTCGCCGACGCGGCCGGTGCGGACCTTGGTGGTGCGGACCTCGAGGGGCAGCCCGGCGAGCGCGTTGAGGGCCACCGTCGTGGGGTGGTCATCGAACTGTCCCTGGTGCGCGTGCATGAACCCGAAGGAGGCCTGATGCGTCACCTTCGCGGCCAGGGCGTCATCCACGTCCAGCCCCATGAATCCCCCGATGCGGCGGACGGCGCCCTCCAGGTCCTCAATCAGGTCCTCGTAGGTCATGAGGAGCACGTCGTCGCGCTCGCGCACCTGCCACCAGGAGCGCAGGTGCGTCCAGTAGTTGCCGAAGAGCAGCTCGTTCAGGAAGACGCCCTCGTAGATGTCCGCCACGCTGTAGGCGCCGGGCTCGAACATCCAGCCTTCGAGGAAGTGGTAGAAGGACACGAGCGCATCCGCCGGCGCGCGCGTGATGTAGAGGTACCGGCCGCCCTTGGGAATCACCTCCCAGCGCAGGTGGGACTTGAAGGCGCGGGGACGTGCGACCTGGGGGCCGCCGACGTCGACGCCCGAGAGCTGCGGGAACTCCAGCCAGGGGATGACGAGGGAGATCTCCTCGAAGTCCATGGAGCCGCCCGTGCGCAGCCCGTGGACGATTTGCTGCATCCACGTCGTGCCGCACTTGGGGAACGACGCGACGAAGACATCGCTCGGCTCCACGCGGATGTCGGCGGGGGCGAAGACGCGTCCGTCTTGCGCGGGCAGCGCCAGGATTTTCTGGATGGAGTCGGGCAGGCGAGGTGACGGCTGACTGCGAAGGGCTTCTGCGCGGGCCATGGCTTCCCTCTCGTGCGGAGACCTCCGAGGGCATGGAGGTCCATCCGGGGACCCGGGATGAGATCACCTCCCGGGCCCGCCCTCACGGGCATGGCACCCGAGGCCAATAGGGAAAGGTGAGCCGCGCCACGCGCGGGGTTGAGTGGACAACGGATGGTGTCGCGGGGGCTCACCGCTTCGCGCGGGACTTCTGCTCGGAGACCTTCTTCACCACGGCGTCCGTGGAGTCGATGCGCCGGCCGTCCTTCGCGCGCAGCTCCATCCGAGGGACCGGGCGCCCGCTCTCGGTGTCCACGAGGACGGAGTGGGGCTCGTCGGGCTTGAAGCAGTGCGCCTCTCCCCACTGCCGTATCGCCACGATGACCCGGAACAGGTCCTGGCCCTTGGTCGTCAGGGCGTACTCGTGGAACGCGCTCCCGTCGGACGCGGGCACCATCTCCAGGAGGCCGTGCTCGACGAGCTTGCGCAGCCTGGACGCGAGGATGTTCTTGGCCATGCCCAGGCTCTTCTGGAGCTCGCCGAAGCGGCGCAGGCCGTCGAACACGTCGCGGACGATGAGCAGCGACCACTCATCGCCGAACACGTCCACCGCCCGCCCGACGGGGCACTCGCCCTGGCGCGTCGTCTTCCCCATGCCGTCCTCCGTGGCTTTGGTTGCAATCTTAAACCATCCTCATTACTTCGCCCGCATTGGTTTCGTTTTGAAACCAGGCGAAGGGCGGGTGGACGTGCGAGCGGAGCAGGCGATGGGAGCGCAGGTGGGCGGGTTGTCGCGGGCCGTCACCTTCCTGCTCGCGGTGGCGTGCGGGCTGGCGGTGGCCAACGTGTACTACGCGCAGCCGCTGCTGGATGCGATGGCGGCGGAGCTGGGGCTGCGCGAGGCCACGGTGGGCATCGTCGTGACGGTGACGCAGGTGGGGTACGGCCTGGGGCTGCTGCTGGTGGTGCCGCTGGGGGACCTGGTGGAGCGGCGGCGGCTGGTCACCTCGCAGATGTCGTTGTCAGTGGTGGCGCTCGGGGTGGTGGCGTTGGCGCCCACGGTGACGGTGCTGCTGACGGGCATGGCGGCGGTGGGGTTGTTCGCCGTCGTGACGCAGGTGCTGGTGGCGTTCTCCGCGACGCTCGCGACACCCGCCGAGCGGGGCCGGGTGGTCGGCACGGTGACGAGCGGCGTGGTGCTGGGCATCCTCTCCGCGCGCACGGTGGCGGGCTTCGTGTCGGACTTCGCGGGATGGCGCGCGGTGTATGGCGTCTCCGCGGTGGCGACGCTGGCGGTGGCCGTGGCCCTCTTCCGTGTCCTGCCTCGCGAGCGGGTTCAGCGCGGGCTGACCTATCCCCAGCTCTTGCGCTCCGTGCTCACCTTGTTCGTGGAGGAGCGCGAGCTGCGGGTGCGCGCGGTGCTCGCGCTGTTGACGTTCGCTTCGCTCACCACGCTGTGGACGCCGCTGGTGTTGTTGCTCGGGGCTCCACCACATTCGCTGTCGCACTCGGAGGTCGGGCTGTTCGGCCTCGCGGGGGTTGCGGGAGCGCTGGCGGCCTCGCGTGCGGGGAGGCTGGCGGACCGAGGGCTGGGGAACGCGACGACCACCGCCGCGCTCGTGCTGTTGCTGGTGTCGTGGGTGCCCATCGGCTGGGCGGCGTCGTCCCTGGGGGCGCTGGGCCTGGGCATCATCACGTTGGACCTGGCCATCCAGGCCCTGCATGTCACGGGGCAGAGCGAGCTGTACGCGGTGCGCCCCGAGGCTCGGAGCCGATTGGTCGCGGGCTACATGATGTTCTATTCGCTCGGCAGCGGCGCGGGCTCACTCGCGTCGACGGTGGTCTTCTCGAAGTGGGGATGGACGGGGGTGAGCATTCAAGGCGCGGCCTTGTCGGCGGTGGCCCTGGGGTTCTGGGCCTTCTCGCGGAGAAGATGATTACCGGGAAGGCCGCGCATGCCAGGATGGCGGCGTGGCCCTCTCCCTGCTGGCCTTCATCGTCGTTCCTCTCGCACTGACGCCGTCGCAGGCGGAGCCCGCTTCGGGGACACCCGCCCCGGTGGTCGCGGCGCCTTCCTCACAAGCGCCTGGCGAAGAGACCGCGCCGGCGCTCTCCCAGGGACATTACGAGGAAGCGCTCATCGCCGAGTCGCTGGCCCGTCACGGCCGCACGTTGGAGCCGGCGCCCGAGGGTCAGGTGCTGACGGAGGTGCTCATCGACACCGAGGAGGTGGTGGCGGAGAGCGACCCGTATCCGAACTTCCTCAACCTCTTCCACGTGCGCACGCGCGAGGAGGTCGTCCGTCGCGAGGTGTTGCTCGCCGAGGGGCAGCCCTATTCCTTGCAGCTGGCCGACGAGACGGCGCGCAACCTGCGGGGGCTTCGTCTCTTCTCCGTCGTGCGTGTGGTTCCGCTGAAGGGGAAGACACCTGGGACGGTGACGCTGCTGGTCGTCACGAAGGACCTGTGGTCGCTGCGGCTCAACAGCGACTTCTCCGCGGTGGGCTCGCTGCTGCAGTACCTGCGGCTGCAAGGCACCGAGCAGAACCTCCTGGGCCGAGGCAAGAAGCTGGCGCTGGACTTCACCCTTCGCCTGGACACGTTGAGCTTCGGGCAGAGCTTCACGGACCCTCGGCTGTTCGGCAGTCGGTGGGCATTGACGGAGTCCGCCGCCGTCATCATCGGCCGCGAGAGTGGCAAGGCCGAAGGCTCTCGCGGAAGCCTCTCCGTCAGCCGTCCGCTCTTCTCGCTCTCCACGCCGTGGAGCATGTCCACGTCCGTCGCGTGGAACGTGGAGACCAATCGCGTCTACCGGGGCGCGGACATCTGGGAGCTCCCGTTCCCCGACGGCGAGCCCGTGCCGTATGTGTATCGGACGGAGGAGGTGGCGGGCTCGGCCGCGTACACGCGCTCGCTGGGGCTCCGCTACAAATGGAACGTGAGTGGTGGCGTGGGCGCGTACCACTACGCCTACAACCCGCCCTCGTCGTCGATGCTGAGCGAGGCCCAGGTCGACTGGTTCCGTCGCAACTACCTGCCTCGCGCGGAGGACGCGGGCTACGTCCTGCTGGCCCTGCGCGCGTTCGAGGCGCGGTACGAGGTGCTGCGCGACGTGGACTCGTATGTCCTCTCCGAGGACTACCAGATGGGGCACTGGGTCTCCGCGACGGTGCGCTACGCGCCGCCCGTGTTCCGGGACGATGCCCACTTCGCGGAGGCGGGGCTCGCCGCGCGCTACCGCTGGCGATGGGGCGAGGCGCTCACCACCGTGTCCGCGGCGGGGGCCATCCGGCGACAGCTGGGGGAGGGCGCGGAGTGGAACAACCGCCACTGGGCCGCGGAGCTGATGCAGGTGTCGCCCAAGGTGCTGGGCGGACGCTTCGTGGCGCGTGGGTTGTTGGATGTGAACATCGACGACTTGTTCGACCGCGTCACCTTGCTCGGCGGTGGCAACGGCCTGCGCGGCGCACCGGCGGATGAGTACTCCGGCAAGCGGATGCTGCTGGTGAACGTGGAGTACCGCACCGCGCCCGTGGTCATCAAAACCGTGCACGTGGGCGGCGTGCTCTTCGTCGACTCGGGCAGCGCGTTCAACGACAGGCCCGACATGGTGACGTCGGTGGGCGTGGGCTTGCGCGTGTTGTTCCCGCAGTTCAACGTCGTGCCCTTCCGCCTCGACTTCGGCTACGTGCTCAACGGAGACCGCCCGCCCATCGGCAGCCGGTTCTCGTTCGCGGGCGGCCAGCTCACGGACCTGCGGCCGGGCTTCCTCGACTCGCCCCTGTAGTCACGTCACGGGGGCTCGACGCGCAACAGCTCCCGGAACAGCACCTCCGCCGCGTCCTGGAACAGCGCGCCTCCCGCGAGCAGTCCGCCGCAGTGATGCGGCTCGCGCGCGAGCGTCAGCGCCACCGTCTTCTCCAGCACTGCGTCCCAGAAGGGCTCGGAGCCTTCCGGCAGCAGGAACTCGCGGATGATGGCGCGAGGCCAGGGCAGCACCGTCGTCGGGTCCGCGTCGCTCAGCGACGTGAAGCAGTCCAGGTCCACGTCGAGCAGCACCCGCTCCGCCTTCTCCAGCACCTCGCGCACCGCGTCGCCGGGAGCGGGGTGGTTCCACGCCTCCGCGGCGCGGTCCACCGTGGACACCGTGACGAGCCGGTGCGGGCGGCCTCGGGTGTCCACGTACGTGTCTCCCGCGAAGGCGCCGCGAGGCCGCGTGCGTGCAATCAACAAGGCGTCCCCGACAATCCCCGCCTCCATCGCCGCGAGGATGTGGTCGTAGTTGCGCACATCCAGCTCCCACCGAGCGTGCTCGTCCAGGGCCCTGAGCCCCGCCGAGACATCCGGCACGGCCGCCGGGCGCTCGGGCACCACCACGTCCAGGTGGCGGTCGAGTGTCACCAGCAGGGCGGGCGCTCCCACCGCCTCCAGTGCGAGCACCCAGGCGGGGAGCGCCAGCCGGTGAGGGTCGAACACGTAGGCGTCCGTGGGGCCTCGGCCGCCCCCCAGTCCCAATCGGATGACTCCCGCGAGCCGCAGATGGCGCAGGGCGTTGTGGTCGTTCTTCATCCCTCGGGAATCCTCACGGCGCTCGCGCGTTTGCTCAGCTTGCGCGGCGGCCGAGTGTAGGCTGCTCCGCACCTTTCCGTGAAAGGAGCCCGCTTCCCGCGGGATTTCAACGACGCATGCGCCAGGTCCTTACCGCCGCGCTCCTGTTCGTGAGCGCGCCTGCCTTCGCCCAGGAAGTAAAGCCCCTCCTCATGTCCCCCACGGAGCGAACCCAAGACACCTTCCTCCGCCAGCTCGCGGAGACGCGTAACTTCTCGAGCGGCCGTCCCGTCGGAGTGAAGGTCACCCCCGACGAGAAGCAGGTCCTCTTCCTGCGCACGGCCGCCACCTCCAACGTGCAGACGCTCTACGCGTTCGACGTGGCGACGGGGCAGACGAAGGAGGTCCTGACCCCCGAGGCCATCCTCAAGGGCTCCGAGGAGACCCTCACCCCCGAGGAGAAGGCCCGCCGCGAGCGCATGCGCGTCAGCGCCCGAGGCTTCACGACGTACCAGATTTCCGAGGACGGCTCGCGCCTGCTCGTCCCCCTGTCCGGCCGCCTCTACGTGGTGGAGCGCGCCTCGGGCAAGGTGACGGAGCTCAAGACGGGCGCCGGCGTGCTGGACCCGCGCTTCTCCAAGGACGGCAAGCAGGTCGCCTACGTCCGCGACAATGACGTCTACCGAATCAGCGTGGACGGCAACAAGGAGCAGCGAGTCACCAAGGGCGGCTCCGACGCGAAGTCCAACGGCGTGGCCGAGTTCGTCGCCCAGGAGGAGATGGGCCGCTTCTCCGGCTACTGGTGGAGCCCGGACGGCAAGCACGTCGCGTACACGGAGTCGGACACGTCCGAGGTGGAGAAGCTCACCATCGTCGACGTGATGCACCCCGAGCGCGGCGGCGAGGTGTTCGCCTATCCGCGCCCCGGCAAGGCCAACGCGAAGGTGCGCCTGGGCGTCACCCCTGTCACCGGCGGCAAGACGACGTGGGTGAAGTGGGACGTGGCGAAGTACCCGTACCTGGCCACCGTGACGTGGCCCAAGGGCGGGCCGCTCACCGTGCTGGTGCAGAACCGCCAGCAGACCGAGCAGCAGCTGCTCGCCGTGGACCCCGCCACCGGCAAGTCGCGCGAGCTGCTGGTGGAGAAGGACTCGGCGTGGCTCAACCTGGAGCAGGACTTCCCGCTGTGGCTGGACGATGGCGCGGGCTTCCTCTGGTACACCGAGCGCAACGGCGGCCCCGAGGTCGAGCTGCGCAAGGCGGACGGCTCGCTGGAGCGCAGCCTGGTGAAGCCGGACGCGGGCTTCCGCGGCCTCGCCCGCTTCGTCCAGAAGGACCGCACGCTGTACTTCACCGGCGGCCCCAACCCCACGCAGAGCGCCCTGTGGCGCGTGAAGGACGGCGGCGCGCCGGAGCGTGCGACGGGCAGCAAGGCGGAGGGCATCGAGACGGGCTACGCCTCCAGCGAGGGTGGGGTGCTCGTCGTCAACACCTCCAGCTTGAAGAGCATGAGCAAGACCCAGATTCTGCGCGCGGACGGCACGCGCCTGGGTGAGCTGCCGGAGGTGGCGCAGGAGCCGCCCTTCATCCCCAACACCGAGCTGCGCCAGGTGGGCTCCAAGGGCTTCTGGGCCTCCATCACCCGCCCGCGCGACTTCAAGCCCGGCAAGAAGCTGCCCGTCATCGTCGAGGTGTACGGCGGCCCCACCACCACCGTCGTGCACCACAGCATGACGGCGCACCTCATGGCGCAGTGGATGGCGGACCAGGGCTTCCTCGTCGTGAAGTTCGACGGACGCGGCACGCCGCTGCGCGGCCACGACTGGGAGCGCGCGGTGAAGTTCGACTTCGTCACCGCCACGCTGGATGACCAGGCGGAGGCCATCCAGGAGCTGGCCCGGGTGATGCCCGAGGTCGACATCAAGCGCGTGGGCATCCAGGGCTGGAGCTTCGGTGGCTACATGGCCGCGCTCGCCGCCCTCAAGCGCCCGGACGTCTTCAAGGCGTCCGTCGCCGGCGCCCCCGTGGTGGACTGGCTGGACTACGACACGCACTACACCGAGCGCTACCTGGGCGTGCCCCAGGAGAACCCCGAGGCGTACGAGAAGAGCTCCCTGCTCACGTACGCGAAGAAGGACGCGCCCATCGGCAAGCTGCTGCTCATCCACGGCACCGCGGATGACAACGTCTACTTCTTCCACACGCTCAAGCTCAGCGACGCGCTCTTCCGCGCGGGCAAGCCGCACGAGCTCTTGCCGCTCAGCGGCCTGACGCACATGGTCCCCGACCCGGTGGTGAAGGAGCGCCAGTGGGAGACCGTGATGAACCACTTCAAGAAGAACCTGTAACCGCTCAGGTCTGAGGTCCCCGGGCCCGCGCGGCCCGGGGGCTTCCCTCGAGCGTCAGTGCCCCGCAAAGCAAGAGGCCCGGTTCCCTGGTGCGGGGCCGGGCCTCAGTTCATCCACCCTTCGCGGGGAAGGGGTGATGCTGGCTATCGACGACTCAGCCCGCGCGAACGTTCTGCGCCTGAAGGCCCTTGGGGCCACGCGTCACTTCGAACTCCACCTTCTGACCCTCGGCGAGGGTGCGGAAGCCATCCATGTTGATGGCGGTGTGGTGGCAGAAAACGTCCTCGCCCCCGCCGTCCTGGGTGATGAAGCCGAAGCCCTTCGCGTCGTTGAACCACTTCACGGTACCGGTTGCCATTGCTCTTCCTTCAGTCTTGCGGGGCGACGTGATGAGAGCCGCCCGTTCTTCCCGCCCCCCGACGACCGGGAGACACGTCCATTTGTAGTGAAACGCCTGCCCCGAAGTCCAGCCAGCGGCCCGGAAAGCCCGAGTTTCGATGTGCTCGGGCCTCCCTGGGACTGCTCGGCGCGGCGCGTCAGGTGCGTCAGACGTCCAACAGCAGACGCTCCGGGTCCTCGATGCACTCCTTGACGCGCACGAGGAACTGGACGGCCTCGCGGCCGTCAATCAGCCGGTGGTCGTAGGTGAGGGCGACGTACATGATGGGGCGGATGACAATCTGCCCGTCGCGCACGACGGGGCGCTCCACGATGTTGTGCATGCCCAGGATGCCCGTCTGCGGCGGGTTGATGATGGGCGTGGACAGCATGGAGCCGAAGATGCCGCCGTTGGTGATGGTGAAGGTGCCGCCCTGGAGGTCCGCCAGGCCCAGCTTGTCGTTGCGAGCCCGGGTGCCCAGGTCCGCGACGCCCTTCTCCAGCTCCGCCAGGGACAGCTTGTCCGCGTTGCGCAGCACGGGGACGACCAGGCCGCGGCTGCCGCTCACCGCCACTCCGATGTCGTAGTAGTGCTTGAAGATGACGTCCTCGCCGTCAATCTCCCCGTTCACCTGCGGGAAGGCCTTGAGGGCTTCGATGGACGCGCGGACGAAGAAGCTCATGAAGCCCAGCTTCACGCCGTGCTTCGCGAGGAACTTGTCGTTGTACTTCTTGCGCAGGGCCATCACCTCGCCCATGTCCACCTCGTTGAAGGTGGTGAGCAGGGCGGCGGTGGACTGGGCCTGGACCAGGCGCTCCGCGACGCGCTTGCGCAGCGGCGTCATGCGCACGCGCTCCTCGCGGGCGGCGTTGGGGCGGGGGCCCGCGGGCGTGGCCGGGGCGGCGGGCTGAGAGGGCGCGGTCGGGCGGTTGAGCTGGCCGAGCACGTCCTCCTTGGTGATGCGGCCCGCGGTGCCGCTGCCCTTCAGCTGGGAGACGTCCAGCTTGTTCTCCTCCGCCATCTTCCGGGCCGTCGGCGTGATGCGGGCATCCGAGCCCCCCGAGGCCTCCGCGGCGGCGGCCACGGGAGCCGGAGCCGGGGCGGCGGGAGCAGCGGCGGCGGGCTTGGCGGCGGGAGCGCCGGCACCGGCCTCGATGAGGCCGAGCACGTCACCCACGCGCACCTTGTCGCCCTCCTTGAAGGCGACGCTGGCCAGGGAGCCGGCCGCGGGAGCGGGCACGTCGATGGTGACCTTGTCGGTCTCAAGGACGACGAGCGGCTCGTCCGCCGTCACCGCGTCACCGGCCTTCTTGTTCCACTTGCCGACGACGGCCTCGGTGATGGACTCACCCAGGGGGGGCACTTTCAGTTCAACGGCCATGCTTGGTCCCTCGGAAGATGGCTTCCTCGATGATGAGCTGCTGCTCGATTTCGTGAGTCTTGGGGAAGCCTGTCGCGGGGCTGGCGGCCTCCGCGCGGCCGATGTACCCCAACTTCACCTGCGGCTGCGAGCGCGACGACACCAGGTCGTGCATGCGCGGGAACATGTAGTGCCACGCGCCGGCGTTCTTCGGCTCTTCCTGCACCCAGTACATCTCCGTCAGCTTCGGCAGCTTGGAGAGCAGGCTGGCCAGCTCGTCACCCGGGAACGGGTAGAGCTGCTCCAGGCGGACGATGGCGATGCTGTCGTCCTTGCGCTCGTCGCGGGCCTTCACGAGGTCGTAATAGACCTTGCCGCTGCACAGCAGCAGGCGCGTGACGCCCGCCGGGGCGACCTTGTCCAGGATGACCTCCTGGAATGAGCCCGTGGCCAGCTCCTCCAGCTTGCTGGTGGCCTCCGGCCGGCGCAGCAGGCTCTTGGGCGACATGATGACCAGGGGCTTGCGCACCGGGCGCAGCACCTGGCGGCGCAGGAGGTGGAAGATCTGCGCGGGCGTCGTGGGGTAGCAGACCTGGATGTTGTCCTCGGCGGACAGGTCCAGGAAGCGCTCCAGGCGGGCGCTGGAGTGCTCCGGGCCCTGGCCTTCGTAGGAGTGCGGCAGCAGCAGCGTCACGCCGCTGAGCCGGCGCCACTTGCTCTCACCCGCGGCGATGAACTGGTCGATGATGATCTGCGCGCCGTTGGCGAAGTCGCCGAACTGGGCCTCCCAGATGGTCAGGCCCTCCGGGACGTCCAGGCTGTAGCCGTACTCGAAGCCCAGCACGCCCATCTCCGACAGGGCGCTGTTGACGACCTGGAAGCGGGCGCGGCCGGTGGAGAACTGCTGCAGCGGCGTGTACTCGGTGCCCGTCTGCACGTCGTGCAGCACCGCGTGACGGTGGCTGAACGTGCCGCGCTCACAGTCCTGGCCGGACAGGCGGACCGGGTGGCCCTCCGCCAGCAGGGTGGCGTACGCGAGCGACTCGCCCTCGCTCCACTGGAGCTCCTCGCTGTCCAGCATGCCCAGGCGCTTCTTGATGACGGTGCGCTCCACGTCGCGGTGGACGTGGAAGCCCTCGGGCAGCGCGCACAGGCGCTGGAGCGCGTCGCGCAGCGTGGCCTTCTCCACGGCCGTCTTCACCTGGGGGGCGTTCTTCTGCACGCCGCCCTGGTACGTCTTCCACAGGCCCTCCAGCGCGCTGGGCTCCTTGAACTGGCTCTCCTGGCGCGCGCGGGCGAGCGCCGCGTCGAACTCCTGGAGGCAGCGCTGCTTGATGGCCTCCGACTCCTCGGCCGGAATCCGCGACTGCTCCGCGAGCGTCTTCGCGTAGAGCGTGCGCACCGTCGGGTGCTTGCGGATGAGGTCGTACATCGCCGGCTGCGTGAAGGACGGGTCGTCACCCTCGTTGTGGCCGTAGCGGCGGTAACAGATGAGGTCGATGACCACGTCGCTGTGGAACGTCTGGCGGTACTCCGCCGCCAGCCGCGCCACGTGCACGCACGCCTCCGGGTCATCTCCGTTCACGTGGAAGATGGGGATGTCCAGCATCTGCGCGATGGCGGTGGCGTAGATGGAGGAGCGGGAGTCATGCGGGTCGGTGGTGAAGCCGACCTGGTTGTTGATGACGACGTGGAGGGTGCCGCCGGTGTTGTAGCCCTTGAGGCCCGACAGGTTGAGAGTCTCCGCGACGACGCCCTGGCCCATGAAGGCCGCGTCGCCGTGGATGAGCAGCGGCATGACGCCCACGCGCTCGGTGTCGCCGAAGCGCTCCTGCTTGGCGCGCACGCGGCCCTCGACCACCGGATTGACGGCCTCCAGGTGGCTGGGGTTGAAGGCCAGCGACAGGTGGACGTTCTTCCCCTGGCGCGTGACGTGGTCCGACGAGAAGCCCATGTGGTACTTCACGTCGCCGCGGCCCAGGTACGCCTTGGGGTCCTTGGGGCCGTCGAACTCGCTGAAGATCTGGCTGGGCTGCTTGCCCAGGATGTTCGTCAGCACGTTGAGGCGGCCGCGGTGGGCCATGCCGATGACGACTTCCTTCAGGCCCAGGCTGGCGCCGACCTCGGCGATGGCGTCCATCATGGGGATGAGCGCCTCTCCGCCGTCCAGGCTGAAGCGCTTGGCGCCCACGTACTTCGTGTGCAGGAAGTTCTCGAAGCCCTCCGCGTAGGAGAGCTTGGTGAGGATGTGGCGCTGGTCATCCACGGAGAACGCGGTGTGGTTCTCGCTGTGCTCCATGCGCTGCATCAGCCAGCGGCGGCGCTGGCTGTCGAGAATCTGCATGACCTCCACGCCGATGCTGCCGGTGTACGTGCGGTGCAGGCGGTTGAGCAGGTCGCCCAGCTTCACGCGCTGCTGCTCGAAGGCGCCGCTGCTCTCCACTTCCTGCTCGCGCTCGCGCGCGGAGAAGTGGCCGTCATCCACCATGCCCACGTCCGCGATGTGCTCCAGCGCGGGGCGCGGACGGTCCAGCGGATCCAACCGGGCGCGCAGGTGGCCGCGCAGGCGGAAGGCGAAGAGCGTCTGGTCCACCTTGGACTGCAGCTCCAGCGCCTGGGAGGGCGCGGCCGCGGGCGCCGCCGGAGCCGGGGCCGCGGCGGCCGCCGGAGCCTCCTTGGCGGCGGCTTTGCCATTCTTGCCAGGCTGAACGGCCGGCGCGGGCACCTCCAGCAGCTTCGTGTTGAAGATGGGACGGCCGGCACCATCGTTCCGCTCGAAGACCTCCCGCCAGCTCGCGTCCACGCTGGAGGGGTCCTCGAGGTAGCGGGCATAGAGCCCCTCGATGAAGTCGATGTTGGCGCCGGAAAGGAACGTGTCCTGGAAGTTCGCCATGGCGTGTCGTCTTTTACTGGAAGGCCGCCCCGTTGGGGGTTTTTCAAGGCATCTTTGTGGCCTACCGGAGGCATAGCAGGGCCGGGGGCGGTTTGAGCGGAGCAGGTGGATTCATGCTCCTGTTGAGCCCAGCTTCACCTCGGAAATCCCAGGGCCGGAAGGTCCCTTCCTTCCCAGGATGGGAAGACCCTGACACCCGGGGACTCCCCGCGCCCGTTTCGTCCCGTTTCGGTCGAAAGGAGTGCTAGACAGCCCGCTCTTCAACCTTCCCCTCCCACGAGGCGGTTTACATGCTGCTTAAGGGCAAGAAGCTGCTCATCACCGGGGTGCTCACGCCCCAGTCCCTCGCCTTCGGCATCGCCGAGCACGCGCTCGAGCAGGGCGCGGAGATCCTCCTGACGGGCTTTGGCCGGGCCCTGTCGCTCACGGAGCGCAGCGCGAAGCGGCTCAAGCCGGGCATCGAGGTGCTGGAGCTGGACGTGACCAACCCCGCGCACTTCGCCGCGCTGACGGGGGAGATCCAGAAGCGCTGGGACCGGGTGGACGGCGTGCTGCACGGCATCGCCTACGCCCCGGACGACGCCCTGGGCGGCAACTTCCTCAACACGCCCTGGGAGAGTGTGCAGACGGCGTTCCGCATCTCGGCGTTCTCCCTCAAGGAGCTGGCCGTGGCGTGCGCGCCGCTGATGCCGCCGGGCGGCTCCATCGTGACGCTGGACTTCGACAACCGCGTGGCGTGGCCCATCTACGACTGGATGGGGGTGTGCAAGGCCGCGCTGGAGTCCACGGTGCGCTACCTGGCGCGGGACCTGGGCCCCAAGGGCATCCGGGTGAACGCGCTGGCCGCGGGGCCGCTGTCCACCATGGCGGCCAAGGGCATCCCTGGCTTCAAGGTGCTGGAGCAGTACTGGGGTCAGCAGGCGCCCCTGGGCTGGAACTCCAAGACGAGCCACGACATGGTCTCCCGGACCGCGTGTGCCCTGCTGTCGGATTGGCTGCCCTCCACCACGGGCGAAATGATCCACGTGGACGGTGGCTACCACGCCATTGGCGCACCGCCAGTGCCCCCCGAGGCGGCGGAAGGTGCTCCTCCGGCGGCGACCAAGCCGCCCAGCCCGTAGGCCGAGGGCTCGAGCAGCCCCAGGTCATTCGGCACCTGCCCACCTTTGTCGGAGTGGGCGGGTGTCCTGCTTTCTCCCGTGGGAGCCCTCACGGTAGAGTCTCCAACGTATCGCAGGGGTGACCCGCGTTGGGCGGCCCCGTGCGCAGGAGCCGTGGCACCGTGAGCACCAACAGCACCAACAGCGCCAAGGTCTTGCTGGTGGACGACAGCCCGACCGTTCGGAACATCGTCAAGATCTACCTCATGAACCTCCGGGTCGAGGCCTTGGAGGCGGACGATGCGGCGCGCGCCCTGAAAATCCTCCAGCTCGTTCCCGTCAACCTGGTCATCGCCGACATCAACATGCCGGGGATGGATGGCATCACCTTCGTGAAGGAGGTGCGGGCCAGCCGCAACGCGCAGCTGCGCTCGGTGCCCATCCTGCTGCTGACGGCGGAGAAGAGCGTGGACCTGCGCCAGCGCGGCACGGAGGCGGGCGCCAATGCCTTCATCCAGAAGCCGGTGTCCCACCACGAGCTGACGGAGACCGTCCGTCAGTTCCTGTCCAAGGCCTGATGCCGTGAGCCTGCCGTCCCTGCTGCTCGTCGACGACAGCGACGCCATCCTGGCGCTCGAGCGCGCCATCCTCTCCGGCCACTACACCATCCACACGGCCAGCAACGGCCGCGAGGCGCTGGACAAGGTCTCCCGGCTGCAGCCCGCCGCGGTGCTGTTGGACCTGTCCATGCCGGAGATGGACGGTGACGAGGTCCTCCAGCGGATGAAGGCGGACCCCGCCACGGCGGACATCCCCGTCATCATCATCTCCTCGGAGAAGTCGCGCGCGGAGGCGTGCCTGGGGCTGGGCGCGGAGACGTTCCTGGCCAAGCCGTTCCGCGCGGACGAGCTGCTCTTCGCGGTGGGCGAGGCCCTGGCCAGCTCCCGCCGCCGAGCGCGCACCGGCTCGCTGCTGGTGCTGCGGGTGACGGTGGGCACGCTGGAGTTCGCCATCCCGTTGGACTCGGTGCGCGAGGTGCTCCTGCAGCCCGCGACGCGGCCGCTGCCCACGGCGCCCTCGTACCTGCGCGAGTACGTGGAGGTCCGGGGCGAGGCGCTGTGCGTGCTGGACGTGGCGCGGCGCCTGGGCGTGGAGCACACGCTGCCGCGCGTGGAGCGGATGCTGGTGGTCATCCAGGTGGAGGGCGTGGCGTTGGCGCTCGCGGTGGACACGGTGAAGGACCCGGAGGAGTTCGGGGCGGCGGACATCGACCGGAGGGAGCGCGTGGGAGGGGCGGACCATGGCCCGCTGCGCGAGGGATTGGTGGGCATGTTGCGCGTGGGCGGGCGGCTGTTGCCCATCCTGGACCCGAAGGTGTTCGTGGGGCGTGGGCTGTTGCGCGAGCTGCCGAAGATGGTGGAGGCCGCGGAGGCCGGGCGGAGCGCATGAGCGCAGAGCTTGACCCGCGGCTTCTGTCCCGGGCGCGGGAAGTGGTGTCATCCATCACGGGCTTCCGCGAGGACGCCATCGCCGCGGAGGCCATGGAGCGCGTGGTGCGCGGTGAGCTGGCGCGAGGCCGTTCGTCCGCGGACCTGCTGGGGGAGATGTTGTTCCCCCAGTCGCCCCTGGCCAACACGCTGGTGCGCGCGGCGCTGGTGGGGGAGACGTACTTCTTCCGGCAGCCGGAGCACTTCCGCTACATCTCCCAGGAGGGCGTGCCCGCGGCGCTGCGGCGAGGCGCGCTGGCGCTGCGCGGCTGGAGCGCGGGCTGCTCCACGGGCGAAGAGGCGTACTCGCTGGCCGCGGCGCTGCAGGCTTCCGTCGCCCACGGCTTCCCGGTGGAGGTGATGGGCACGGACCTGCACGAGGCCAGCCTGGAGACGGCGCGCCGGGCCTCCTACGGCACCTGGTCCCGCCGCGAGTCCGCGCCGCGCCTGTTCCCGCTCTACCTGGATGGGGCGGACCGGCAGGTGACGATTCTTCCCGTCGTGCGCCGCATCACCTCCTTCGCGCAGTCCAACCTGCTGGCGCCGCTGCCCGAGCGCTTCGGCCGCTTCGACTTCATCCTCTGCCGCAACGTGCTGACCTACTTCTCCCCGGCCGCGCGCGACGCGGCCATCGCGCTGCTCGCGCGGACGCTCAACCCCGGCGGGCTGCTCTTCCTGGGCGCGGTGGAGGCGGACCGGGTCCCCGCGGGCATGGTCCGCGAGGGGCCTCCGGAGCTCCAGGCGTTCCGCCTGCTGGGGCCGGGGGAGTCCGCCACGCCCGCGCCGGTGGCTCGGGTGATGGAGCGCGTGGCTCCACCCGTGATTCCCGTGCGCAGGCCGAAGGCCGCGCCCCCGCCCGTGCCCGCGCAGGTGACGCCGCCTCCGCCGCCCGCGCGGCTGCACCTGGATGCGCTGGAGCGCATCGAGGAAGGCGACGCGAACGGGGCGCTGGCGGTGCTGGAGTCGCTGGTGCGTCAGGCTCCCGACTACCTGCCGGGCCTGCTGGAGCTGGCGCTGTTGCGTGAGCGCTCCGGCGCGCGAGAGGCGGCCGTTCCGCTGATGCGCGCCCTGCGCATGCGCGCCGAGCGGCTGGCGCCGGACCAGCTCGTGGATGGGCCGGAGGCGCTGCCGGCGCGGTTCTATCAGGCGTCCGCCGACGCCTACCTCAACCAGGGGGCGCTCGAATGAAAATCCTTCCCCGGAGCATGGAAGAGGCCCAGGCACAGGAGGCCGCGGAGCTCTTGGAGCGCCGCGCGTCGCGCCTGCGGGAGCAGGCCGAGACGACCGTCGAGGAGGCGGTGCACTGGATTGCCGAGTTCCCCCTGGGCGAGGAGCGCTACGCGCTGTCGCTGGAGATGCTGCGCGCGGCGCTGCCCCTGCGGATGGTGACGCCGGTGCCCTTGTCCGCGCCGCACGTCGTGGGCGTGCTGCGCTTCCAGGGCCAGGTGCTCTCCGCGCTCAGCCTGGCGTCGATGCTGGGCGGGCACGGCTGGCGGCAGGACCCGGCGGTGTTGCTGGTGGTGGACCGCGGCGACGGCGAGCTGTGCGCGCTGGACTGCGAGGCCATTCCCCGGCCCACCACGCTGCCGATGAGCGCGGTGGAGGCCGCGCGCGTGCGGGCCGAGGGGCCGGTGACGGAGGTCTTCACGCACGACCGGCAGCTCATCCACCTCATCGACCTCAAGCGCTTGTTCGCCGTGCGCTCGACGGGAGGACGCAATGCCCGTTGACCCGATGCTGCAAGGCCTGGTGACGGGCTTCGCCGTGGAGGCCCAGGAGGTCATCCAGAAGGTCACCATGGACCTGCTGGAGCTGGAGCGCGAGGGCCTGGACGCGGCCGCGCTCGGCAAGCTCTACGTCCGGCTGGGCCGCCACCTGCACACCCTCAAGGGCAGCGCGTCCAGCCTGGGGCTCCAGGACCTGGGCGACATCGCCCACAAGCTCGAGGACGCGCTCGCGCCGCTCAAGGCCAGCGCGCGGAAGATGCCCCGGTCCGTGGTGGACGTGCTGCTGCACGGCCTGGACCTCTTCATGCTGCGCGCGCAGGCACACGCGGACGGACGCGGTGACGCGCTGCCGGACCCCGCCGCCGCGCTGGCGCAGCTGGTGGCGGAGGGGCCCGCGCCGGAACAGGTGAGCGCGAGCGTCCCCGCGGACGCGGCGGTGTCGCCCCTGGGCGCGCAGGAGGAGGCGTCGCCGGACGGCGCGCTGGCGATGAACCCGGACGCGCTGCCGGAGTCGGCGGACACGGGCTGGCGCGTGGGCGCGCGGCAGGTGACGGCGCTGATGCGCGAGGTGGAGCGGCTGCGCGAGGTGCGCCTGCGCGTGGAGGAGCGAGGCCGCGAGCTGGAGCGCGTGGTGACGGTGCTGGCCCGGCAGGGGCTCTTGGCGGAGACGGCGGAGGCGCGCACGCTGCTCTCCGGCACGGCGCGCCTGCTGCGCACCGATGGCGAGGAGACGAGCGACATCGTCGACGCGCTGGAGGAGGGCCTCAAGGCCATCACCACGCGTCCGGTGCGCACGATCCTGGACCCGCTCCAGCGCATGGTGCGGGACTTGTCGCGGCAGCTGGGCAAGGAGGCCCGGCTGTCGGTGGTGGGCTCGGAGCTGTCGCTGGACCGGCGCCTCCTGGAGAAGCTGCAGGGCGCGCTGGTGCACCTGTTGCGCAACGCGGTGGACCACGGGCTGGAGATGCCGTCCGCGCGCGAGAAGGCGGGCAAGCACCACGAGGGCGCGCTCACGCTGCGCGTGGAGCAGCAGGGCAACCTCCTGTTCCTGGAGTGCGCGGACGACGGCGCGGGCATCGACGTGACGCGGGTGCGCAAGGTGGCCGAGTCGCGCGGCCTCCTGTCCTCCGACGAGGGCGACCGGCTCAACGACAACCAGCTGCGAGACCTCATCTTCCGGCCGGGCTTCAGCACGCGCAGCGACGTGACGGACACCTCCGGCCGAGGCGTGGGCCTGGACGCCGTGCGTGCGTCGGTGGAGGCGCTGCAGGGCCGCATCGAGGTGAACAGCGCGCAGGGCCAGGGCACGCGCTTCGTGATGACGCTGCCGGTGGACCTGGGCAGCTCGCCGGTGTTGGTGGTGCGCGCGCTGGAGCAGCTGGTGGGCCTGCCGATGCTCGCGGTGGAGGCCACGCAGCTGGCGCGCGCGGACTCGCTGCGCATCGGCAAGCGCAAGGCGCACCTGGAGTACCAAGGGCAGCTGTTGCAGGTGGTGGACCTGGGCGCGCGGCTGGGCCTGCGGGCCTCGGCGCCTCCGGCGGAGGGCCAGCCGCTGCTCATCGTGCAGAGCGGAGGCAAGCGCGTGGCGCTGGGGGTGGACGCGGTGGTGGGTGACAGGGATTTGGTCATCCGGCCGCTGCCCTCGGAGGTCCGGGACGTCCCGGCCTGGCAGGGCGCGGCGACGCTGAGCCGAGGCGAGCTGCTGCTCATCTGCCGGCCGGACTGGCTGGTGACGGAGACGGGCCAGACGACGGTGACGGCGCAGCGCCGGGCGCTGGTGGTGGACGACTCGCTCACCGCGCGCGCGCTGCACCGGGCCATGCTGGAGGCAGGTGGCTTCAGCGTGCACCTGGCGGCCAGCGGGGCGCGGGCGCTGGACCGGCTCCAGACGGACACCTACGACGTCGTCATCTGCGACCTGGACATGGAAGAGATGGACGGCACACAGCTCATCGCCCGATTGCGGGAGAAGCGCGAGACGGCGTCGCTGCCCGTCATCCTCGTCTCCGCGCACGACAGCGCGGCGGCGCGTGAGCGGGGCATGGCTGCGGGAGCGGATGGATATCTCAGCAAGCGCGAGTGTGCCGCGGGTCGGCTGCTCGCGGAGGTGCTCGACGTGATGAGCCGCAGGGGAGGGCGCGCGTGAACAACCGTCGCCCCATTCGCGTGCTGGTGGTGGATGACTCGCCCACCATGGCCAACACGTTGACGGCCCTGCTCACCGAGGACCCTCGCATCGAGGTCGTCGGTCGCGCGGGAGATGGCAACCGCGCCGTCCAGCTCGCGCGGCTCTTGCGCCCCGACGTCATCACCATGGACCTGCTGCTGCCGGGCCTGGACGGGCCGGCCGCCATCGCGGCCATCATGTCCCAGTCCCCCGCGCGGGTGCTGGTGGTGAGCGCGGTGGCCGAGCAGCGCGGCGTGGACCTGGGCTTCCAGGCCATGAGCGCCGGCGCGCTGGAGCTCATCGGCAAGCCCAACGTCACCAACGTGGAGGAGCTGCGCCGGTGGGGCAAGGACCTGGCCCACTCGGTGTGCCTCATGGCTGAGGTGCCCGTCATCTCCCGCCGCGCGCGCACGGGCGCGGTGACGCCGCCGCCCATCGGCGCGCGGGTGGATGTGTTCGGCATCGTGGCCTCCACCGGGGGCCCGCCCGCGCTGGCGGAGCTCCTGTCCAAGCTGCCCAAGGACCTGCCGGTGCCGCTGCTCGTCGCCCAGCACATCACCGTGGGCTTCACCCAGGGCATGGTGCGGTGGCTGTCCCAGGTGACGACGCTGACGGTGGATGTGGCCCGGGACGGCGAGCGGCTGGAGCCGGGGCGGGTGTACTTCCCGCAGGACGGCCAGGACCTCCTGGTGGACTCCACGGGCCTGGCGCGGATGCAGCCCAGCCGAGGCGGGCCGTGCCCCAACGGCGACGTCCTGCTGGCGTCGCTGGCGCAGGCCTTCGGCCGGCGCAGCGGCGGCGTGGTGCTCACCGGCATGGGCGAGGACGGCGCGCGGGGCCTGTTGGCCATCCGCAAGGCGGGCGGCGTCACCTTCTCCCAGGACGAGGCCACCTCCGTCGTCTACGGCATGCCGCGCGCGGCGCTGGAGATTCGCGCGACGGACCAGGGCGTGCCGCTGTCTTCCCTGCCGGAGCTCCTCCTCCAGAGCTGTGTGCCGCTCAACTTCCGCGCCGGAGGCGGGCGGGGCGAGGGTGGGGTGGGGCGATGAGTCGCCGGTTGCTTGTCTCGAGTCGTAGGTCCTGGCCCCGCGCTCGCGCGGGTGTCGTCCCGCGGTTTTTCCGGGTGGTGATGCCGTGAGCTCCGAACAGACTTCCTTCACCACGCAGCTGGGCCAGCAGTTCCGGCAGTCGCTGGGACTGGCGCCGAAGCTGGTCCTCGTCACCACGCTCGTCAGCGCCACGGTGGCCGCCATGCTCACCGGCATCGCCACGCGGCGCCTGGAGAGCGACCTGGTCAACGCCCACATGGGCGAGGGCAAGCTGCTCTCCCGTCACCTCGCCGTGGCCGCGGAGCAGGGCGTGGCGGCGGGTGTCGCCGCGCTCCAGCCCATGCTGGACGTGATGCGAGACACCGAGGACGTCTCGTACGTCTTCCTGACGGACGTCTCCGGCAATGTCGTGGCGCACACGCTGCCGGGCGCGTTCCCCGACTCGCTGAAGGTGGCCACCGCGCACCAAGGCGACGTGAGCGAGCAGACCGGCTGGGGCTCGGTCCTGGAGGTGGAGTCCGGCGGCAAGCAGTTGCGCGCGATGAACGTGATGGCCCCGGTGGCCGGTGGCCGGCTGGGCAAGGTGCACGTGGGCATCTCCCGGGACCACATCGACGACGTGGTGTCGGAGCTGCACTGGCGCATGGTGGGCTTCGCGGCGCTGCTGGTGGCGCTGGGCGTGGCCGTGGCGGCGGCCTTCGGGCGGAGCATCGTGCGGCCCATGCGCGAGCTGACGGAGGTCACCAGCCACATCGTCGAGTCCGGAGACCTCACCCGTCCCATCCAGGTGAAGAGCGGCGACGAGGTGGGCCGGCTCGCCAACTCCTTCGCGCAGATGGTGGCCCGGCTGCGCGAGGTGACGCTGAACCTCCAGCAGGCGGCGCAGGCGCTGACGCAGTCGACCGAGCACCTGAACACCTCGTCCACCGAGCAGGCGCAGACCATCTCCCGTCAGGCCGCCGCGCTGCAGGAGACGCAGGTGACGGCGCAGGAGATCAAGCAGACCTCCATGCTGGCCGCGCAGAAGGCGGAGAGCGTGCTGTCCGTGGCGGAGC